>NZ_JAEMUD010000001.1:600000-900000 GCF_018342475.1 Parachlamydia sp. AcF125 | reverse complement strand
CTAATCCCCAATAAAGCCTTTCTTGGCGATAGGGATGATCTCCCTCTCCGTAGTAATCTAAAGCAGTTAGGCGCTGATCTTGATTGTAGCAGTAGATAGTTTTGCTATGGTTCACGTCAAACACCTCCGTTTTTCCCCCTAAATCATGGGCGTTGAGGTAGTATTCAAAACGGTAGGTTTGGACAGGTTTACCATCAGCTCCGACAGGCTCTTCCAATGCTTTTACTCGAAAGCGCTGGCGGTCTTTTGATCGAATGACTTTGCCATCCTCGACTGTATCTTTTTTCATCCAATAATGGATATTAGTGTAATGCGTGTCGGAAAACTTTTTTTGGCAAAGGCGGGGATAATGGTCATATTTGCCATTTTGATAATCGTACTGCGTGATGATTCCGTCCGGCCGCTCAACCTGGCACAAGCACCATTCCCCGTGAATTTTATGGAAATAATAGGTAATCTGGCGCCCATCTTCCATTTGAACGCTTGTTTTGGCGATGTTTTTTTGATCGGTGTAGGAAAACTTAAAACCAGTTAAATGTTCACCTCCACTTTTTAAGGCGCAATATTTGATTTGATGTTCATCGTCATAACTATAGCTGAGAAGATTTCCATTCGGGAAAGTAGTCTGCTCTAGCAAATACTTTCTGTTGTGAGACTTCTTTAATTTTTTGTACAAGTTTTCCACACCTGCGCCATCGCAAAGCTTATAAAAAGGGCGCTCTCCATGTTTTGTGGATGGGCTACGGATCAAATAAGTGTTTTTGGTATTGGTTCTGCCACTGATTTCTCCTTTGCCGCAATTGGTCATGCCATGGCTAATGGAATCGGTAGAGACGTGAAATTTATTGTCTTGGGAATCAAGCTTAAAAAGCGTTAAAGCTCCCTGCCCTTCGTTTAAGCTTACCCCTTCGCCTAGCACTTTAAGGCGGGTTAAGTGGTTAAGATTCCATCCTAGTTCAAGCGTGCCGTTTTTATTAAATGAGCTGCTATACGTGCGCTCAAATGCAAGGGGATTAGTTCCGGGGATAACTAAATCGACTTCGCAAAGCGCCAAATCGCCTGTGATAGCATTGACTACGCCTCCCACAAAAGCGCTAGGGATGCCTGTCAAATTGGCTTGGGTGATACGCGTTTCCTCCTCGGCATAGGCTCTAGCCGCAAACTTTTTCTCTAGGTGTGCTTCTTCAGAAAATAAAGGCCAGACAGCAAAAAATAAGCAGATAAAAACACACATAAATCGACCCATCGCGCACCTATGAGAGTGAAAATGTCTAAATGGCTTAAGACTTATATTAAAATTTAAAATCGTGTCAACTTATTTTTGCAAATAAATGTAAAAATGGCGCCTTTGAAATATTTAATCGGAAATCAGTTTGGATAGTCAGACGGCTGGTCGGATGGATTTTTTTCTTATGATCGCGCTAGTGAAAGGAGTTTTGAAATATTTGCTTTTTGCAGACTTAGACGTATAAATGAAAAAATATTTTATTACTCTTGTATTCATAAGAGCTATCAATAAATTCTTGAGTTGGATTTCCCATAACTAGTAAAAGAAAATTTTACATGTTTGCGCTTTAGAAGTCTGCATTTTCCTAAAGACCGCAACCGCTGTCATCAAATCATGGACCTATTCCTATAAAAACCTTGGGAGCTTTTCATATGCTTACTCTTTCTTCTAAACTAACGACTCAGGAAGATTATCTTTCTCAAAATTATAAAGTTGTCTTTAACACGGCAAAAAATAAACTTACTTTTCGAACAATAAGCAAAGCGAATGATATTACAAACCTGCAAACCATTGTCGAAAGCGTAAATGCTTTAAAAAAACCTATTTTTACAGATATTGAAACCTACCGCGCTTGTCATGCCCATCTCAAGTCAATCAATAAAGTCATCGATCGCTACAACAATCAAATTTTCATCAAAATTTTCCACGTGATCGTCAAAGCATTTACTGGGGGAAAGCGCGGGCTAAAAAAAGATAAAATTTCCTTAAAAGAGTTCAACCAAAATTTAGCTCCAGACGCCACAGAGCTTAAGAAGAGAATTTGGGCAGTTCATGCCACAAACCATCTGCCTGAAGATGGGATATTAAGGCCCTTCTCAGAACTTATGAATGCTCTCCCTGACACATCCGAGGTACAGGAAACACCTTCTGCTATTTCAAATACCATTCATTTTGCCCTTGGAGAGCTTGTCCGCCCCCGTATAGGATTTTCAAGAGAATCTCATACAATAGCCGTCTTGACTCCCTTAGGCACATTGATGGATCAGGCTGTAAACATATTTGCTTACGACACCTTTATCACGCAGAAGTGGGCTCTAAAGCCAGAGTCTATCTTATTGGTCCCGGATGAAGAAAACCTTCCTAACGGGCAAGATCTCCCCTTTACGGTTGTTCGCTATAATAAAAATGAAAAAAACTTAAGAACAGCGATTGACGAAATCATCCAGGATAGAGGGGGATTGGCTTTCAAAATGCTTGATAATTCTGGCATATTGGGAAGCCCCGCTCTATTAGATGAAGATATCAACGTGAATACACCATTTTTCTTTAAAAACCTTCTGGAAGAATATGAAGGAAAATTATCATTTGGCGATCATTCCCACTCATCCACGGGAGATGCCTCTTTGCTGGGATTGATTAAACTCGCCAACAGCGCCTTAATGGACAACCATCTAAATAGCCATTCCCCAAAGCTCGCTCCTGCACAACAGTATCTCTATTATCAACTTCTCATGGCTTTTTACCATAAGGCAAAAGATAAATATTTCAGTTTTGAAGACCAAGAAAGATTCGAAAAAACTATTTTAGATAAGTTGAAAATGGACCCCGTTCCTTTAACCCAGCAGCACGTTATGCAATATCTATCAGCTGATTGTTTTAGCAGCCTAGATAAGGAGGAACTCGATCAATTTATTTTCGAAAATCCTCAATTATTTGAATCCTACCATCAGGAAATATTTGAAGGGTGTTGGGCACATGCTCGCTGGCTCACAGTAGGGTATGAGCAGGGTCTAAAAGAAGGGCTTGATAAAATCGTTGATCAAGGTTTTCTTAAAGCGGCAAAAATGGAAACTCTCCAAATTCATTCCGTCTTTCTCATGCTCATGAATCTTCATGCTAAAAAATACTCCGATCGAGCCAAGGTGGTCAATCATATCCTCGACTTAAAGGGAATTAAAGCTTACAAAAACAGGCTGGGGCTCCTTTTAAGAATCAACTTAAAATTAAAAGGTTTTCCTTTCCCCAGTAAAGTCAAATAGCCTTAAGGGATGCGGCGATTTTGCCGCATCCCTCAAACTCCCCCTGAAATTTTTGTTTCCATCTGAAGTCACTTATGGTTAAATAGGATGGCGTAAATTTTGGAAGCTTAGCAACTCGAGGCAAACAAATGAACCCTTTTTTGGATAATAAGCTGCCATGAGTTTTCCTGGGAAATGCATAGACCCTTTTTCAAGCTGATAGCTGTCAGCATCTAAAAAGATCTTTCCTCCCGCGAATGACTCCCCCTCTTAAAAAATGAGATTTTACAAAACTTGCCACGCCTTTTGTTGGAATTGTGAGAAAGTTAGAAAAAGGAGAGATCCTTCGGTAAAACCCCCTCGCAAAATTCCTTAACTCGGGCGTACTTCCCTCAAAAATTTGGAATTTTTTTATGCTGACTCTTTCTTCTAAGTTTGATAAACCTACAGACTATCTCTCTCAAAATTATAAGGTTGCTTTTAACCCCATAAAAAATAAACTTACCTTTCGCAAAATAGGCAAAACTCGTGACATTACGAACCTGAGCACCCTTGTCGAAAAAGTCAATTCTTTACAAAAGCCTATTTTTACAGGTCTCGAATCTTATCGCACATGTCACGCCCATCTCAAATCAATCAACCAAATCATCGATCGCTACAACCACAAGCTTCTCGTCAGGATTCTCCACGTGCTTATCAAAATATTTACTTTAGGAAAGCGGGGACTCAAAAAAAATAAAATTTCTTTAAAAGAATTTAACCAAAATTTAAAGCCAACCGCGGCACAGCTTAAGAATAAAATCTGGGCAATCCATGCCACTAAACACCTGCCGGAGGACGGAATATTAAGGCCGTTTGCAGATTACGCTGAGGGAGCCAAAGCGAAAGAAGCGATTCCCGGTATTTATAATACGATTCATTTTTCCCTGGGAGAGCTTGTCCGCCCTCACTCGGGCTTTACCTGGGATAACCGCTCTATGGCAGTTTTAACTCCCTTAGGAACGCTGATGGAGCAAGCCGTCAACATATTTACCCACGATACCTTTATTACAGGGGAATGGGCATTAAAAGCGGACTCTATCGTATTAGTCTCCCAGGATAAGGATATTCCGAAATGGCAGGATCCTCCCTTTAAGGTGGTCCGCTATAACAAGGATGAGAAATCTCTAAGAGCAGCTATTGATGAGGTGATACGGGATAAAGGGGGATTGGCTTTTAGAATGGATGACAATAGCGTTCTGCTGGGAAGCCGGGCCATGTTAGATGAGGATATCAATGTGAATACTGAATCTTTCTTTGAAAACCTTCTTGAAGCATACAAAGGAAAGCTATCATTTGGCGATCATACCCATTCATCCAAGGGAGACGCACATTTATTAGGGGGGATTAGGCAATTGAGTACTAATTTAATGGATAACCTTCTTTATCCTGATAGTGTAAAAATAGAGCAGCCAGCACGGTATATCGGTTATCTAGTTCTTAAGGCTTTTTATGATAAAGCAAAAGGTAAATATTTTAGTGCCGAAGAACAGGAAAGGTTTGAACGAACCATTTTAGATCGGTTAAAGATGGATCCCCTACTCCTCACCCAGCAGCAAGGGATGCAATATCTTTCAGCAGAGCATTTTAACAGCTTAAATAAACAAGAACTCGATCAATTTATCTTAGAAAACCCTCTATTATTTAAATGCTATCCCAAAGAAGCATTGGAGCCTTCTTGGGCAGTTGCTCGCTGGCTCACCGTAGGACAAGAAAAGGGTTTAAAAGAAGGGCTGGATAAAATTATCGATCAAGGATTTGCTAACCTCGCAAAAACAAAAGAACCCCTTCTTTTTCTATACCTTATTCTTCTCCTGAATAAATATGCTAACCCATACTCAGATCGAGCTGCAGTGATGAATCGTATCCTCGATTTAAAGGGAATTAAAGCTTATAAAAAGAGGATGGGGCTTATTTTAAGGTTCGCTCTAAAAATACAGGGTTTTCCTTTTCCCAGCAAAGTTAAATTACCATAGGGATGCGGCTATCTTACCGCCTCTCTCAAGGGGCCTCTAAAATTTCTATTTCAACCTGAAGAGCACTCCGCGTTAAGTGGGGGTGGCGAGGATCTTGGGAACTTAACGGCTCGATGCAAACAAAGGAGGCAGCTTTGGGATGATAGAGCTGCCAGGCGTTTTCCGGAGAGTCGCATCGATACCTTTTCTCAAGCTGATAACTGCCTGCATCTAAAAGAATTTTTCCGCTTTGCGGGTTTGTAAAGGGAAAGAAAGTGGTATCTATCTCTTCCTCCCCTAGGGAAATGGCAACTTCCTGCTGTTCATTCATTTTCCAACGTGGAGGCTTTTTTGCGCTGTTCTCTAAAACATGGGATTGTATACGAGAATGCACCGTACCCTTACCTTGAGGCAGAGCATAATAGTAATGCAAACCGACGAGTGAGCTGGTTTCGCTGGCCACCGAAAAATGGATTTTCAGCTCTTTGGGCGTCAGCTCAGCTCGAAAATGCATTTGAAAATTTTGCCCTTCTAGGCACGATAACCTCACCCCTCGCCATTCATCGTCACCACTCAAGTGAGCTTCTAGCGCCGTAGGGGTGGCTTCCGCCTTCCAAGAAGCGTAACGCCCAATCCCATGGGAAAATGGCTCATGCACCCCCTTTTGTTTGACGCGCGCAATATGGGGAAATAACGATTCATCGGCGATGGGGGGAATAGTAGCAGGAAGCCTATGATGAAAGTGGGGACCTATCAAAGCTCCCAGGCCTGCAAACCGTTCTTCAAACAAGGGGCGAGTAGATTGATCGATCACTTCAATCTTTCCCTGCTTATAGCTGATCATGTTCATTCCTAGCTCAGGAAGAAAAATGGCTTCTAATGGAATTCCTGTTGGCGTAACATTTCTTAAAATAATAGGGGGCATGCATTTTCCTTAAATAAAGCAAGCTTCGATCGAAGGAGAAGCTTTATACCCATTCTTTTAGCGGAAATATTTTTTGTAAAGAAAAAGAGACTTCTTATGAGAGCCTCTAATTAGGCCTTACTGAAAAGCCTAAACAGATAAAATAAATAAAAATTCCGATGAGCACACAAGCCGAAATACACCCTTTTAAAGGAAAAGTTTTTTGCAAAGAAGCCTGCCGCGGATTGGTCGATTGAAACCACACAAACTGTTTTTTATTTTGCTCCTGAGCAATTTCTTGCCTAGCAGCCCATTCATTGCGAAAGCGAAAAGAATCCGCTAAGGCTTCTTTTTTATAAAAAACCCCTTCGTATTCAAATTCAAAAAGTGTTTTTAAAGCATACCGCTCTTCTCCCCATCCTACGAGGTTCAAAATTGACCAAGGCTCTTGTTTGACAATAGACCATTCAATTTTTGCCACTTGTGTTTTTGAATCGAGGCGAGAATATTGATATAAATTATAAAAAGTTATGCCGCTAAAAAATAAGGTAGGCAATCCTATCAGGAGAAGAAAAATAAACCAACCGCGATTCTTATACATGAGTTTTTAAATACCGGTAAAATTTCTCGGGAATGGGGGAATCGAAGGACATCTCCTTTTTATAAATGGGGTGAACAAATCCCAGGTGATGAGCGTGTAGACACAACCTGTGCGCTATGATGCTTTCTTCCCCTCCATATTTTTTATCCCCTACGATAGGCACCCCATTTTCTTCACAATGGACTCGAATCTGATTTTTTTTCCCCGTTTCTAAGGTGAGTTTCAAAAGGGAATAAGAGGAGCGGGATTCTAAAATTTGGAAGTGGGTAATGGCAAGTTCCCCTTTTTCAGGATCTTGGGTGGAATGCACCACATACGCTTTGTCTTCATACAGGTAAGATCGCCAGGTGCCCGCTCGTTGAGGCATTTTTCCATGAACAACGGCGGTGTATTGCCGATCGATATCATGGTTCGCAAACAGCTCTTTTAACCCAAAATACCCTTCTTCACTTAGAGCAAAAAGCATCACTCCCGACGTCTCTTGATCTAAGCGGTGCACGACATAGACTTTACGTGGTCTAAACCGCTCTTTTAAATAAGCGTGCGCGGTATGCGTTTTATCAAAATGCGTGGCCACGCTCAGTAAGCCTGCCGGCTTCTCTATCACCACTAAATGGGGGTCTTCGTATAAAATAGGCACTTTTTCTTTGCGCGCGGGCTTGCTTCCCAATGAAATGGTTTGGCCTGATTGTAGAGGGGTAGAAGCAATTTTAACGAGTTGACCGTCTACAAAAACACGCCCATCTCTTAACCACTCGCGCAACGTAGTTTTAGAACTATCTGGAGATAATTTGGTTAAGGCCTCGAGAACAGTTAATGGGCCTAAAAGCGTATATTGCATATTTTAATTCCTTAAAAACTCTTGACTTTATCACAAAAATTCATTTGGGGAAATAGAAGATCTTTTCCAACCTTATTTTTAATTGCGATAGCCAACTTGCATAACAAAGTTTTTGTCGGTATAATCTCTCTGTAAAGCTAAAAAAATTTTATTTTACTATAAAAAGGGGCTCGCATGGCGCCTATCAGAGAAAGACGGGCTGTTAAATTCACGCTCTAATACAGCAAAGAAATCGCGCTGGGGAAAAATGCCTATCGATAATCTCTGCTTGAAGTTCCCCTTTCGCATGAGATCGGCCAAATGTCCCTAGTTTACGTGGCGAAAAACTGGTGCTCTTTAGCAAAAAATCAAGCTCGCCTGCGCAAGAGAGGGGCGTGATATTAGGCTACCCCTTGACAATTTTGAAAAAGAAACCCTCTGTTGAGAGAAAATAATAAGCAAAAGAGGGAAAAGTAGGGATATTTTTTTGCCTTAA
Source organism: Parachlamydia sp. AcF125 (assembly GCF_018342475.1). NCBI lineage: Bacteria > Pseudomonadati > Chlamydiota > Chlamydiia > Parachlamydiales > Parachlamydiaceae > Parachlamydia > Parachlamydia sp. AcF125. The sequence goes on along the minus strand of NZ_JAEMUD010000001.1, from coordinate 891,939 downwards.
CAAATAGTCCTCCGCCAGAAGCTAATGGGAACTTATGCCATAACTTTCCTCTAAAGCCCATGTTTTAAGAAAATTTGAAACGCCTTTGGACCCGCTAGGAGACGAGAAAATGGGGAAAAGCTAGCAATCCGCCCCTGTCCTTGAGGATTTACGCTTGGCTTTAAATACCAAGATCGGGGAAAAGCGATCTTTGGAAAAATTGACAATAAATTGTTTATAAACTAGACTTCTTCACTCTCTAAAACGCGCCATGAAGAGGCGAAGGAGCAGGAGCTAAAATGAACGCACAGCCCAATTTTCAAGATTCTGATTACAAATATGGATTTGTAACAAATGTTGAAACAGACAGTTTTGCTAAAGGCCTCAACGAAGACGTGATCTGCGCTTTATCGGAAAAAAAGAATGAGCCCGCCTTTATGTTAGATTTCCGTTTGAAGGCTTATCGCAAATGGTTGGAAATGGAAGAGCCTCATTGGTTGAATGCGGAATACCCTTCTATCGACTATCAAAATATCCGTTATTATTCTGCCCCTAAAATGAAGCCCCAACATCAAAGCTTAGATGATGTGGATCCTGAAGTCCTTAAAACATTTCAAAAACTAGGGATCCCCTTGGACGAACAGATGCGCTTAGCCAATGTGGCGGTGGACATGGTCTTTGATTCGGTTTCCATTGGCACGACTTTTAAAAAGAAACTGGATGAAGCTGGCGTAGTTTTATGCTCGATATCAGAAGCCATTCAAAAATACCCGGAGCTGGTGGAAAAATATATGGGTTCGGTTGTGCCCAGTGGAGACAACTTTTTCGCTGCGCTGAATTCAGCAGTTTTCACTGATGGCTCTTTTGTATATGTTCCCAAAGGGGTTATTTCTCCCATGGAACTTTCCACTTACTTCCGGATTAACGATAAAGAGTCTGGTCAATTTGAACGCACCTTGATTATTGCCGAAGAAGACTCTTTTGTGAGTTATCTGGAAGGTTGTACAGCTCCCGCTTATGACAACAACCAGTTGCATGCAGCAGTAGTAGAACTGATTGCCTTCGATCGCGCCCAAATTAAGTATGCGACGGTGCAAAACTGGTATGCTGGCCATCCTAAAACAGGTGAAGGAGGGGTCTACAATTTTGTGACAAAACGGGGACGCTGCGCAGGTGTGCATTCTAAAATCTCTTGGACCCAAGTGGAAGTGGGTGCGGCTATTACCTGGAAATACCCCAGCTGTATTTTACAAGGAGATCATTCGGTGGGAGAATTTTACTCTGTAGCTCTCACAAATGGAAAAATGCAAGCAGACACAGGCACTAAAATGATTCATTTGGGCAAAAATACCCGCTCCACCATTGTGTCTAAAGGAATTTCGGCAGACTCCTCTCACAATAGTTACCGAGGACTCGTTAAAGTTGCCCCCAAGGCAGAAGGAGCGCGTAACTACACCCAATGCGATTCCATGTTAGTGGGCGATCAATGCTCCGCCAACACATTTCCTTATATCGAAGTGGGCAATGCCTCGGGGTCTGTAGAACACGAAGCTTCTACCTCTAAATTAAACGAAGAGCAACTCTTTTACTTTAGGCAACGTGGGATCTCTCAAGAAGATGCAATTAGCATGATTGTGAACGGATTTTGTAAAGACGTGATCCGTGAACTTCCCCTCGAATTTGCGGTTGAAGCTCAAAAGTTATTAACTCTCAAACTTGAAAATTCTGTGGGATAAAGGTTTAGGAACTACCATGATTAAAATCATTAATTTACACGCTTCTGTGGAAGGCAAACCTATTTTAAAAGGATTAAACCTAGCAGTTTCCCCCGGAGAAATTCACGCCATTATGGGGCCCAACGGAGCGGGAAAATCCACTTTAGCCAAAATCTTAGCTGGACATCCGGCTTATGAAGTGACTGAAGGGCAGGTCCTTTTTAACGATCAAGACATCTTGGAATTAGAGCCTGAAGAAAGAGCCCATCTCGGTTTATTCATGAGCTTTCAATATCCAGTGGAAATCTCGGGGGTTAGCAATATCCAATTTTTGCATACGGCCTACAACGCCAATCGGAAAGCAAAAAATGAGCCCACGCTTGCTCTAGAAGAATTTGAGCAGCTTTTGGACGAAAAAATGAAGTTGATGGAAATTAAACCCGAGTTTAAAGAGCGAAGCTTAAATGAGGGATTCTCAGGTGGGGAGAAAAAAAGAAACGAAATTTTACAAATGGCTATCTTAGCTCCTAAACTGGCGATTTTGGATGAAACAGATTCAGGTTTAGATATCGACGCCATGCGCATTGTGGCAAGGGGCGTGAATCAGCTTATGACACCCGACACAGAGATCATTTTAATTACCCACTACCAAAGATTATTAGATTATATTAAACCCACTTATGTACACGTCATGTTGGATGGCAAAATCGTGCAAACTGGTGGCCCCCAACTCGCCCTCGAATTGGAAAGCAAAGGATACGACTGGCTGATCGAGTCGACCCAAGGAGTCGGAGAATGACAACACTTTCTCATTCGAATCTCGAGGCTTTTCGCTCTTCTCTTGAAGAGGCCTTCTACAATGTGGCTGCCGATCCCTTATTAAAAAAACTTCGACAAAAAGCATGGGACCATTTTTTGGAACTAGGCCTTCCCGCTCCTAAAAGCGATGTTTTCCGCTATGTTCCCTTGCGCAAGCTGTTTGCGCGTACCTATACGGCCGCACGTAAGTCTTCCTTAGAAAAAGCCCAGCTGACAGATTTGATTGCCCCTGAATGCACTCAATCGGTCCTTGTTTTTGTCAATGGACATTACGCGCCTGAGCTGTCAGATCTTTCGGGATTACCCGCTAAGGTGGTAGTAACCCCTCTTGAGCGAGCAACCCGCTCCTTTGGAGCCTTTTTGACCAACCAATGGGGAAAGACCTTGTTGGAGGAAGCTGACCCCTTTGCCACTTTAAATGCGGCCATCCATACAGATGGGATATTTGTCTATATTCCCCCCCGTTTGCAAGTGGAAAAACCGCTCCAGGTATTAGAAATCATGGATGCTGATGACAGCTCGTGTTTGGCTATGCCTCGTTTCCATTTTTTTGTAGGTTCGCAATCGGAACTCCACGTCCTCTCCACGCACAGTTCTTTGTCTGGAGGGGCTTATTGGGTCAACCAAGGGGCTGATTTTGCGATCGAAGATCAAGCATCTGTCCGCTATACCCAAGTTTCTCACTCGCTTCCCCAGGAATGCTGGCTGATGGCTTCGACTCGCGCTTATCTTAAAAAAAACAGTCGCTTTGTAGCGGTACATACCACTGAAGGGAGTGCTACAACTCGCCATGACTACCGGGTGGTGTTAAATGGAGAAAACGCCCATGCTGAGTTGAATGGAACCTGGTCCTTGAATGAAAAACGGGAAGCCCACACACATGTTCTCGTGGATCATCAAAGCCCCCACTGCCACTCTTTTCAACTTTTTAAAGGAATTTTAAACGGGTCCAGCCACTCAAGTTTTGAAGGCAAAATTTTAGTTCGACAAGCAGCTCAAAAAACGAACGCCTTCCAATTGAACAATAATATTCTTTTGAGCGATATCGCGCGCGCGGAGAGCAAGCCCAATCTGGAGATTTTTGCTGACGATGTTAAAGCTTCGCATGGGGCGACAGTCGGCCAACTAGACAAGGAGCAACTTTTCTATTTAGAAACGCGCGGCTGCTCCCCTGCCGATGCAAAGCGGTTGTTAATCGAGGGATTTGCTCAAGAAGTATTTAACAAAATTTCTATCCCTTCTATTCGTCAACTGTTAGCTCAGCGCATGCAAACTTTTTTATAAGCGGAGGTGAGGATGAGTTACTTTAAAAAGCTCAACAAAGTTTCCGATTATCGGTCTGATTTTCCCATGCTTTCCCAAAGGATGCATGGAAAACCTTTAATCTATTTTGACTCTGCCGCTACTGCCCAAAAGCCGCAAGTGGTGATCGATAGCATGACCCATTTTTATGAAAAAGGGTATGGAACTGTCCATCGGGCGATTTACGAGATTGCAGCGCATTCTAGTCACCTTTACCATGCCGCACGCCTAAAAGCTATGCAGTTTCTAAATGCTAAGCGACCAGAGGAGATTATTTTTACACGCGGCACTACAGAATCGATTAACTTAGTGGCTTATTCTTTCGGCAAAGCTTTTATCCATCCAGGAGATGAGATCATCATTTCGGAGATTGAGCACCACTCCAATATTGTCCCTTGGCAAATGCTTTGTGAAGATCGAGGCGCTATACTCAAAGTGATCCCTGTTAATGACCAGGGAGAGCTTATCCTGGAGGCTTATCAAAAGCTGCTGACAGAAAGAACAAAGCTTGTGGCAGTGGCCCATATTTCAAATGCTTTGGGCACTTTACATCCTATCAAAAAAATCATTCAGCTTGCCCATGAAGCGGGAGCCAAAGTTTTGATTGACGGAGCGCAAGCAGCTCCCCATGTACCAGTCGACGTACAAGATCTCGAGGCAGACTTCTACGTTTTCTCGGGGCATAAAACTTATGGCCCTACAGGAATTGGGATTTTATATGGAAAAGAAGTTCTGCTAGAAAAGATGCCTCCCTACCTAGGGGGTGGGGATATGATCGACAATGTCACCTTGACTAAGACCACTTATAACACTTTACCGCTCAAATTTGAAGCTGGAACGCCTATGATTGCCGAGGTGATTGGATTAGGGGCTGCACTTGATTATCTCACAGCTATTGGAAGGGAAGAAATTCAAGCTTGGGAACACGAGCTTTTACTCTATGCCACGCAATTGTGGACTGAAATTCCCGGCTTTAAAGTCATCGGCACCGCCCCACAAAAAGGAGCCATCATCAGCTTTATTATGGAAGGGATTCATCCTTTAGATATTGGCACAATGCTCGATTTAAAAGGGATGGCGATCCGGACAGGACACCATTGTGCTCAGCCCGCTATGAAACGCTTTCACCTTCCAGGCACCGCCAGAGCATCTTTTGGACTCTATAATACCAAAGAAGAAATTGAGGCATTTGCAGAAGCGTTGCAAGAGATTGCCGTCCTTTTTCGTTAGAAGGTTGTCATGCGTGTTTTAATGGAAAAAGCTTGTGAATTACTTTCCAAGGGGGAAGTTGTGGGGCTTCCCACTGAAACAGTGTATGGTCTTGCCGCTTCTTTAAGTCACCCACAAGCAATCAACCGCATCTTTACCTTAAAAAATCGGCCGGCAGATAACCCCTTAATTATTCATCTCTCCCATTATCAGCAGGTTCAGACTTATGCAGATTCTCTACCTCCTTATTTCGAGTTACTTGCCGAGCATTTCTGGCCCGGACCTTTGACATTAGTCCTCCCCATTCGCCCCTCTACTATTCCCCCTAACGCGCGAGCAGGACTTATGACGGCAGCTTTTCGGATTCCCAATCACGCTTTAACTCAAGAGGTTATCAAAAAAGTAGGCCCCTTAGTGATGCCGTCGGCCAATTTATCAGGAAAACCCTCCGCCACCCAAGTCCATCGGGTAGAAGAAGATTTTGGAGTGAATTTCCCGGTTTTAGATGGAGGAAAATGTACCTGCGGATTGGAATCGACTATTTTATATTTTACTCCTCCCCACTGGGAGGTCGTGCGGTTAGGCTCTTTAGCACCCGAACAATTTCAAGCGGTGCTTGGCTATCTGCCGGCGGTTAGAAAAGAAAAAAACTCAGCTAAACCTCTTTGCCCCGGCCAAATGTACCGCCATTATGCGCCTAAAGCTGAGTTAGTGTTAGACCCCAAAACGCCTCCTGAGTCGATTGGGTATGTTTTGGGCTTCTCAGATCGGCAATATCCAAGGTGCCAAGTTTTTTCCTTGGGAAAATCGGATAATCCCCAACAAGTTGCTGAAAACCTTTACAATATTTTACGTTCCTTAGATGATGCTAAAGTTCAGAGAATATGGGTGGATAGTGACTTCCCACAAAAAGGATTATGGCTTACAATTTCTGAGCGTTTAAAAAGAGCAAGTTGCCCTTCTTCCACCATTTAACAATTTGCAAAAAAAATAGGCCCCATCCTAAATTGAAGTTTAGAAAGCTCTCTTTGGAAAAGCAATTTTCGAAGAAATCACGAAGTGTGTTGCACGATAAGGCTCTCGTCTCTGTGTTCATTAACCTGAACTTTGGGTGGTAGTTGGAAGAGATTTAGAGCAAAATTAACCTCAGTGACAGATTTTCGCAGAAAATAACCTGTCAGCTAAGTTAAAATCGACTGAAAGATCAAGAAGAAAAATCCAAAGTTCAGGTCATTAAGGCATTTAATACCAAACAAGTGAGTAGACATTATGTTTGATAAATTCACCAACCGCGCTAAGCAAGTGATCAAATTAGCAAAAAAAGAAGCTCAGCGGTTAAACCATAACTATCTAGGTACAGAGCATGTCTTGCTAGGACTTCTTAAGCTAGGCCAAGGAGTTGCCGTCAATGTATTGCGCAACCTAAACATCGACTTCGAAACTGTACGCGCTGAAGTTGAAAAATTGGTGGGATATGGCCCTGAAATTCAAGTCTACGGCGATCCAGCTTTAACAGGAAAAGTTAAAAAAGTCTTTGAATATGCCAATGAAGAAGCAGCGAACTTGAATCACAACTATGTCGGGACGGAACATCTTCTATTGGGCCTATTAAGGCAAACGGACGGTGTGGCAGCTCAAGTTCTTGAAAATCTCAATGTTAACTTGAAAGAAGTGCGCAAAGAAGTTTTAAAAGAACTTGAAACCTTTAATCTTCAGTTACCTCCGATCGGAGCAAGCAGCAGTTCGCAAGAAGCTTCTCAAGTGCGCCCTTCTGCTTCTGCGGGCCCTAAATCTTTTGAAAAACCGACAGGCAATGCCGGCGGCTCAAGCGATAAAATGCCCGCTTTACGTGCTTATGGACATGATTTAACAGAAATGTCGCGCGAAGGCAAAATGGACCCCGTGATTGGTCGCCGCGAGGAAGTTGAGCGTTTGATCCTCATCCTTTGCCGTCGTCGCAAAAACAACCCTGTCCTCGTGGGCGAAGCAGGCGTAGGCAAAACGGCGATTGTGGAAGGATTGGCCCAAGCGATTGTTAAAGGGGAAGTCCCCGATAACCTGCGTAAGAAAAAATTGATCACTCTCGACCTTGCTCTCATGATTGCAGGCACAAAATACCGAGGCCAATTTGAAGAGCGGATTAAAGCGGTCATGGAAGAAATCAAAAAAAACGGCAACGTTTTGCTTTTCATTGACGAGCTGCACACCATCGTAGGAGCGGGCGCTGCAGAAGGGGCGATCGACGCTTCTAATATCTTAAAACCTGCTCTCTCACGCGGAGAATTGCAATGTATCGGGGCCACCACCGTGGATGAATACCGCAAGCACATTGAAAAAGATGCAGCGCTTGAACGTCGCTTTCAGAAAATTATCATTCAACCCCCAAGTGTGCAAGAAACTATTCAAATCCTGACGGGATTAAAAAGCAAATATGAAGAACACCATAAATGCATTTATACTGAGCAATCTTTAGAAGCTGCTGCTGTTTTGTCCGACCGCTACATCCATGGACGCTTCTTACCCGACAAAGCCATTGATTTGATCGATGAAGCAGGGGCTAAAATGCGCATTTCGATGATGAATCAGCCGCAAGATATTAGCAAGTTTGAAACAGAAATTGAAGAAATCCGCCTAGGCAAAGAAGAAGCCATTAGCAAGCAAGAGTATGAAAAAGCGGCTAAATTACGGGATAAAGAAAAAACTTTGAGAGAACAGCTTCAACAGCTTAGAGCCCAATGGGAGATCAATAAAGAAGAACATGAAGTCGTGGTCGAAGATGAAGATATTGCCAACGTGGTGGCTCGTCAAACTGGTATCCCGATCAACCGACTCACAGAAGGAGAAACGCAAAAAGTTCTCAAAATGGAAGAAATTTTGCGCAATAGACTTATTGGTCAGGATGAAGCCATTAGAACTGTCAGTCGGGCGATTAGGCGGAGTCGCGCGGACATTAAAGATCCAAATCGCCCGATTGGGGCCTTCATGTTCCTTGGGCCCACAGGCGTGGGAAAAACGCTATTGGCCCGCCTGCTAGCTATTCACCTGTTTGGAGGAGAAGACGCGCTCATCCAAGTGGATATGTCCGAATATATGGAGAAATTTGCGGTAAGTCGCATGACAGGTTCTCCTCCCGGATATGTGGGGCATGAAGAAGGGGGCCAGCTCACTGAGCAAGTCAGACAACGACCTTACTCAGTTGTTCTTTTTGATGAGATCGAAAAAGCTCATCCCGATGTGATGGACCTACTCTTGCAAATTTTGGAAGAGGGGCGTCTCTCCGATTCGTTTGGGCGCAAAGTAGACTTCCGCAACACAATTATTATCATGACCTCCAACTTAGGAGCTGACTTAATCAAGAAAAGCACCGAAGTGGGTTTTGGGGCTATGGAAAGCTTGATGGACTACTCTAATATTAAGGAGAAAATTGAAAAAGCCACTAAAAAACACTTCAAGCCAGAGTTCTTAAACCGCTTGAATGACATGGTTATCTTCCATCCGCTCCAGCGCGAAGCTCTTCTCCAAGTGATTGAACTGGAGATCGTGAAAGTTCAAAAAAGGCTTGCTCGCCGAGATATTACCATTGAACTGGATGAGAAGGCCAAAAACTTCTTGGTCGACCAAGGGTTCCAACCCGAGATGGGAGCACGTCCTCTACGCCGCACGATCGAGCAGTATCTAGAGGATCCGCTTGCAGAAAAAATCTTGCTGCATCCCGATGAGAAGTTTCATTATCTGGTTTCTGCAGAGGGAGATCACTTGGTGTTGACTGAGAAGAATAAGCAGCTTAGTCAAGAGGAAGACGCCTCTATCCCCCTGTCTAGCCCTCGTTAAGTTAAAGCCTTAAAAAGATCACGGTAAGAGATTCTTATCGTGATCTTAAGAGATATTAAGCGTTTTGCACTTTTTGGATGCTACTTTCCCAATTTTTGACGTATTCTAAAAACGCTTCTTTATCAGGTTTACTTTGCAAAAGCTCTAATGTGGTCGCTTGATGGCTCAAATGTGCAATTTTGGCGAGTAGATGCAAATGCCGTTTGTCTTCACAAGCAAACAAGAAAAAGAGGGTATGGACAGGTTTCCCATCTAATGCCCCATATTCAATGGGTTTTTGAGGAAATACCACCACCACGATATCGTGATGGGTATTTAAGACAAAATCTCGCGTATGGGGAATCCCAATTCCATTGTTTAAGGCGGTCGGTTGTAAATTTTCTCTATCTAAAAGAAGGTCTGTCAACACTCCTGCGTCTAAATTGAGATCGTTGGCAATAATGGCTGTAGCATTCTTGATCACTTCCTCTTTAGTAGCTCCGGGGACATGGTGTAAAACATTTCCTTTGTGGATGGCGCGATATAATCCGTATTGCTTACTACCCCCTGTGGCGCTTTCTCCCTCTTTAGAGGGATTCTTTTTTGGCTTGGCAGAGCCCCCTTGCTTAACAAAGGGAGAATAACCCTCTTCCTGTGTTTTCCCCAGCTTATGCTTTAATACCCAATCTTCAATTTCAATTCGGCTAAAGCGATATTGATGGTTAATTCGATAAGCAGGTATTTTTCGATCCACCAACCATCGACGAATCGTGGTTTCAGATACATTGAGAAGATCTGCAACATCTTTGATTTTTAAATCCATAGACTAGCCTCCTGTCTTAACATTTAAGTTTCATCGAAAAGCGCAAGAATAGCGTCTCCTGAATTCAAAGTTAACATTTTTTTTCTTCTTTGCTCATCTTTTAACATTAAAGTCAGCGAAGATAGGATCTGGAGGTACTCCGTCTGTTTGTCATCTGGACCGCCAATCATAAAAATGATTCTAACAGGAGCATGATCTAGCGCATTCCAATCAATCCCTTTGCGCAATACCGCGATCGCAATAAAAAAATGGTCATAAGAGGCAAGCTTAGCATGTGGAAGTGCCACACCCATTCCAATGCCGGTCGACACAATTTTTTCCCTTTCAATAATCGCTTGATAAAAAGCTTCTTTATCTTTAATCAAATTGGCGTTGTAAACCATTTCGACCAATTGATAAAGAACTTCATCGCGAGTATCGACGTCTAAAAAAGTGACAAGAGTTGGATCCAAATATTTGGATATTTTAATCATAGAGGTTCGTTTGTTAGAAAATAGCTGATAATCGTTAGGCGAATCAATTAATCGTTGGGCGTATCAATGGAGTCCAGTATGTCCAAAGCCGCCAGTACCGCGTGCCGTTTCAGTGAGTTGTTCTTTAAATGCAAAAGTTGCTTGCACAACAGGAGAAAGAACAATTTGAGCAATTCGCATACCATTTGTGATGATAAAAGGCTCTTTACCGTGGTTTATCAAGATCACTTGCAACTCCCCACGATAATCCGCATCAATGGTACCCGGGGTATTTAACACGGTAATTTGGTGATTGGCAGCCAAACCACTCCTCGGACGAACTTGAATTTCAAATCCCGTGGGAATTTCGAAATAAATCCCCGTAGGAATGCGTGCGCTACAACCTGGGGATAAGATCACATCCTCTTTGAGATATGCTCTTACATCAGCTCCAGCGGCCCCGCTTGATCCATAAGCCGGCAAAGAGACTCCCTCTTCAGTTTTTATCCATACATGACAACCATCAGAATCCATATATTCCTCTTTCTTTTAGGGCTAACGCTTAGCCCCACCTTTTTTCTTTCCATTTTCTTGCGAAGAGTCTGGAGTGATTTCCTTTAAATCTGCAGCAAGGAAATCTAAAAATTCTACAATTTTGCCCTTTAATTCAGAGCGCCTCACAATACAATCAATCATCCCATGCTTAAGCAAAAATTCAGATTTTTGAGCCCCCGGAGGAAGCTGTTGGCCAATGGTCTGCTCAATGACGCGCGGCCCGGCAAAACAAATCAAAGCATTCGGTTCCGCAATGATAATATCCCCTAAAGAAGCAAAGGAAGCTGTCACTCCGCCCGTTGTAGGATTTGTCAAAACGGAAATATAAGGGATTTTGGCTTCATGAAGTTTTGCCAATGCGCCGGAAGTTTTAGCCATTTGCATTAAGGATAGCACCGATTCTTGCATCCGAGCTCCCCCTGAGGTGGAAACAATCACTAAAGGGATCCGATGAGAGAGGGCATATTCAATCAAGAGCGTTAACCTTTCACCTACCACAGAGCCCATGGAGCCTCCCATAAATTGGAAGTCCATGATGCCAAGCGCGACTGGTCTTCCATCCATTTGGCAGCGCCCTACCACTATCGCTTCATCACGGCCAGATTTTTCTCTTGCAGAGGCTAAACGCTCAGGATAAGGTTCTGTGTCCACAAAACCTAAAGAATCAACGGGTTGATATTCATTAAACATCGCTTGGAAGGTATCAGGATCGACCAAGGACTTTAGCCTTTCCTCTACAGATAAACGGTAATGATAATCACACTTTGGGCAGCAATTATTATTTTGCTCAATTTGATTAGTGTGAATGAGCTCATTACAATGCGTGCATTTTAACCATCCACTAAACCCATCTCTTTTGGTCGTTTGGATTTTAATTTTTGGTTTATCGCGGGAAAACAAGCCCATCTTTACCCTCAGTCGTAGCTTAGCTAGAAACCCATTTACTCCAATTTAAATCATTAGTTTAAGAGCTCCAGCAAGTTACATATTTTGTGATTAATGACAAGTGTTAGTTTACGAGACAGAGGGGATTAACTCAAGATGTTTTCCCATTTTTAAACTTCTCAACATGCAAATTAAAAAATAGACATGTTGAGAATCCCAAACTTACTCTCCTTTAGCTTTTAAGAAACGCTCTTCCACGTTTTTCCAATTAATAATGCTCCAAATGGCCTTTAGATAATCAGCACGCACATTCTTATATTGGAGATAATAAGCATGTTCCCACACATCAATTCCCAACAAAGGAACAAGCCCTTTGGCCGCTAGGGGGTCTTGGTTAGCACAGGTCGCAATCTCGAGTTGTTTTTTATTTTTGCAATAGCCGAGCCAACCCCAACCAGAACCTTGAATGGCAGCCGTTTTGGCGTTCATGATTTCGATAAATTTATCCAAAGAGCCAAATTGTTTCTGAATGGCTTCTGCGATGGCCCCTTGTGGAGGATCTCCACCCCCGCTCTTTTGAGGAGCTAAATTTGTCCAAAAAATCGAATGGTTGATGTGTCCGCCCCCATTGAAGTTAATAGCGGATTGCAATCCAATCATCGTCGGAAGGTTCTGCTTCGCTTCAGCATCTGCATATTGCTCTAAAGCTTTGTTTAAATTCGCCACATAGGTTGCATGGTGTTTGTTATAATGCAACGACATAATTTCTTTAGAAATAACCGGTTCTAAATCCCCAAAATCGTATGGCAAATCGGGTAGCTTGTATTGATGCGTCATATTGGACTCCTTTAAAGTTAACGGTTAAACAGAATCTTAGGGCATTCTGAATGATTAAGAATATTTTTGGCAAGCAGTTGAAAAGAAATTCAACTTTCCTCGCACCTTGTACTTCATTCAATAAAGAACGGAAGTGTACTTAAAATTTAGCTTCGAAAGAAATGCAAACCTTAAAAAATAATTGTTGCTTATTCGGATTTAAGCCGTTCATTAACCCACTAAAGCACTCTCCCCTCTCTTCCTCCGAACAGGGGTAAGCGCTACTTCCATATCGCCTTCCAACCTTTCGCTGGCATGCAGAAATGCCAACTGACCTTGTCCCATAAAAATCATCCAAAAAGAAATAGAGATTCGTGCTAAAATTTAATAAATTTAAGGTACAAACAATTAAAAAAAGATTTCAGAAGAACAAATCATTCAAATACTCAAAGAAGTAGAAGTGGGCGCGACAGTAGCTGAGGTTTGCCGCAAATATAGCGTAACGCCTCCCACATATTACTCATGGGAGGCTAAATTCGGTGGGATGAATGTCTCCAGAAGCGCAAAGATTAAAAGCTTTAGAGAAAGAAAATAGGAAATTAAGCCCAACTTATGCCTACCTTTACATAACAAAATCAACCTTAACTTTTTATTTATTAATCACTTAATGCTCAGCTTGTCCTCTAACCCTAGTTTTAATTAACTCCTGCTACTGCGCAAGAGATAAATTTAGCTATAAGAAAGTTTTTTTAATTTTTTATGAACATTAAAAGAGAGTTTCATCAAGTTCTTTTAAATTGCGGCTAGCTTCATAGCAATTGCCCATTTATTTGCCCAGCTTTATTAAAAACAGCCATTTAAGATTTATTAGAAGAATTTGTTAGCAAGCTGGCACGTCATTCCCCGGGGTAGAACAGCCATCCAACTTTGCCTACTAAGGCTTGGCCAACCCTTGTTGCCATGCTTATGCTATCCCTAGGAGATATCTCCAATCTTTGGGAGATAAGCTAGTTTTTATCAATTTAAAATAATCTCAGATGGGGGAACAGCGGCTAACACCACTAGACCCTCATCTTTTTAGACCCTGCACCGGCGTACTCAAATGCTCCCCCGTTCTGCTGAACAGCAGCAAGCGCTATTGAAATCGATTAAAATATTTGCTCCTTTGCTTCTTTTAACCGACGAGCCGTAACAGGGCCTATAGAGGTCAATTTTTTATCTTTTGGAAGGCTTTGGTATCTTTCTAAAAAAGCATCGACTGTGGAAGGACTTGTGAAGATGATTTCATCGATTGAGGAAAGGTCTGGCAGCACGATCTCATCATTGGTAACAGTGGCGTAAAGAATGCACTCGCGATATTTAATTTCCTTTTGGGTCCAAAAATCCTTTAAAATAGTCCTAGAAAGGGATGAATGGGGCCAGAACGGATAGACGAGATCTTTATCCCAATCGGCAAATAAGTCCCTGATCCCTTCCGCAGTTTCTTCTTGAGGAATAAAGTCAGCTTTTAATCCATACTGAGAAAGTTTAGCCGCTGTTTTTTGCCCTACGGCAACCACCTTTTTGGTTTGGATGGCATCCAGGCTTAGTTGATAAAAGTTGGCTGCTTCAAGAAATAGCGGAATCGTGGTTTGGCTAGTTAAAACAAGATGAGTGTAAGCAAGAAAATCGGCAAAAGCCAGTCTAATATCGGGCTCAGAAAGGGCGCGAGGAACGATTTTAATGAGAGGACAATGTATTGCCTGCTGATGCAATTCATCTGGAACGGTGAGCCCTAGGTAAAGGATGCGAGACATTGCCCACTCTTGGCATCTAAACAAGCAAAAATTTGGCGCATCTCGACATGCCCTGTTCTCGCCAGGATAGCTAATCTTCCTTGCAAAGGGGTCGTTTCTCCGGACAAATACACCCGATTTAAATGACTAAGCCCTAAGCGAATAAGCGCAGCTTCTGCCACTACAACTCCGTCAGCCGCCCCTGATTCTAAAAGGCTGAGGCGTTGCCCGATTGTTCCGCGCAAATCCTTAAATTGAAGATCGGGGCGCAGCATGCGAACTTGCTGTTCTCTTCTCTCCGACGAGGTGGCGATCAAGGCGCCCAAGGGAAGATTGTCAAGGGTTTGCCCCTCTCGCAACACCAAGGCATCTCTATGATCTACTCCTTTTGTCAAAGCGATTAAAGTTAAACCTTTAGGCAAAGGTTCGGGCAAATCTTTAGCAGAATGTACCGCAATATCGCATTGTCCAGATAGCAATAATTCATCCACTTCTTTTGTGAAAAAATCTGTCTTTTCCATCGAGCGCAAAGAGATCTTTTGCTCTTTATCGCCTGTGGTTTGGATCCAAATTGGCACTAATTCAATTAAAGGATGGTAGCATTTTAAGGCTTGTTGAACTTCTGCAACTTGAGCTTGGGATAACGGAGACTCGCGCGCGCCCACTCGCACCCCTTTAGGCAATGAGAGCATCTACTGCCTCCTCCACAAATTCTACCCCAATTAAAGCGACTTTTTGCCGGATTTCGTCTGAAACGCCTTTTAGGTTTCGTTTAGGAATGACACAGCGAGTAAATCCCATGTGTAAAGCTTCCTTAATGCGGCTATCCACTCGCGGAACACTGCGAATTTCCCCTCCTAAGCCCACTTCGCCGACTACTGCGGTTTCTGGATCGATCACCCGATTGCGCATGGAAGAGGCCACTGCCAAAAGTACGCCCAAATCTAAACCTGGCTCGGTAACCCGTATTCCCCCGGCAATCGAGACAAATACATCGCATTTATACAATTGATAACGCATTCTTTTCTCTAGCACCGCTAACAGAAGGGCTAAGCGGTTTTGATCTAAGCCTGTACAGCGGCGTGAAGGGGTGCTAAATACTGTTTCGGTTACAAGAGCTTGGGCTTCAATCAAAATGGGCCGAGTTCCTTCAATCGTCGGGATGACCACTGAGCCCACTCTATTTTTAGTCCTTTCTTCTAAAAAGATATGGGAGGGATTAGGCACTTGAGTCAGCCCTCCCGAATTCATTTGAAATACCGCTATCTCATCTGTGGGACCAAACCGATTTTTAACCACCCGAATCATTCGGTAATTCTGCTGCTTATCTCCTTCAAAGTACAGCACGGTATCCACCAAATGCTCAAGCACGCGGGGCCCTGCAATTTCTCCTGATTTAGTGACGTGGCCGATTAAAAAAGTGGCAATTCTACGCCCTTTTGCCAAATGCATGAATTCTGTCGTGGTTTCCCGCACTTGGGAAACTGAACCAGGAGCAGAGCTAATCTCACTTTTATACACAATCTGGATGGAGTCAATAATGAGAACATCCGGTTTGATGTTATCAATTTGCACCTTAATAGCCGAAAAATTTGTCTCGTTTAAGAGATAAAGGTTATCCGTCTCAACGCCTAAACGTTTTGCACGCATGGAAGTTTGCTCAACAGATTCTTCTCCGCAAACATACAAAATAATTAACCCCTGCATGGCTAAAGCATTTGAAAGCTGGAGCAGCAAAGTGGATTTTCCAATTCCAGGATCGCCTCCTACAAGGGTCAGGGAACCGGGAACAAGCCCACCTCCAATTAAACGATCACATTCTTGCATGTGGGTTGAAATGCGGGGGATTTCAACCGACGACACCTCTTTAATGCGCATGGGTTTATTAGCGGAGAGAGAAGGAGCCGACTCAAACCGGGTGCCCCCTAAGAACTCCACTTCTTCATGGAAGGTATTCCAGCGGGAACATTGGGGACACTGCCCCAACCATTTTGTCTGTTTATGGCCACATTCACTGCAGTACCATACGTTTTTTTGCTTAATCGCCACGCTTTACCTCATTATTCCTGAATATCCATATTAGAAAGAGCATCCTCAGCTGCTTTCTGCTGGGCTTCTTTTTTAGATCCCCCTTCTCCCTTGCCAACTTCCTCATCCTTTAAAAACACAGAAATTTTAAACGTTTTGCTATGATCGGGCCCTTTTTCCTCCATGACGTGATAAGAAGGGGTGGTTTGATATTTTTTCTGGCAATAGTCTTGAAGCAAGGCTTTCCAATTGCGCACGGGGGTTTTTAAAATCGCTTCGATCTCAGCGGAAAAATTTTTGAATAGAAAGGCTTTGGCGCTCTCTAATCCTCCGTCTAAATAAACGGCCCCAATAATGGCTTCAAGTAAGTCAGCAAGGATGGATTCTCTGCCTCTGCCATCATTCATCCTCTCTCCCCGCCCTAGCAGCAAAAATTGCTCGAGATCTAATTTATGAATGTATGTCACACAAGAACTTGCTTCCACCAGCCTGGATTTTAAATAAGAGAGTTCTCCTTCGGGGGTGGAAGGGAGATTGCGGTATAAGTAATCTGCAATCATCAAACCTAACACAGAATCTCCCAAGAATTCTAAACGCTCATTGTGCTCGTGAATTTCTCGATTTTCATTGATAAAAGAACGGTGGACAAAAGCTAAGGCCAATAAGTCCTTATCCTTAAATTCATAGCCTAACTTTGTTTCAATATTTGAAATATGGGGAATTAATAAATCCAATGCTTTCATACAACCATTAAAATGTAAAACAGTAACAAGTATAGTGGATAGAACGATTTTTTTCTTTAACCTTTTAAAAATGCGCAATATACACAATAGATCCAGGATCTATAAACGCAAACAACGAGAGCAAGTCTTCATTTTTCATGCGAATACATCCTTTTGAGGCGGGAGTTCCAATTAAACCTTCAGCATTTGTGCCATGGATGTAAATATACCTTTGAAAACTGTCTACATTTTCCCCCCTTTTGCCTTTGCCTTTATTGAAGCCTTTCTCTAAGCCTTCTAACCACAGGATACGTGTCAAGACAAGATCGGCTCCTTGCTTAGCTTTAGCAAAAGGAGTCCAAATTTTTCCCGTATTCACTCTTTCGATAAAAATCGCATTAAGAGGAGCATGCGTTCCAATTTTTTCTGCAATGCGGTGAACACCGAGGGGAGTTTTATAGCTGTTAGCTTCTTGACCTGTTCCTTTAGCAGCAGTTGAAACAGGGTAACTCGCGACTATTTTATGGTCCTTGAATAAGAACAATTTTTGAGAGGTCACATCTACTACAATCACATGAGGTGTTAGCGGCTGCCTCAATTCCTTCATTCTATCTACCAGTTGCTTGGGTAGTGAGTGCGCTTGCAACGGGTTATTCAAGATTAATAACAACCCCAAAGAGATTAAAATGGAAATCGTGCGTTTCATGTACATTATGGAATCATGGTATTTAATGAAAAGGCACCTTATCATGGATGGCGTTTAACCTCAAGGGAGAAGAAGGCATAGGTAAAAACTATTATTTAAAATTTATTTTTACCTGTTTGAAATTCATTTTCAGCGCTTTTTCTGGATAAAAAAACTTTTTATTTACACTAAGCTGGAAAAAATAATCATTTTCGATTTGCCTTTAAAATCTCCTCAAACTTTTAGGATTCTCTCTTATCCTTTTCTTCGCCCCTTTTTAGGGTAGACGAGGCCTATTTTTTATGCAATAAAACGCTTAAGTATTTGCTAGATAAGCAACTCAAGAGACTTTATCTTCAGGAGAATTAAAAAGGGGGTAAGTCTTTAAAAAATTTCCCTTCCCTATCTTTTTTTGACAACAAAGGGGGTTTTTGTAAAGGCCATTCAATTCCTACATGAGGGTCATCCCATCTCAAGCAATATTCAGAAGAAGGGTCATAGTAATCAGTCGTTTTATACAACACGTCTGCCTGAGGAGATAAAACTAAAAAGCCGTGCGCAAATTCAGGAGGGATCCACAGAGAAGCAGGAGCCTCCGCGGAGAGATACCTCCCCACCCATTTTCCATAAGTGGGAGAGGATTGACGTAAATCAACCGCCACATCGAAAATCTCCCCTGAAATAACTCTTACAAGCTTCCCTTGCGGCCTTTTTAATTGGTAATGCAAACCCCTTAATACCCCTTGAATGGAATGAGAGTGATTATCTTGCACAAAATTTGCAGAGATATTTAACCCTTTAGCAAAATCATAGGCGCGATAACTTTCTAAAAAAAACCCTCGCGCGTCGCGTAATACTTTATGTTCAATCAACAGCACCTCGGGAATTTCTGTTTTGAGAATGTTCATGCTCCCTCAAGCTGTTAAAGTTTCAGATTTTGTTCATCTAAGAGTCCTAACAAATAGGCTCCGTAATCACTCTCGCGCATAGAATGGGCTAACTTTTCCAATTGTTCTTCCCCAATATACCCCATGCGGAAGGCAATTTCTTCCAAGCAGCCAATCTTAACTCCTTGTCGGTGTTGAATAGTTTGGATAAAGACCGAAGCTTCAAGCAAAGATTCAAAGGTCCCTGCATCAAGCCATGCCATCCCTCTTCCAAATACTTGGACACGGAGATTACCCTGCTGCAGATAATGATTATTCAAATCCGTAATTTCTAATTCCCCTCTTTTAGAAGGCTTCAATTGAGCCGCGATTTCACAAGCTTGGTGATCGTAAAAATATAAACCTGTCACCGCATACCTTGACTTGGACATGGCAGGTTTTTCTATAATGTTGATCGGTTGCCTATTTTCATCAAACTCTACCACTCCATATCTTTGGGGGTTATGAACTTTGTAGGCAAAGATTGTCGCTCCCTCTTCTGTCTTTTCGGCTGCTTTTAAACGCTGGCTAAGCTCGTTTCCAAAAAAGATATTGTCTCCTAAGGTGAGGACACAGGGTTGATTTTGAATAAAGGTTTTCCCAATCATAAAAGCCTGAGCTAAACCTTCAGGATGAGGCTGAGAGGCATAATAAAAGTCTAGTCCCCACTGTGAACCATCCCCTAACAACTGTTGGAAACGGGGAAGATCATGAGGAGTGGAAATAATTAAGATTTCTCGAACTCCCGCTAACATTAAGGTAGAAATGGGATAATAAATCAGGGGTTTATCGTAGACTGGCAATAACTGCTTTGATAAAGCCATAGTAAGAGGATAAAGCCTTGTTCCATTCCCCCCGGCTAAAATAATCCCTTTTCTCATTTTTATCCTTGATAGTGATGTTTAATCCAATTTTGATACTCGCCAGACAAAATGTTATTAACCCATCCAGGATGGTTTAAATACCACTTAAGGGTTTCTCGCAATTGAGTTTCAAAACTAGCTTCTGGCATCCAGCTCAACTCTTTCCCTATTTTTGATCCGTCCAAAGCATAGCGGCGATCATGTCCTGGGCGATCTTTAACATGGACGATCAAAGAAGAATGAGGGCGAACTGAAGCATCAGGTTTAAGTTCGTCCAAAATTTCACATATCCATTCAGCTAATTCCAAATTTGTGGTTTCCTTTATGCCTGCGATATTGTAGGACTCTCCCACTGTGCC
This sequence comes from Parachlamydia sp. AcF125, assembly GCF_018342475.1. NCBI lineage: Bacteria > Pseudomonadati > Chlamydiota > Chlamydiia > Parachlamydiales > Parachlamydiaceae > Parachlamydia > Parachlamydia sp. AcF125. Next base: position 872,216 of record NZ_JAEMUD010000001.1, on the reverse strand, counting down.
TTGAATCAAAACCTTCCGAATGGCATTGCAATGATCTTGTACATAAATCCAGTTGCGCACTTGCAATCCATCTCCATAAAGGGGAATAGGTTTGCCCTGCATGGCTTGTAAAATAAGATGGGGAATAAATTTTTCTGGAAATTGGCAAGGGCCAAAGTTATTGGCGCTGCGCGTAATTAAAATGGGCAGCTGGTAAGTGTGGCCAAACGCCTCTACTAGATGATCGGCGGCAGCTTTGGAGGCCGAATAAGGATTTTTAGGCAAGTAGGCACTCGTTTCTGTAGAAGCCGGAGCAAAGGGAGAAAGGGACCCAAACACCTCGTCTGTGGAAATGTGCAGAAAGCGGAAATGCTTCTTTTTCTCATCTGAGAGTTCCTTCCAATAGGCCAACGCCTCTTCAAGCAAACAGTAAGTTCCTAAAATGTTTGTTTGGATGAAATTAGAGGGAGAGTGAATCGAGCGATCTACATGAGATTCAGCTGCAAAGTGAATGATTGCACGGGGTTGATATTGGAGCAAAATTTCGCGCACTAAAGCGCGATCTTGAATATCTCCTCGAACAAAACGATAGAGGGGATTTTCACAAACTTCTGATAAATTATGAAGGTTTCCCGCATACGTTAATTTGTCGAGGTTGACGACTGGATCTTTTTCATACTGAAGCCAATTTCGGATGAAATTTGACCCAATAAAACCTGCTCCCCCTGTCACTAAAACCATCTGCTTGCAACTCCTCCGCTATCCACCCCTAGTCCTATTTGTAGGAACCAGGATTTTCGGTTTTCTGCTTGGAGCTTCAGTTGCTTTTAACTTAACCAACAGCTACCAAAACTTTTTTCTAAGAAAAAATCCTGTCGTGGCTCTTACACACACGAACCTCCAAAGATCCCGCCAGAAATACAAAACCTACCATTTTCGAATAAAAAATCCAAAATAAGTGTGCAAAGAAATGAAAGAAAAAGGGAAAATTCGCCAGTTTTCCCCTTCAAGCGCATAGGTTTAGAACCACAAGACCTTGGTTGCAAGAGTTGCTGCGATGGGCCAGCGGTGTAATTGGTATCCCCATAACTTGTGAACAATGCTTAAAACTGTCAAGGTAATTAAAGCTGGATAGATCGCTTCAAGTAAAGGTCCTAGAAATCCCGCAATCCCGGCAAATTCAAAGGTTGAAACCGTAAAAGCGATCGAAAGCGTGACAAGCAAAGAAAAGGGAGCAGAAATCTTCTCTTTTGCAACTTCTGTCCGTAAAAAGTCTGCAAATAAAGAGGCTAAGACGATGGCGGTAGTCAAGCAAGCTAAGACAACGGCCACACATAATACAAGAGAGGCGTAAGATCCTAAAGCCTGCTCAGCTATCAGGCCTAGCAATTGCTCTTGAGGAACCTCTCTAAAAGATTCTCCGTAAACGGTTCCTAGAGTGACAAGCGCGATGTAGATGATGGACAACAAACTCGCCCCTACCACAGAAGCTTTAAAAAAGATTTTAATTAATGTATTTTGGCTTAATTCTTGAGCCGAATTTTTCTGTAAATGCTCAAGGATGAAGGTGGAAAAGAAAAATGCCGCTAACAAGTCCATCGTTTGATACCCTTTTAGAAATCCCATTTGAAAAGCGCTCCACTTGGTCACAGTATAATCTGCAGGGAAACTTCCATGCCATAATCCTAACAAGACGATCGCCCCTAAGGACAGTAAAAGGATAGGGGTCAAATAAGTACCGAGAAAGGACACGATTTTTCGCTTGTTCAAGGTGAGCATGAAGATGACAGCACAAGATAGGATGCTAAAAAAAGGCAAGGATACCCCGGGAACGACTAAGCCAAAAGTGCCATGGGCCACCACTATACAGCGCGCCAACACCCCAAAAGGCCCCATAAGAGAAAGGGCACAGAGGGAAAACCAAAAAGCCGCTCCTTTTCCTAAAGAAGAAAAAAAGGAGTGGGTTTCCCCTCGGTACAAAAACATGACTAAAACGCCTAAGAAAGGAACCAGCACCCCTGTCAGTAAAAATCCCAGAGAGGACAAAGCAAAGTGCCCCCCCGCCTCACGCCCTACAGTTAAAGGAAATACAAGATTTCCTGAGCCAAAGAACATCGAAAACATCGCTAGGCCAGTGCTTACGACAAGAGATTTATTTTTCATTTTAGAATCCTATTTTTAACTAGTCTGGGTTTATTTGCTCTCAAGTAAACCGGCTTTTTTCACACTTATGCCTAAAAGAGAGGACTTTTTTTCAAAAAACTAATATGAATACGAAAATTTGGCTGTTGCTCTCTTTGAAGAGAAGCAATAAAAATAAGAATTAAATAATTAGGGAAATAATAATAGAAAGAGGAGAAATAAGGAGAGAAAAGGGCATTTGATGGCTTTGATGTTGAGTACACAAAACTTTTGAATACTTATACATTTTTAATCCTTTATATAGTTTCTTTCTATGAAAGTTTATAAAAAGTATATCAAAAAATTGTTATTTTTTCAAGGAAAAATGCTCATGAACTCAAACTAAGGCGTGATGGAAAATCTCCATTGATGCGTCCCTAAGGGCAGCCTTACTGCATATACATACGATTTTACCCAGGAGAAGTGGGGTGGAGACGCCCTTCCGGATAAGGGTGAAATATTACTTTTGGAATCCCTCTATACTTTTACCCGCTTTCCAAACCGATCCCTTGTTAGTTTGCGCCTCTGCCCACTACGCTTTAAAGCTCGATGTCAAAGTTGACTTAGCTCGGTATGAAAGGCTGCTAGTTGGAATATCTTTCTAAAGCATAGCATGGCAATTAAAGTCGTCTTTTACGACTGATTTAATCCTACAATCCTTATCCATTAAATTCCTGTAGGATGGAATACGCTAAGTCATCCTGCGATTCTTCAATATTTTTAACCAACCCAAGAGATTTGTCATGTTTTATCTGACTGTTTTCTAAATTGTTTTGCATTTTCTGGAATCGTTTAGAATTAAACTCCTGTCGCTTGGTGTTTAAATAGGAATCTAAATCTTCAATGCCCGCTAACTCATCCTTAGAAGAAAAGAAACCATGCTTAAACAAATCGTCGGTAAGCAAAATTTTGCGAATACTTCCTGGGTTATCTTGACGGCAAGTACGCCCTTCGATTTGTATCTCCTCTGTCAGGGTTTCAGGGGAAAAGGCCAGGATAATATGGATGCCTCCTTTGGCTAGCAAAGCGGTATCTCGACAAATAAAATCAATGCCTCGTCCATAGCTGCGAGTCATAAGGACTATTTTATATTGGGAGGTGGCTCTTGCAATGATTGCTCCTTTTTCTTCATCAGGAACCATTTCTGTTAGCAATTCAGGAGCGGTGAAATGGGTGCTAGCGACTGGAATAGTCGATAAATATTTGTTAAATTTTTCCACATCTTTTGTCTCTTTCATAACTACAAAACAAGCTCTCTCTTCTCTAAGCTTGTTGTTGATCTCTTCCCTAATGGCTTCAAAATATTTTTTCTCATCTGAGTAATGTAGAGTTTCTTCTCTAACTGGTTCTTTTTTGTTAAAGGTGGAAGGGATGAAAGAGCTTCTGTTAAACTCATATTTTTTTAAAATAGATTTTTCCTCTTCAGAAAGGGCCCCTAATGTCGCTGTTAAACCTAATTTCAAAGAAAAAAAGTCAGGTAATTGGGAGTATAGGACAAAACCACTAGTAATGTGCATAGCTAAGTTTTTTTTTAAATATGTGTCTGTGTGAATTTCTCCTTTTTTATGCCAGTAAAGGTAAGCAAAAGAGACGTCATAACCTACCATATTAAAGCAAAGATTTCCCGCATGATCCACTACACCGACTTGATCATTTTGAACCACATACTTCGTATGATTTTCATCACCCGGAAAATGCCGTAACTCCTTCAGCATTTTTGCAATTTCATTTTTTAATAAGGATTGGAGGCGATATCGCTTTGTTAAATTCTGTACTTCAGCACTTGCTATTAATTGATCGATAGCTTCTTCAGCAGGGAGAGCAAGCAATACATCTTTTCTCTCCCAAACTTTATAGAAAAGATCTTCGCAAGACAAAGCGATTGCAGGACAATGTGAACGTCCATAAAAACTCTCCCCAAAAAACACATCCACTTCGTCAATAAGCAAAAGACTTTTGCTTTCTTTTTCCGGTTTGAAGCGTGACATAGATTCACGGTCGACTTGGAAAAAATTGCGTACGATCTTTCGATAGTCAGGTAAGCTCTCGCTATGCATAAGCTTATTGGCTAATTGGGTTATAGTGGAGTACGAGATAGGAGGGTTTGGGAACGAGGTAGAGGGCCATAGTTTTTCAAAAAGTGTGGAAAAAGCTTTATAATCCCGTTCTGATAAATAGGAGCTATAGCAAATCACATTGACTTTATATCCCAGCAGAGCAAATAAGGTTGCTAGGATACCAAGGCTGATCGACTTGCCTTCACCTGTTTTGACTTCAGCAAGCTGGTTTTCTAATTCTTTGGAACCATCGAGCCCCACGAGCCGAAAAATAGTTAAAAGTTGCGTCTTATGGGGTCTAAGCAAAGCATCAATGTCATCATAGACTGGATCCCGATTTTTTGGGGCGTTCACATAGGTCCAAAGAGCAAAAATATTTGCTAATAATTCCGCAGCTTCTTTGGGTTTTTTATATAAAACAGTCGCATAAGGGCTTAAAAATTGCGATAAATCTCGAATTTCTTTAATAAGGAATTTTTCATCAAAATTTTGTTTTTTAGTTTGAAGCGTAGTTAATAAGGCGTTATAGCATTTTTTAAATGTTTTATAGCATTCTAACAACTTGTTTTTAGAAACAACATCTACAGGATGATCAACAAGAGGAAAATCATATGCTAACCTTTCTAAAGCATTTTTATAAGTGATTCCCTTGGCTTTTTTGTTAAATAGTTTTGTGTTGATAACCCGAAAATGAGGACAAGCGGCAATAATTTCTTCTGCTGCAGAAGTAATAGAAGACAAGGCGGAAATTTGACAACCCAGTTTATCAATTTCGCCATGCACAGGAAAAGCATCAAGCATCTCTTGCAGTTCCCTTTTAAACTCCTCAAATAAAGAGGACAATTCTCTTGCTATTAGATATTGTTTTACTATAACTTGTGTCAATTTAATCCTTTCGGTATCTCTTTCTCCTATTGTTAGCTTAAAAAGTTGTTCCCATTTTGAAAAAGGCCATTGTTTTCTTGCCGCTTCTTTCAATTGCTCTTCAAGCTTACTCAACTTTATATCGAGATTACTGAAAGTACGTATGACTTCAAGAAAATCTCTCAAGTGTTTAATTTGAAAAAAGCTTTGATTTGTTGTGTCACAATTAATTTCACAATTAATTTCTTGAAGAGCTTTAGCTAAGAGCCCGTCTATATGTTCACCAAACTTCTGAGCAAACTCTCTACTATCAATTTCCATATGGCCTTTTAATTGAGCATGAAGGGTTTGTATAGTGATAAAAGTCGTGGCAACATTTCTGTAGTCGCCCCTTTCAAGGGCGTTAATATGCTCTTGTGCATTTATCCATGCTGTAATGTGGATTAAGAGATTAGAGATTGCTTGCTTATAACTTTCGGGGCTTTTATGCTTTAGAACACTTAAATCTTTTTGAATACGCTCGATATTGGATAAAAAATCCCGTGAAGCGCAGATTTCTTCAATTCTTTTCGTAATGGCTTCCACTTCTTTTTTTTGCGCTGCTATCAGAAGAGCCGCTTGAACAGTTTGAATATGATGTTTTGTCTGCTCAAAAATGGAACTAACTTCCACATCAAGGAGGGCAAGGATCTTCATTCCATGCCGGGCGGCTTTTAGCCCGGTTACAATCTCTTCTGGGAAGCCTGCTTTTACCGTAAATTTATGCTTTAAGAGTAGCTCAGGCTGCGTTTCGGCAATCTTTTTAGCTTCCTCCTGCAAGCGATTTAAAAATCCATTGATTTCTTTTTGTCGAACTAAGGCTTCCGCATAATTATCAATATGTTTAAAATAGCGTGTTAATTCTTCATCACACCCCTCTTGGATCTCTTTAATTTTACCATCTACTTTGTAATAGTAGTATATGGCTTCATTTTCGATAGCCCTATGCAGTTTCGAACGCTCTTTTAAAAAGGAGGATAATTCCGGTAGAATGGGTTGTAATTTTTTTAGACAATCTTCAACCTCTTCAGGTTTTAAATTCAATGCTACGACGCGCGCAAAATTTAATTTGGCGTACACGTTGACGTGAGCTTTGGCTTCTTCAAGTTTTTGGGGGATTACCCGTTGAAAATAAGCCACATCTATTTCTCGCCTTCTAGCCTCTTCAGCCCGGACCGTGCTTTGGCTACGTTCTATCACAGATACGATCTCTTTATGACCAAAACATGCGGATAAATATTGGATACAACTAATGGTTTTAAGAAGGGTTTCTATGTGTGATTTATATTGATCCGGGATCTTGTTTAAGGAAGAGCTAAGTTTTTTTTCTGGTTCCTCGATGAAGGTCTTCCTAGCCCTTTCACAAGCTTGGGCAAATTTCTCTTTATCTAAGTCGGCTAGCTCTTTATAGCATTGGTTAAGGGCCCTCAATTGTGCCTGATCTAATTCGTTGATTGGCGTCTTTTGCAATACTTCTTCAATCTTACTGAACAGTTCCGCCACTCTTTTTTGTTTATTTAAGTAAAACGCATTTTCATACAAAGTATTTAGAATAGTTGCCGTCCTTTCTTCGCAAGTATGCAAGATAGAACTGTCTAAAGAGCGGAGATGCTCAAAGGCAAGTAGAACACACTTGACTTCTTCAGCAACTAGCTCATATTGGGCAAGAAGATGAAATTCTTTAACAGTCAATCTTTTTGCGCTTAAGGAAACATATTCTTTCTCAATAAGGGCCTTTTGTTTTCCATAGAGACCAGTCCAAGCGGCATCAAAGCTGGCCTGCCACTCGGAAATTTTGGCTTGAGTGAGGGCCGAAGAAATTAACTTGTGAATGTCTGCTTCTTTTTTTCGTTTTAAATCTTTTAAGGAAAGGCGATCTCCTGAATAGTACTTACGAGGACGTAAATGTGTTTCACGCTCTACTTGGTCAAAGAGAGTGCATAAATCTTGAATAATCCTGCTGGTAAATTGTTTGAAAAACTTCTCCATTAAATCGGAAGGAGAACACTCAAAAGCTGCCAATAACTTTCTCTCTCTCGGCTTTTCCACAAAACTTTTAAGTAACCGACTTAGCTGGTCAATTAATAGGAGAAAATCCTTTTCTATACGCTTATTGACCTTGTCTTGCAGCTCTTCTTCAATTTTTTGGACTGCGGCTTCTATCTCTTTAAATTTCAGGGTGACCCAGTTTGGCTCTAGATTGAAACACGCATCCAATAGGCAACATTTTTCCAAGCGATGCATTTTGTCAATCGTGGCCACTCTCTCCTCAGGCTTATCTATTTGAGCGCAAACCTGAATCTCTTTTATAAATCCTTCTACTTTGGTCTTGATCTCCTCTTGAAGGCTGTTTATAGCCTCTTCAATGGAAGGGTGTTCGATAAATTGAAAATCCCTTAATATTTCATACTCCTTAAGAATTTCATGCACTTTGTCGAGTTCCCAGTAGGCCTTAACTTTTTTAGAGATCTCGCTCGCAATTTGAGAGATTAACTTTTCTTCTTCTAGCGCTAGGGCTGTGCGATATTTACCTTTTTTCCCAGAAAAAGAAGAGCATGCTCGGAGCTTCTCTATGAGGCTCAGACGCTCAGATGGATTTAAGGGATCTATCGACACAATATTTTGGCGATAAGGCGCTAAATCCCAGCCATTTGCCTTAGCAATCTTGATGAAGGCGTTCCTTATCCTTTCAATCCCAATTTCTTCAGGAACACGCGTCACCCCAATCAGCATACCGGCACTGATGTCGTCCAGCTTTTTAGCAAAGAGGTTTTGAAGAAAAGAGAGAAAATTATCTACATTTCCCGCTTTGTCTCCTACTAAGCTATGGTAGTTGACAAGCACTAAAAATCGATTAGATGCGGCTTTGCACAAGATGTTTTTAATGTTAACGGCATGAGCAATCGCGACTTCTGGTCCGCGGGTCTCAAGATAACCGGGCATATCGCAGAAGACGAGATCCTGCAAATTAAAGGCCGCGGGAAATTCGGTCTCTGATTTTTGGTCATCATGTCCAATTTTAACCACAGGGTCTATCGCATCTAACCTAATTACCAAGTCATTCTCATCCAGAGAGCATTTCACTATCTCGCAACCCATGAGATAGTTAAGAGTGGTACTTTTTCCGCTGCCTGTATTGCCGAGCAGGGATATCACCTCTTTTCCACAAATTTTATCCATTGTAGCTTTGGCCTCTTGAATAAGCGATAAAATTTGGTCAAGGCTCTTTTTAATAGCGCTATCAGCATGATAGGAAATAAAAGGGGGACTTTGCAGATCGCCTTCTAGAGCAGCAAATTCAGAATAATTCCAGGTATCTGCCACAAAGTATTCATAATCACTAGGAGAAGGAACGAAAGGGTCTTTATCTTCCTTCTGATGTTGACTCATATCGCGAAGATATTGGCAGAATCTCTCAATACACTCTACCGTATCAACATTATTTTCACTGGCAAATCGAAAAATATCCCGTTTTATTTTTGCGGGTAGGAAGGCTTCGATTTCTTTAATCTGAAGGGGCACGCCTGCCTTTTTTAAAGAGCGGATTTGCTCAAAAATATTTCTTTCGATTTGTTGCAGCTCTGCCAAAAGCTCCTCTAGCGGCAAAGAAGGAATAGAGAGGCTGTTTGTTTCAACTTCCTCGCCTTCCTTTTCCTCTATTTCATTTTTTGCTTTTCCCTTCACTTCCTCGGGTTGAGTTAAGGGAATTTTTTTAATTTGTATTTTGGCTTTTCCCTCTTTTACAGTTTTAGGGGGCAAATAACCGCTTTCAATTAGGGCTTTAGTTAAACGGGGGTTATTGTGTTGGACAAAATCCTCTAATTTTTCTGCCCTTATATAGAGGGAATAAAGTTTTGGGCAAAAAGTAATTTCCAATTTTTTAAGCATCGGAAAAATAAGGGGATTATTCGAAGAAATAAAGGGAATACGGGGCAAAGGGAAGCTTTTTTTTGTTTCTTCAAAATTGGCTATTTGGCCATAGCTAATGTAAAGTTCTTTTAAATGGGAACAAGCAGCGATATGGCGAAGGGAAGCATCTGTTATTTGAGGGCAAAAGCGCAGATCTAAGAATTCCAAGGTTTGCAAACTTTTAACTAAAAACCGCCCTAATTTGTCATCAGTGAGGGCTGCACAATGAGCCAGGTTTAATTTTTCATAAGGGTGTTTGATAGCAAGTAGATTATCCAAGATCTGGCTTTGAGTACGTAAATCCCCCCTTTCCCCTGGCTTTGGTTGGTAAAAAGCTTTTTCCAACCGTACGCCCTTTTTACCTTGAAGAACCACAATACTACTATCGTTTTGTTGAGTTTGCATTTTCTCCAGATTTTTTCTTTCTTCCTCTTCTATCTCTCCCAACATCTTGGCTGGAGGGAAAAAAGATTGCCTTCTGGTTGCTGGAGGAATGCTTTGATAGCTTAAAACTTGCTCTTGCAAAAGAGTAGTGGTCGGTTCGTAGGCAGTGAGAGGCTTCACTTTTTGGGTTTGGTAGTGATTAAAAATTAAATCCCCTATTTCCACAACCTCCTCATTTTCCCAATGAATGATGGTTTTTAAAATTTCAGCTGCCCACACATCTTTATTAGCTTTTTGTCGCAGTTGTAAAAAAGCGTGCAAGCGCTGAAACTGCTTCACTAAGCGAAAGCCAGTCCCTTGATTAAACAAACAAAAATCAGAGCAGCTTGGAAAGGCCTTATCCCATTTTTTAGAAAGGGCTGCCTTATTCCATATCATTAGATCTTTTAACCATTCTTTAAGAAGAATGCTGGGTTCCAAAGTAAGAAAGCGATCTATGACTTGAGGATGGATTTTACTGTCTTGAAAAAGATACAAAAGAATGGAAAATAGTTTGACCTCAAACTGATCTTCAGTCTTTCGTATTAAAGGAGGACACCAGGCAGATTCATTGGCAATGGGGAGAATCTGCTGCATAAATTCTCCGTTGTCATCTTTGAGGGTGGTCAAAATGCAATCTTCCATCTTCAACTGCCCAAGCGTTAGAGGAAGAGAGAGAAAGAGTTCACTTAGACCGCTCAGGTTTTTGGAATCTAAGGCTTCTAGCTGTTTTTTTTCTACCTCGTTCAATGAACAACCGCGCGGGGCTAGGGAAACTTGGACTAAATAGGAGACGGGTTTTCCGCGAGCTGCAGAAACCGTGAATTTTAAAACCTCAGAAAAGGGCATTTCAAGTCCAAAGAGGCGCTGAAGCAGAAGGGAGACCGCTTTCTCTTTGCCTGGATTAAAGGCCATTGCTAGGTCGGGGTGTTGCTGTTTAAAGTAAAAAGAGCAATTTGGCAAGACTACTTTTGTCTGGCGGTTTCGAATATATCCTTGCTTGTCCAAAAGTTCTTTGACGTATTCTTGCTTCAAAAAAAGCACGTCGTTAAAAAGAAGACTTTCCATGCAAACATTTATCTCATCCTTTTTAAGCTCAGTTTGGCTTATCGCTATGGCTTTTAGTTGGGTTTCGAAATTGTGCCGCTGCTTGGATTCTAGTTCGCGACGCCCGGCAGGATCAGGATAAAAATAAAGTTTTCTCAGTGACTGAGGTGGATGCTGGCAAGAGGAAACTAAGGTGCTAAGGTAAACTCCTCTCAGATGAGCGTGATCTATTCTTTTAGAAAGGCTCTGGTAGTAAACAAAATGCTTGTCAAGCGAGAAGTCCTTTTCAATAAGATAGGAAACAAACACCTCTACTGCAAGTTTGTGCCCAAACTCGCTGTGATGATGACCAAGTATTTGGTCAAAAGCTAGCTGTATAAGATCAATACTGGTAAATTTTTCTTCAAAGCTTTGGACAACTTGTTCAAGATCAGACGCCTTGTAAAGATTTTCTAGCAAAGCATACAAAGGTTCCAAGATAAGAAACCGAATTTTTCTTAATTCGAAAACTTCATCTTTATCAAGATGGGCCAAATTAGAGGGGGGAAGAGGGGCATAACGGCGCGAAAAGACAATCGCTTCTTCCTTTTGCTCTCCATAAAATTTATGCAGGCGACAACGAATTTTATATAAGGCTTCCACACCGTGAAAAAGAAGCGTGCAACTTTCTTCAGTGAATCTCTTTTCCAAATTTTGAGCAATTTTGAGAGTATTAGAACTTTTGATTCCCAAATAAAGAGCCATATCTCCCAGAAGGTAGTTAAGCGGCGAAACATATAAATTCTTTATATTAGTGAGCTCATTATCATAGGCATCGCTTAATCTTAATCTTTTATAGCTTTCAAGGCGATTTTTGATAAAACCAGCAGCTTTCTTTTTGCTGCTTAAACTATTTTCAAGGAACTCTTCATATTCCCTAAAGAGTGAACCCGCATCGCTAGAATATAAACTTTTAGAAGTTAATACCATATGGCTAACGGAAACCGGATCATAATCCCTACACTTTTGCCGATGTTCAGCCATTTTACCAGGAGTCTTAAGCAAATCGAAATCTGCATGAGGGCCTGAATCCATATGAAAGCCACTAGGATTTTTAGTATGTATGCAAGAGAAAGTGAGGCTTTCTTCACAGCTTTTAGAGGTTTCCCCAAGAGAGCGGATTTGGATATCCAAAATGTGGCATAAATTTTTAAAATAGGTAAGAATGTTTTCAGAATCTTCCTTGTTTTCACAATCTCTAGGGGAAATTTTATAAAAAATCATGAGTTCCAAATCAGAAAAGGGGCACGCCTCTTTGCGACCTATCGATCCCATCGCTCGAATATCAAACTTAACTAACTGAAGAGGAGGAGGGCCTAAGATACTAAACGCATCTTTAAGGATAAGGTTAAAAAGCCTTTTGTATAACTTGAAAATGTTTTTTTGAAATCTTACAATTGGTTCATTGATCCTTAAATTAAATTGCTCTCTTATACCGTTTAGCTCTTTCCTATATTTCTGGGTTAGAAAAATGGCATGAGGATTGATGTCGAAGTTTCCTTCTTGGTCGGAGCGAATTTCTTGCACAAAATCCCCATCCATTTTTAGAAATAGATCCATATTGCTTCTGTGAGGATCAAAGAGAAGCAAATTGACCTGATGATAAAATACATTTAGCACATAATTATGATAGTCCTCTTCACTTGTGCAAAAGCCCCGAAAGTCTTTAATTTGGTTGTAAATCTTTTTAAATTCTTCCAAATCCCCCTTTACTTTTCTTCTTGCCTCATCTAAGCGATGGTAAAAGGCATTATTAGTTCCTTGAATATCTGCAATCAGGCAAATAAACAATCGAGAAGCTTGTTGATGGCAATCCCGCAACTTACACTCACTCAAGCCGTGCATTTCAGCGATTTGAATAGCTTTGGCATAATAAAACATCGCTTGTTTATAGTAGATCAAACGCTCTTCAAAGGTTCTTTCAGCCAACATTTTATCTGAAATGTACAAATTTCCGATGGATAAAGCTAACTGCCTTTGGAATTCGATAGAGTGGGGGCTTGCTTTGAGAAGAGGAGCCAAACCTTTAACGTCTTCTTCTTTAAAATCCGCTATGTGTTCAAGAGTTTGTTGGTACAACTCTTCCACCCGATATTTTTCTGCTTGTGAAATTTTTAGTTTAAGAAATTCAATTTGTTGTCGAATCGGCTGTCTTTGTTTGGGCGAACTTGCAGGGGCCAAGCTAAAAGATGATAAGTTTAGTTTAAAATCTATATTGTTCATTTGGCTCCCTGCTTTATCTAAGTAAACCTTTTAAGCAAACTTCCTAAAAAATTGCCGTTTTTTGCCGATATTTTAAATCAAAGAATCATTACCTTTATTTTTGGGGAAAGTGCAAAAGCAATTGCGCTCTTATTTCTTCCTCATTTCGCTTAGGCACAACCTTTAAAAGACTTTCTAAAAATACGGCATCTTTATGCAAAGCAACTTTTTGCCAGCTGGAATGAGTTAACAAAAGGAGCAGGACGCTCAATACCCCGTTTTCAATAGCATAATGCACGGGCGTCCTCCCCTGGCTATCTGCAATCCGGATGTCAAGGTGTGGATATTGGGTTAAGGTGGCTACCATCCCCATATTTCCTTGCAAAACCGCAAAATGAAGCGGCGTTTGTAAGTGATTTTCTTCACTCGTTTGCGCATTAAGATTGGCTCCTTCTTTAATTAAAAGATTAACAGCTCCATTTTTGCCATTAAAGACTGCGCGATGCAAAGGAGTACGATCAAACATTCCTTTGGCGTCAATAGATGCAGGATGACGTGTAAGCAATAATTTCACCACTTTGACAGAGCCTTGCGCAGCAGCCCAGTGTAGCGGTAAATAACCTTCTTTATCTCGTGCAGTGACATCCGCCCCCTTCTGGATTAAAAATTGCACAACTTTCGGGCGATCATGATAAGCCGCATAGTGTAAAAGAGAAAAGCCAACCTCAGAAATCTTATTAACAAAGCTTTTGCGCTCCCATAACCATTGCTTGCTAACCTCTTGTTCAAGATAGTCCACTACCCCTAGTTGGCAGGCTATAAAGACATTGGACACTTTTAAGCCTTTTTTTAACTCTTGTTTGGCGGCTTTTAAGGCAGCTAGCTTGGGTTCTAAAGCTTCCTGAAATTCATAGCCTTGTCCAGTCAAAGCTTGCTTGCGCTCAAAAAGTTTTTCAAAGATTTCTGTATGCCTTCTAAACTTTTCTTCAATTTGGCAACACATTTGTTCTAGATCAGTCGTTTCATCTATGGGAAACTCTTCTTTTAGTTGGGAAATTTTTTCTTCCAATCTCTGCAGGAAAGCTTCTTCCAAAGCTGGTTTAGTGTGAGCATTAATTTCAACATTTCGCCCTTCTATGATGACAACTTCTCTAGCGGCCAATGTTCCCCTATGATTTTCCAAGCATCTTTCTCGAATTTCTTCTATTTTTGCATCAATTTGCTCTCGAATTTCTGGTATCTCTTTTTCTTCACCGGGCATTTTGAAAACTTCTAGATAAGCGCCCATTACATCTGTCGTTAAGGCAGCTTTTTCTTGCATCGATTCATCAAAAGCCCCAATAAATCCTCTTAAACGGTAAACTTCTTTTTCAATTTTTGCGATTTCCGTGCTCAATTTATTTCTAATAAGGTCGCAATGAATGACTGGATAGAATGGATCGTAATCAAATCGTGTAGAAACTTGCATCTTTTGACTCCTTTTACAGTAAAAAATAGAGGCGACTAACATTTAAATTAGCATCTGTTTAATTTACTAGAACTCATTTAGTCAAGAATTTTTGCAAATTGTAAAATTTAGGATATCAATGCAAAGGCTTTCCCCATAAACGGCTGAGGAACATTTTAAGAACCCCGTCAGCAGGAACTAGTGTTATCTACCAAAGTTTGACGTATGCAAAGGAGTTCCACTCGCACGCTCGCCGAATGAAAAAGACAACCAGAGAAGAAACATGTCTTGTCTAAGAATGACTTGCAATTGGTTGCTCCCGAAAAGAAAGGAGAATAAAAGCCTCATTTTCTTAAAAAATGCAGTCCTAGCCAGCCTTCTTCTTCGATTTCTCCTAACAACTTCCACCCCCATTTTTTGGCCTGTTGTAAATAACCCTTTTTTCCCTCAATTAGGATACCGGAAATAAGAGCTTCCCCTGGAAGCTGATGGAGGGGCTGAAGGCTTTCCCAAGCGATAGCTTGCTCGGAAGCAATCATGTTCATTAAAACAAGTACCTTTTGCTGTTGCTGAAGAGGCTGTAAAGGGGGATCGACCGAAAAATAAATTTCTCCGGTGCATGCATTAAGCAAAAGATTATTTTTTGCATGCTCAACAGCTTGTGGGTCGATATCGATGCCCCACACAATCTTTGCACCCATGATACTGGCAGCCAACGATAAAACCCCGCTGCCTGACCCAATATCTAAGACAGCTTGATCATACACTTTGCCTTTCATTAAGCGTAAAACAAGACGTGTGGAAGCATGAGAAAGATCTCCAAATCCAGGACCTGGCTTAAGCCTAACGATGGGCAAATTTTCAGCCTCAATTAGGCGATTAAGATCCAGATGCACACATCCCTCCCGATAATCGAGTCCATGTGTGGCCCATTGCGCTTCCCAATCAATGGGATTGAAATGAATAGGGGCAAAAGCACCAATCGTTTGTAAAGAGGTAAAGGGAAAATCAAAAAAGGGCACATTTCCTAAATCTGCAATGACTTCTTTGCCGGTTTCTGTCTCTTCACTATAAAGGGGATGAGCCCCAAAATGGACTAGTTCTTCCCAAGCTGCATCTACCGAGTCGTGAGATTTGACAAAAAAGCGATATGTGATCATGGACCGATTTTCCCAAGGATGAGGGGTTAAAACTGCGAGCACCCCTAAACACTCTAATCGGCCAGCAATTATTAAAATGGAAGACCAAACAAGCCCACAATTAGATAGAAGCAAACCGTCCCGCTGATCAGGCCTCGCGAAAGCCCAGCAAGCTATACAGCCTATAATGTTTAGAGATTCTTGGAGGACCGATTCTGTCCAAAATGTAAATCTAGAGGCCGAGAAGAATTAGCAACATCCTCCTCGCAAAGAAGCAGAGTATCAGAATTGCAGGCTTGCGTCTATCTATTTATCATCCCTGTAAAATGTTTGGATTGGCTCTGGGCAAAAAGGAATGGTACTTGTCGCTGTCACTGTTTAGGAGCTTCTCAATATCTTACAATAAAACAGCAAGCCAGATAGGCTTCATCATCTTCGGTTAATTCAACCAAAACAAGAAGGCCATTCTAAAAGCTCTTCTAAAGGAGCCCAGTCACTTCCCTATCCCCTACGAACCACAATAACAAGCCTTGAAAAGGCTGGCTTAATTTTTCGTGGAGTTTTACGTTAGGCTCTTCTCTAAAAAGGATTACCGCGATAGGATGCCCTCCTCTCCCCTGTTCTCACAATCCCGATATTCATCTCTTCTCTTTCCAAGTGTTGTCTTCGCACAGCATGCTAACTTAAAATCAGTTTTATTCCAAAAAGCAAAAGGCTCACCTTGTGAGCCTTTTGCTTCAGAAAAAATGGTTTCTATCGTGACGTTCTAATGAATACCAATTCGAAAGTCTGGCTTGTTGTTCCACAGGCAGTGGTACCTGTAATAGTGACGGTAAATGAACTCACAGGAGCAACTCCAACCCCTGAAATCACCCCAGTAGTGGGATCAAAATCAGAGCCTTCGGGTAATCCTGTGAGCATATAGGTAAACGGGAAAGCCGGATCAGTAGAAAAGTGATCACTCAATGTAGTCACGGTATAAGGGCGCCCTACTATTGTTCCAACCTCTATAGGGGCTGTAAACGGAGTGGAGGTGGGAGGGCTGCATGGAAAAGTGATAGTGAAGGATTGACTTACACTCTCACAAGCTTCAGCAGCATTGGCTGTCACGGTGACAGCATAATTCTGGTTATCATGTAAGTTAGGGCCTGAAATGAGACCCGAGGTTTCATCAATCGTAGAACCTGTAGGCAACCCCGAAGCACTAAAAGTTAAAGGCGCCCCAGCTGGGTCACTAAAATGAGAACTCACATTCAGGGAATAGGATCCTGTTCCGATAAACTGTACATCAGAAATAGGCGTGCTCTCTAAAGCTTCACAAGGAAAATTCAAGGTAAATGTTTGGCTTACGCTTGCACAAGCATCTGCAGATTTGGCTGTAATAGTGACAGAATAAGATTGATTATTGTGTAGGCCGGTTCCCGAAATCACTCCTGTCTTAGCATCAAGGGAGGCATTTAGAGGCAGCCCTGTTGCGCTAAAGGTTAAAGAAGCTTCGCTCGGATCGCTAAAATAAGGGCTGATATCAAGAGTATAAGCCGCCGAACCTGTAAAACTTGCATCAGGAATAGGGGAGCTAGTTAAAACTTGGCAAGGAGTTATTTTTTTTCTTTTTTCTTCGGCGATTGCCAACACTTGGGGCATATACACTGCTGGAGTGCTCACCCATGAGGCTAAAGCAGGTTCGCAATAACAAGGAACACATGCATCAGAGGATTCTGCACGCTCCCCAAACGCGTACGTTAGCTCCAATCCTGCCGTGGTATGGCTGGGGAGGCGGGATTTACCGCGCGTATGCGCACCAAATAGTCCCACAACTAAGCCTGCCCAATTAGGATGATGCCAGCCAAGGCGAGCTCTTCCATAATTATAGGGACGCTTAAACTCTCCTAAGAGGTCTAAGAAAAAATTGTAGGATAGATCCTGATGGTAATTAAGGCTTCCACCAAAGCCTGAGACCCGTTTTTTAGATTTATATCTTGTACGATATCTTACAGAATCATAATCCGCATCTATATGCAAACTTCCGGAACGCCATGGGGTCACGGTAGCTCCCAATGACCCGCCATAGCTATCTGAACCGGCGATACGGCGTGAATAAAGAAAATCATCGCGCACCTTATGTCCTAATTTGCGACTGGGGGCATAAGAGTAATAGAGCCCAATCTCCCCGCTAGATAAAAGAGGGTGGTAAAAATCGTGCTGATACTCAGCCCCCACCGCATATTGATGCATCCAACGGTCTTGCTTGCCGGTTGAAAAACGATAACCCAATTTTTGGCTTAGGAATTCTGCGGAAAATTTAAAACGACTTTGATTTCCCCATAGCCAACCCAACGTCCCATTTGCGCGGTAGTTGCGCCGCCCAACTTCACCTACAAATGCCACTGCGGCCTCTTGTGTCAGGGAGCGGGGACTAATTCCCACCTTAAAGTTCGGGATAAAGTTATTTTGAGTTCTTCCTTTAGAATGCTCACCATATAAACTCGCGCTTATCTGTCCAAAAAGGCACGTCGTAAAAAGCAAAAACTTGAAAAAATTGTGCATACTAATCCCCGTGTTTAGGTCCTAAACCAAAATATTTAGAGGATTGAATTTTAAACGTCAAAATATTTTAGAAACTTTCTTACTTTAATAAAAAAGGCATCCATGCTTCTGGTTTATTTTCCACAAGGTTTAAAGCAGATTTTTTTTGAGGTGCCACCCACGCATATGCTTGATTGCGAAATTGCTCAATCACTTGGGGACAGATTCCCTCCTGTTTTCCAAAACCCTTGATCACGGTTAACCCGCTGGGAGGACAGGCAATAGTAAATACAGCTAAATCGGGACGCGCTTGAAGCAGGGTTGGCACAATTTTCCATACATCCCCCGTCCAAAATCCAGGGCTAAAATCTTTTTTAGAAGTTTCGGCGCTTAAAGGAATGGTATCGTGAATTAAGATCACAGATTTTGAAGTGCAACACTGCTCAGCATTGCAAAAGTCATCCACTACGGCTTCATATTGATGCAACCCATCAATGAAAATCAAATCAAAGGGATCGCCTGGATAAGAAATAAAAAAAGCTTCACTCGTCTGCCGATAAACGCGCGACCAGGCTTGAAGATCAGTTTGAATGCAAGGATGGGGATCTACCCCCACAGCAAAAGTGCCGGGTCTGGCCAGGCTAAAGCTAAATCCATATTGAACGCCTATCTCTAAATAGGTTTTTGGTTTCAAGGTGGCATGAATTTTTTCTAATACCTGCAAATAGGCTTCTCCAGGAAGTTCTTGATAGGCCCTTTCCCAATCCTGCATGTTTTGCTCCTTTGCATCTTTTCTATCCTTCTTGCAATATAGGAAAAACAAATGCAAGAAATTCAGCGGGGTTTGAACATCTTTTTGAAAGCATCTCTCCTCTTTTTTCTAAAAGAGGTGCATTTGCTTTAAAGAGAAAACTCATCAGTTGTTTCAATTTATTAAGTTGCGTGGAAATGGGCATCCCTGTTTCTACCATCGTCTCCCAAAAATTTCTCACAAAATTTTGGAGGGCGTTTTTTTCAGGGACATAGGTCTCACCTGCAAAAAAGGCACGAATATGATGAAAAATCCAAGGGTTGATGACGCTGCCCCTCCCGATCATTAAAGCATCACATCCTGTCTCTTTTAACATCCTCACGGCATCTTCTACTTTTAAAATGTCCCCATTCCCCACTACGGGAATTTTAAGGATTGTTTTAGCCTCTGCGATTAAATCCCATCGAGCAGGTGGGGCATAACCTTCTGCTTTTGTCCTAGGATGCAAAGTCACAAACTTTACACCGCTCTCTTGGGCGGCAAGAAGGTTTTCCCTAAATAAAGAAATGTCTTCATATCCTGAGCGCAATTTAGCCGTGACAGGAACAGAGACCGCCTCGACCATCGTCTTTGCAATTTGATATAATTGGGAAGGATTCTTTAAAAGACTTGATCCGGCACCTCGGCCAGTCACCGTGTTAGAAGGACACCCACAGTTCAAATCGATGCGAGGAGCGCCTTTTTTGGCAAGTTCTTGCGCCATTGCTCCCATAAGCTCTGGATGGGATCCCATAATTTGCACCGCTTGCGGAATGGGAAAGGTGTCTTCTTTTTGATATTGTTTTGCTAAGCTTGCGACATGTGCATTAGAGGGCACTCGAAGAAATTCGGTGCAAGCTTCGTCGAATCCTCCTATTTTAGAGAGGGCTTTGCGAAAAGGGCGGTCTCCCAATCCCTCCATGGGGGCTAAAAAAAGATAGGGACAGCCTCCTATTCCTTTTGGAAGTAAATTCACTTTTTATTTTCCTTTTAGCTGCTGATTATGAATGTCTTCAATTTGTTTTACAAAAAAAATGCTTTGAAAAAACAGCTGGTTATCTATGATACTGAATAAGGTGGGACTAAGTACACCTAATTTTCAACCAGGGAGGTTTTTATGAATATTGATATTGGCGCTTATCATGCAACTTCTGCTTTTAAAAATGAATGGAATAAAACATTTTGCCGCAAACCGGTAGCTAAAGTGGATTTCTTTGATCATAAATTACGAACCGAAGCTTTAGAAAAGTGCTTTGTCCACTGCATAGGAGCCCCGGGTTCTTTCGCTTTTTTAGTCGCTCACTTTGCAAAAAACTTCTTCACGGCTCTTGAACATGCTTATCGAGATCCCTTCCGCGGTCAAACTGGCTCTTACGCTACCACCATAAAAAAATACTGGGGTCGCTATGTCACCTCCAAACAAACAGACTCTTTCGTTCAAGTGATGAAAAGGCATTGGACACAATTACGTGAAAGCTGCCCCACTTTGCTGGAAGATTTCCTTGCTGTTATTGCTTTTCCTGCACTTCGCACCGCTTTAATTATCAAAGAACTTTCCGCGGCAATCATCCATCCGGCGTTTGCCTACAAAGAATAGAAGACTTGGGACCGCTGTTATTTTCTTGAGAGAAAAAAGTCTTGCAAGCTATGGTTCAAAATTACAAACAAATGGATAGGCCCTAACTTTCTCACGGAGCTATGTTTAACTTGAGTCATTTATCTTTGGCCTTAGCAGCCAACATTCTTGGCATCGATCCCTTTTTATCGCTCTACGCCATTGCCGCTTTCGTTTTGATCGGGGTAAGCCTAACCTCCTTGATTCTTTTTACCAAAGCCAAGTTTGTCGCTAGCGAAGAATGTGAGATCAAAGTCAATAGTGACTCTGATTTGACCAAACATGTCCTTAGCGGCTCCACTTTGCTCCAAGCCCTTTCTTCTAATGGGATCCCTGTCCCCTCCCCTTGTGGCGGTAAAGCCACCTGCAAACAGTGTCGCGTGCGCATTGTAGAAGGAGCGGATGAACCTTTAGAAACAGATCGAGGAACCTTTAATAAAAGAGAACTCAAAGAAGGCTGGAGGCTTTCTTGCCAAGCTAAAGTAAAGCATGATCTACATATTCTAGTAGATGAGCATTCTTTGGCTGTCAAAGAGTGGAAAGCCAAAGTTGTAAGCAATAAAAATGTAGCGACCTTTATTAAGGAACTGGTAGTTGAAATCCCAGCAGGAGAGGAGGTCCCCTATAAGTCTGGAGGCTATTTACAATTTCACGTTCCCCCCTTTAAGACCAACACCACCGACTGGAAAGAGACGATGGATCCTCTATTCTATGCCGACTGGGAAAAATTCAATTTATTTGATAAAACCCTTGATTTTAGTCATTTGCCTAGCGGCTCGAATGAAATTATCCGGGCTTACTCCATGGCCTCTTATCCTGCCGAAGGGAGAAAGCTCATGTTTAACATTCGAATTGCCACCCCTCCTTTTGTGGGAGGAAAAATTTCGGATTCCATTCCGTGGGGCATTTGTTCTTCTTATACGTTTGGTTTAAAGCCGGGGGATGAAGTTCGCTTGTCTGGGCCCTATGGGGAGTCTTTTATGATTAACGATAATCGAGAACTTGTTTTCTTAATCGGTGGTGCAGGATCCTCTTTTGGACGCAGTCACATTCTCCATATGTTTCATACGGAAAATACTCAAAGAAAGGTTTCCATGTGGTACGGAGCACGTTCCCTGAAAGAAAATATTTACCAAAAAGAATATGAAGAGCTTGCTCAAAAGTATCCTAACTTCGCTTATCATCTTGTCTTATCGGAGCCTCTACCAGAAGATCTTTCGGCAGGGTGGCCCAAAGAAGACCCGATTAAAACGAATTACCTTTTTAAAGCTTTTGAGCTGGGACAGCTCAGTAAAATGGAAAGCCCTGAAGAATGTTTATTTTATGTTTGCGGCCCTCCCATGCACAACATCAGCGTGTTGAAACTACTCGATGATTATGGCGTACCGCGCAAAAATATCGTTCTAGACGACTTTGGAAGCTAACTCCTCTCCAGCCGAGTCTATTAAAGAGAGCTTCGGAAAATTTTTTCGGCGCGCTCTCTCTCCTTTTTTGCACACCTTAACAAACGGAAACATTGACAAATCATGCGCGTGCTTCTTGCCCAAATCAACCCCATTATTGGCGACCTTGAGGGGAATACTCAACAAATCCTCGCTGCTCTTGAAAAAGGTAAACAAAACCAAGTAGATTTAATTGTCTTTCCTGAGCTAGCATTAACAGGCTATCCTCCAGAAGATCTTCTCCTTCTGCCCCATTTTATGGAGGAAATTGAGAAGCATTTACAACAGATTGTCGCGCAAAGCCAGAATATCGCCCTGATTGTAGGGACTCCTCGCTTAAACCCCCATATTCTAGAGAAGAAACTTTACAATAGTGCGGCGATTATTCAGAACCAGCAAATTCTGGGTTTTCAAGATAAGCACCTCTTACCCACCTACGACGTGTTTGATGAAAGGCGTTACTTTGAGCCAGGGGAGCAGATTCGTGTATGGCCTCTTTGTGGAAAAAATGTGGCCATTACCATTTGCGAAGATATGTGGCAGCATAGCCATTTGTTGAAATTTACCCATTATCGGCATGATCCCATTAAAAGCTTGATCCCCTTATCACCCGATTTGCTGATAAATCTTTCCGCTTCCCCCTTTTGTGTCGGCCAATTAAGAGATCGCTTCGTTACCCTCTCTAAGGCGGCGATGACCTTACAATGCCCGGCTTTGCTATGTAATCAGGTAGGAGGCAATGATAGCCTCATTTTCGACGGGCATAGCTGCTTGATAGATGAGATGGGGCGCTTGTGCAGCCTTGCTAAAGGCTTTAAAGAAGAGATGCATATTGTCGACCTTTCTCAACCCCTTGCTGAAATTGAGTGGATGGAGTCTCCCCTCGAAAACCTTTATTCTGCCTTGGTTATCGGCGTCCGCGATTACTTTCATAAATCTGGCTTCACGCGCGCTTGTTTAGGATTATCGGGAGGGATTGATTCTGCCTTAGTCGCATGCATAGCTGCAGAAGCTCTAGGCCGTGAAAATGTGCTTGGCGTCGCTATGCCCTCCCGCTATTCTTCTCCTGAAAGCCTCTTGGATGCCCAACAATTGGCGAAAAATTTGAAGATCGAATTGTGGACAATTCCAATTGAAGCCCCTTTTCAAAGCTACCTAGAACTTTTAAATCCATTTTTTCTCAATAAGCCTGCCGATATCACAGAAGAAAACCTTCAAGCTAGAATTCGGGGGATGATTTTAATGGGGCTTTCGAACAAGCATGGCTATATTGTTTTAAGCACGGGAAATAAAAGTGAACTGGCTGTGGGATACTCTACTTTATACGGAGATATGTGTGGGGGACTGGGAGTGATCACCGATCTTTGCAAGCAAGAAGTCTATGCTTTATCCCAATGGATCAACCGAGACCAGGAAGTGATTCCCTGGAGCACTCTGCACAAGCCCCCTTCAGCTGAATTAAGGCCGAGCCAAAAGGACTCCGACTCCCTTCCAAGCTATGAAATTTTGGACGCAATTTTAAAAGGGTATGTGGAAGAGCATCAAACAGCTCAATGGATTGCTGAAAAACACCACATCCCTCTAAGTTTAGTAGAGGAGATTATCCATAAAATCCATCAAAATGAATACAAACGGCGCCAAAGCCCCCCTGGCTTAAGGGTGACAGAAAAAGCTTTCACCATCGGACGAAAATTCCCCATTGTGCAAAGATGGGCTTAAGCATTCATGAAGAGGAAAAATATTAAACCTCCTGCATACCCGTCACATTGAAATTTTAATAACAGATTCCAGCAGCCAGGTTATGCAAGAGGCAGATAGATATAGAGGCAATAAAAAACGGCTAAACGGGTTTATTCTCCTCTAAGAGCTAAAAAACTTTTAATTTCTTAGGCGACTAAGAAGTATCGCTCCCCAAGCCTTAACAGGCAAGATGAACAAAGGCATGGATTAAATTCCTCTTGCCGATTGCCTTACACTTGCCCCTCTTTTTAAAAGATTAGTCAGAATCATAGCCATCTGAAGAGTCTTCATCTGTACTGCAATCAAAATAACAACCTTCCGATTGACTAGGCTTAGCTGAATTCTTGGTATGCTTTTTGATTTTATATTCTTTTTGATTAGGGTCTTTTAAAGCTTCTGCACGCTTTAAGAGGGCTTTGCATCCTGAAGATTCATCTTCTAACTTTATAGGAGATCGATCTGTTTTTTCAAACACGAATTCTCTCTGTCTTTCACTTGAATGTTCTGCTCCACTTGTCTTGGCATGTTGATAGTCAGGGTAGCGCTCAGACCCAAATTGCCGCTTTCTTATAAGGCGATAACCTGCCTGCGTTGCTCCCAAGACAATAGGGTTTTCTATTTGCCGTTTTTTCCAATAATCCCCTTCCTTTTCTTGCATGAGGCTTACATGAATCCGATCTCCCCTTTGCTGCAATTGTACGCAAGAGCTAAAAAAATTGGGAATTACGTGTCTAAATTTGTCCTGGCTAACCCCTTCCTTTGTAAAAGGACAATTCCAGTGAATGCGTTTAAATCTTTTTCCTTTAAAAAATGGGTGGCTATGAAGAGTTTGGGCGTCAATTCCAAATAAGACCGTAACTCCCCGTTCTCTTAGCCGCGCGGCTCTTTCTAAGGTTTCTTGCTTCTTTTCGGCAGGAACAGCCAACTCAGTCGCCACAATGGAAGAAGCTAAACGAGTATGGGTAAATTGATGTTTAGTAATAAAAGCTTCGGTAAAAGAAAAAGTTCCTTCTCCCACAAATAATCTCTTCTTACATGGTTTGTCTTTTAATTGGGTGATTTCGTTTTTTAATTTATTATTACTTACTTCTTTTTTAGTTTGCGAAGAAAATAGCTCTAGCAAAAGCTCTCTATAAAGCTTTTTATTTAAAGATCGTTTAAGGTAAATCAGGGAAATTTGAGAAGGTACATCGCTATCCGCTTGTAATTTCTTAGCTTGCTTATAAAAACGGCGAGCCTTATAAAAATCTCCCCTTTTAAACGCCCCTTCTAAGCTTGCTAAAGAGCTGGCAAATTCCGGCTCCTTACTACCTGCCACCTTGTTCTCTTTAATGTGAGGCTGCAAAATTCTAATTGAATGAGGGTATGAGGTCTTAACAGCTACAAAGCCATTAGCTAACTGCGAGAGAGAGGTAACGACGGGATTACCTTCGAGGTCACGACTAAAAGCAATTTCTCCTTCTCTAGTCACCACATGTATGCCTGAAGGGGTGGTATTTGTTACATGCATAATAGAACCGTCGGCAAGAGGAAGCAGTTTTATAACAGCCCATGTTCCAGCACGCTTTGAAATCAAAGGCTCTTTCCCCAAGCTACTTTCATAATAAAACTTTAAAGAATTTACACTCCCCTTTAAACCACCAACAGCTATCGTTTGGTTATCTAGCCAACTAAGGGAGTCGCTTTCGCAATATACCCTCCACCATAACTCATGATCTTCCCACTTATACGACTTACCAGTATGTTTATCGTATAAAGTAAGCGTTTTTTTATCTTGATGGACAAAGAGCAATTTCATTTCGGAGAATAAACGAACCTCTTCAATTCCCTCTTCTAAAACCTTGAAGCCAAGCTTTTTAGTAAACTTTCCTGTGGCTTGATCAAAACCTCTCCACTGTACCTTCTTCGTGCTCTCGTCTAATAACGCGCGAGTCCCATCGCTTAACACACAAGACTTCTCATTTAGCGGTAAAAGGCTGAGAGAGCTTACTATATCTTTTTCTCCTAAAGTAAAACTTATTCTCATTAAGCCTATCTTCGTGACTGTTTCTCCTTTCTCGTCTTCCGTTTCATACTTATACTTTATAAGCCCCCATGAATCATGAAAATGCTGGATAGCTTCAATGGACTTATCATAGCCTGTTGGAATGACTCTCCCTGAGACATGCAGCTGACCCTTTTCATCTCCAATAATCAAAGAGCCATCTTTTCCTTCTGCTAGAGCTGTAATGCAAGCGCCATTTTTCACCGTATACTCTAAATCAACGCTATCTGTTTCCCAATCCCAGGTAAAGAGGGTATTGGCTACAGCATAACTCACTTTCCCATCTGCTCGGCAAAGGGTAATAGCTTCTTCAGACAAAGGAAGATAGGCTTTTTCTGTCCATTTTTCAATGGGTGGGGAAAGGGCCTTAAGCTTGACTTGATTTGTTTCTGGTTCATAAACCGGTTGCCAATAGCAGCTTTGCAATAGATTCTGTATCTTAGCAGCCGTTACACTTTGCATTTCAGTTTCTTCTGGTAAACTAACAGGAACAAGAGGTTCTGCATTAGGAATCTGAGCATAAATTTTTTGGGTATCTTCCTGTTCAACAAAGATGAAGGTGCCTTCTTCTGTTGTACGAGTCGCTATAGGATTAAGAGGGTTCATATTTTTCCTATCTTGTAGATTAAAATTTACTTTATATTGAAAGGGAACTTATAGCTGACTTTAGTCATCAAGCGCAATTAAAAACCTATTTTCTACAAAAAACAGAGCTTTTGCATAGCCCTTAGGTGGGTAGCCAATCCTTTCTTTGCTTTGGGAAGATAGAGTTGGGAGCATACCTCCTGTAATTTTCAGCAAGGCCTGCTTGTATTTCAAAGCCAAGGGATTTAAGTTAAACTTACCCTCTAAAAAATGCATGCTTGCCAAGAGATAGAAGAGAGGCAAAAATGTAAGCCCCTTGTGCGGTAACGCCCTTTGTAGTAACTTTGTAAAATAAATGTCTTGTTTAATTAATGGATGCAACTCTTCTAAGCGTTAATTTTTAGGAGGCTTTACCAATTCGGCCAGCAGGGCTTTCTCTAAGTAAACCATGGCAAATAGGTAGAATGCTCATAGAGCCCTCTAGATTATCAAAGTTAGAAAGAGATTAAAGTTGCAAGAAAGGGAAAGCCTTCCCTTCCTAAAGTTAAAAACCCTGAGACTCTAGTGTTAAGCTTGTTTTGCCTTTTGCAAAAAGTAACCAATCGCTTAGTTTTTATCCTAAAGATCAATCGCCCTCTCATAAGATTTCAAAGAAATTTGTAAAAAATTAGGCTATTTAATATATCTTTTTTAAAAATTTTAGGGAAAGGAGTGGCTTATGTCTTTCTTGATTTCCAATAATCTGGATGAATTTCGCAACAAATTAGCAGAGATTAAATCCATTAGCGATACCTCCAATCTTTATTTAACGACTAAGCTAACCAGCAGCACAAAACTTAGAATGCCTTTGAAAGTGGCAAGAGTCGTTTACGAGCTTGCTGAAAAAAACCAAATATTCTTAACAAGTGGAGATAAAGACACATTCGTCAACATAGTAAAAAGGATTGAGAGCAAAGCGCACTATGCCCAGGGAAAAGAGAAAGAGGAGGAATTTGCCGCCATCATTGAAAAAATAAAATCCTTAAACCTCCCCCAGGTTATTTCAGGCCTTCCCTCGGTTGAAGATACGAACAGTTGGGCTAACCCAAATGGCGCTGCCAAGCAAAAGCGCATGCTCACCTCAGACGATAATCCGCCAGGTGAAAATTCCCTCAAAAGGAGAAAAAAAAATCTCTCTTTATGCCTAAGTCCATCCCTTGGGCTAGAAGATCTGCCTCAGGAAATATTTGAACATATATTAAGTACTCTAGAAGGGGAAGATTATAAAAATTGCTCAGCAGTCAATAGAAAATGGCATGCAACGATCATACAGACCGCAAAAAGAAAAGAAGCTTTCCTCTTTTGCCAACTTATTCAATGTGCAGTAGATCATTGCGTTTATCAACAACGCCTCCCTCCTCGTAGAGAGCTGTTCTATGACTCCAACGCTTTTTGGCAGAAAACATGCACCGACTTAAAAAATTTAAGAGCTAATCTCAATTTCTTACCACTCGCCACCCTTACCCAAATAAAAATCTCCATTTTTGTTGAGAAAATTAAATTTTTGTCTATCTTACGTTCTTTTGATAAAGAAGCTCGGGAAGCTTTAAAAGAGCAAGCTCAAGTCTTAAAATTGCCTTGGCTTTTTAAGGATATTTTTAGCACTAAAATAGATTACCGCCATTATATTCGGGATAACCTAAGAAAACTTATTGAAAAAAATCTGCTTGAAAAAGCGCTAGAAATTGGGAATACCCTTTCTAATAAGTACTATAAAGCGGAATTTCTCGCCAAGGTTTCTATCTTCTTAGCCAAAGCCAGCAAATTTGAAAAAGCTCTAGAAATAGGTCATACAATTGTTGAAGGATATGAAAAAGAAAAAGTCCTCTCCAAGATCTCTATCCTCTTAGCCAAAACTGGCCACTTTAAGAAAGCCTTAGAGATTGCAGAGGCAATTCCTGATGGGGGGAGAAAAGAGGAAGCTTTTTCTGTAATTTCTACCCTTTTAGCTGAAGCTGGTCAATTTAAGGAAGCCATAAAAATTGGGCATAACATTTTTTATGAAGATGAAAAAAATAAAGCTTTCTCTGCAATTTCTATCCTCTTAGCCAAAGCTGGCCACTTTAAGAAAGCCATAAAAATTGGGGGTGAAATTTGCGATGAAGAGGAAGAAGATAAAGTTTTCTCTGTGATTTCTATCCTTTTAGCTGAAGCGGGACATCTGGAGAAAGCTTCAGAAATTGGGCTCAAGATCATTAACAGAGATAAAAAAGGTGAAGTTCTCCAACAGATTTCTATAAGATTAGCAAAAGCTGGCCAATTCAAGAAAGCTGTAGAAATGGGGGGTATAATTCTTGATCAACATCATAAAGATAAAGCTCTCTCAAAGGTGGCTATTCTCTTAGCAAAAGCCGGCCACTTTGAAGAAGCTGCAGAAATTGGGCTTACAATTTCTAATAGATTTGGCAAAGATAAGGTTCACACCAAGATTTCTATAAGATTAGCAGAAGCTGGCCAACTTGAGAAAGCAGTAGAAATGGCAAGTGCCTGTTGTCGAGAATACGCAAGAAAGGGCGCTCTCTTGAAAATCTCTACAAATTTAGCCAAAACTGGCCAACTCGAGAAGGGATTAGAAATTGCCCATGCGAGTTTAGATGGATTTTACCACGGTGTGGCTGTCTCAGAAATTTCTTTAATGCTAGCTAAAGCAGGCCAATTTGAAAAGGCGCTAGAAAATGTAAATGTCATTACCGAGACTGTTTATAAAGATATGGCTTTGATTAAAATTAGTGTAAAATTGATAGAAGATGGTCAATTTGAGAGAGCGCTAAAAATTATAGATATGATTTCCAATCAAGAAGAAAAAGAGACCGCACTTTCTACAATTGCTTTCACCTTAGTAAAAATTAGCCAAGTTGAGAAGGCCTTAGAAACTATCCATCACTCACTTGCCGAAAATCTTAAAGATAGCTTTTTTGCCCATCTTTCTGATGCCTTAACACAAGCTGGTCAGTTTGAGAAAGCCGCAAAAATTTCAAACATAATTTTCAATCAAGAAGAAAAAGAAACCGCTCTTTTTAATATTTCTAGAGCAGCTGCGCAAGCTGGCCAAGAGGAAAGAGCGTTAGAAATTGCAAATACTATTTCTAATCAACAGCAAAAAGATAGGGCTCTCTCATCCATTTCTGAATCCCTGGCAAAAATGGGCCAATTTGAGGAGGCTGTAAAAACTTCAAAAATAATTTTCCATGAAGAAGAAAAAAAGAGGATTCTTTTTGAGATTTGTACAGCTGCTGCAAAAGCTGGCCAAAGAGAAAAAGCGCTAGAAATCGCCAACACTATTTCTGATAAAAAGGAAAAAGATAGAGTCCTCTCATCCATTTCTAAATCTCTAGCAGAAATAGGCCAATTTGAGGAAGCGTTAAAAATTATAAATAGTATAAATGACAGTATTCTTAAAGAGTTGGCTCTCATTCCTATTGGAGGAATATTGGCAAAAGCTGGCCACCTTGAGAAAGGGTTAGAAATCGCAAATAAACTCTGGTTCGATTTTTTTAAGTCTGAGGCCTTTTCAAGAATTGCTAGAGCATTAGCAGATACTAGCCAATTTGAGAAAGCCCTAGAAATTGCCTATGCCATAACCACTCCCTTTTTTAAAAACCACGCTCTCTCCCACATTTCTAAAGGTTTAGCTCAAATTGGAGAGGTTGAAAAAGCAGCAGAAATTGCAAGGGACATAACTGATAAAGAAACTGAAGAACTTCCCTAAATCCCGCCTAAATGAATCCTTTAGCCTCTTAAACATTATCCTAGCCTACTTGCTCAATCCTATTTCAGTTTATATTCTTCATTCTTTTGGAGCCCTTGCTTAGTAGCCAAAGGTTGTGTAGCCCGGCAAAGGCCATTTCAACATTCCCAGGTTTGAGTTTTCTTCAAAGCTTTTCTTACCACTTTTTCTGCTACTCTTTACTTCACCTTCTATTGAGGGCCCTTTTACCTTTCATATGATCCTTACTACACTCTAGTCCCACCTAGGACTTGCGAGGGAGAGTTACCCTTCTTTGTTTAACTAGCAACGTACGGCGCTTGCGCTTATACAAGGTTGTGGGTGGTTTGAGCTGTTGTAATTTATAGTAAACAGGTAGAATGCTTATAGAGCCCCCTAAGTTGTTAAAGGTAGAGGAGATTAAAGTTACGATGAAGGGTAAGCCTGTCCTTTCTAAGTAGTGCTAAGCTTATTTTGCCGTTTGCAAAAAGCAGCCAATCGCTTAGCTTTTATCTTAAAGATCAATCCCCCTCTCATAAGTTTTTAAAGTAATTCGTAAAAAAAAGAGGGCTATTTAGTATACTCTTTTTAAAAAGTTTTAAGGAAGAGAGTGGCTTATGTCGTTTTTAATTGCCAATAATCAGGATGAGTTTCGCCACAAATTAGCAGAGATTAAATCCATTAGCGATGTCCCTAACCTTTATTTAACGACTAAGCTAACCAGCAGCACAAAGCTGAAAATGCCTTTGAAAGTGGCAAAAGTCGTTTGCAAGCTTGCTGAAAAAAACCAAATATTCCTAACAAGTGGGGATAAAGACACGTTAGTTAATATAGTAAAAAGGATTGAGAGCAAAGCGCCATCTGCCAAGGGCAGAGAGAAAGCGTTTGTTGCCATCATTGAAAAAATAAAATCCTTAAATCTCCCCCAGGTTATTTCTGATCTTCCCTCCATTGGAGATATAAACAGTTGGGCTAACCCAAATGGCGCTGTCAAGCAAAAGCGCATGCTTACTCCAGATGATAACAATCCTCCCCCTAAAAGGAGGAAAAAATACCCCTCTTTGTGCCTAGATACATCTCTTGGGCTAGAAGTTCTGCCTCAGGAAATGTTTGAACATATATTAAGTGCTCTAGAAGGGGAAGATTATAAAAATTGCTCAGAAGTCAATAAAAAATGGCATGCAACGATCATACAGGTCGCAAAAAGAAAAGAGGCTTCCCTCCTTCACAAACTTATCCAATGTGCAGTCGATCATTGCATTTCTCAACAAAACCTCCCTTTTCGTAGAGAGCTACTCTATGATTCCACCACTTTTTGGCAGAAAACATGCACCGATTTAAAAAATTTAAGAACTAATCGCAACTTCTTAGCACTTGCCACTCTTTCCCAACTAAAAATCTCCATTTTTGTTGAGAAAATTAAATTTTTGCTTATCTTACATTCTCTTGATAAAGAAGCTTGTGAAGCTTTAAAAGAACAAGCCCAAGTCCTAAAATTGCCTTGGCTTTTTAAAGATATCTTTGCCACTAAAATAAGTTACGCCCCTTATATTTGGGACAGTCTGGAAAAACTTATCAAAAAAAATCTGCTTGATAAAGCGCTAGAAATGGGACATACCCTTTCTAATAAACACCTTAAAGTTGAATTTTTTGCCAAGATTTCTATCCTTTTAGCTGAATCTGGTCAATTCGATAAAGCCTTAGAGATTGGAGGGGCCATTCCTAATGGAGAGAGAAAAGAGGAAGCTTTTTCTGCAATTTCTATCCTTTTAGCTGAAGCTGGACAATTTAAGAAAGCTCTAAAAACTGGGCGTACAATTTGTGATGCAGATGAAAAAAATAAAGCTTTTGCTGTGATTTCTATCCTTTTAGCTGAATCTGGTCAATTCGATAAAGCCTTAGAGATTGGAGGGGCCATTCCTAATGGAGAGAGAAAAGAGGAAGCTTTTTCTGCAATTTCTATCCTTTTAGCTGAAGCTGGACAATTTAAGAAAGCTCTAAAAACTGGGCGTACAATTTGTGATGCAGATGAAAAAAATAAAGCTTTTGCTGCGATTTCTATCCTCTTAGCCAAAGCTGGCCAATTGGAGAAAGCCTTAGAGATTGGAAATGCAATTCCTAAGGGATGGAGAAAAGGAGAAACTTTTTCTGCAATTTCTATTTTTTTAGCTGAAGCTGGCCAATTTAAGAAAGCCATAAAAATTGGGCGGGCAATTTTTGATGCAGATGAAAAAAATAAAGCTTTTGCTGCAATTTCTATTCTCTTAGCCAAAGCTAGCCAATTTGAAAAAGCTTTGAAAATAGTACATGCAATTACTAAGGAATGCGAAAAAGAAAAAGTCCTCGCCAAGATTTCTATCCTCTTAGCTAAAGCGGGCCAATTTGAGAAAGGATTGGAAATTGCAAATGCAATTCTAGACACATGCTACCACTCTAAGGCTGTTTCAGCGATTTCTATCCTTTTAGCTGAAGCTGGCCAATTCGACAAAGCCTTAGAGATGGGAGGGGCTATTCCTATTGGATGGAGAAAAGAGGAAGCTTTTTCTGCAATTTCTATCTTTTTAGCTGAAGCTGGCCAATTTAAGAAAGCTCTAAAAACTGGGCGTACAATTTGTGATGCAGATGAAAAAAATAAAGCTTTTGCTGCGATTTCTATCCTCTTAGCTAAAGCTAGCCAATTTGAAAAAGCTTTGAAAATAGGACATGCAATTACTGAGGAATGCGAAAAAGAAAAAGCCCTCGCCAAGATTTCTATCCTCTTAGCTAAAGCGGGCCAATTTAAGAAAGGATTGGAAATTGCAAATGCAATTCTAGACACATTCTACCACTCTAAGGCTGTTTCAACGATTTCTAGCATGCTAGCTAGATAAAGTGCTAGAAATCATAAATACTATTTTCAATAAAGGGGAAAAAGATAGGGCCCTCTCCCCATTTCTAAATCCCTGACAGAAATGAGTCAACTTAAGGAAGCATTAAAAATTACCAATGGTATATGTAGCAGCTCTCTTAAAAAATCGATTCTCGCCCCTATTTGTGTAATCCTAGCAAAAACTGGCCACCTTGAGAAAGCATTGGAGATCGCAAATACGCTTTCTTTCAATATTTTTAAATCCCACGCTTTTTTAGAAATGGCTAGAGCATTAGCAGACACTGGCCAATTCGAAAAAGCTCTAGAAATTGCAAATACCATCACTACCCCCTATTCTAAAAAAAGGGCTTTCTCTCATATCTATAAAGCATTCGCTAAAATGGGCGAATTGGGAAAGCGGCAGAAATTGCAAGAGACTTAACAGATAAAAAAATTGAAGATCTTCTATAAATCCTTTATAAATAAACACTTTAGCCTCTTAGGAATTATCCTCATCCGCTGCTCAATCCTATTGCAGGGCGTACTCTTCATTCTTTTGAAGTGCTTGCTTAGTAGTCAACGCCTGCTCAGCCAGGCAAAGGCTCTTTCAAACATTCCTGTTTTTAGTTTCTTTAAGGGTTTCCTTGTGATCTTTTCTAATAGCTTTTCATTCGCTTTCTTATTTGCTTTAAACAAAGTAATCGCCACTTAAAGGCTTCTTTCTCAAAGAATGCTTTAAAGCATTAATTTTTTATTTTCTCATTGAAATGTGCATACAAGCTAACACAAAAACTTAAAGTCTAAGTTTAGAGATTTGTCTTTCCTTGAGTGAGAGCAGTTGAGGGAGGGTTTAATAAAAAATCCCCACTATGCCGATTTTTTATTTCGCGCCATTTTTGCACCATTTGAGCACCAAGAGGAGCGGCTTCTTTTCCTAGAGCCCCATAGCGTAAGTACACCACGACCACTAGTTCTGGATTGCCAAAAGGATCGCGATAAACAAACCGGTTAGATTCATAGCCCTGGAATTTAGACTCAAAAGAAATACTCCCAAACCACACATGATTGTAAATATTAGTCCCGCATCGAAAATCTAAATCCAAGTTTTCCACAGATTCAGCCGTGCTGGATTTCCCTATGATTTGGTCTTTAAGTTCAATAAAGCTTTGCATCGCCTCTGGATGCGCCTGGTAAAGTTTAGACAAGGCCGGCATGCTATTTTTATGCAAATGCGCATTGACTTGCTGTAATCCCTCTAAAAGGATTTTTCGAATAGTGGCAGGCATAAAAACCTCTTTTTTAACAATAGTGGGAAACCATTCTATCTGGCTTCTAGTATGGTCTCCAGAAGGTTTTAATAGATTTCCCACTTCTAGCTTTTTGCCTGCTGCCATCCGTACAATTTTAGGCTTTAGGATTTTTCCCCCATTAGCCAGAGAAGATAGCATGACAGCCGTCTGTAGAGGGGTCACAATCAACGTATGTTGTCCAATGGCAGTGGCATAGAGTCCCGTACGATTGCTAGCAAGATCCTTAGGGACGTTGCCTGCAATTTCACCGGGCAAATCAATTCCCGTAGGAGCACCATAGGAAAAATCTTGAGCAGCGCGTGCTAAATCATTCGGATCTTGAAAAATATCCCCGGCAAGCAAACAAAAATAAGGGTTGCTCGAGGTTTCTAGAGCTCTTTTGATATCTATCTTGCCAATATGGGAAGAAAGGCTTTTAGGCAAACGCCCCCCTTTATAATGTTGAGGAAGAGGTTTTCCTTCTTCAGTAATCCCCACAAAAAGTTCTTTCCCTTTTCGGAAAATGCGATCCTCAAATGTTAAAGGATTCAAGTCTTGATAGGTATATGCCGCCTGCCCGTCTAGCAGCATGAAACGTTGTCTTAAAGCCTCATAGCCGGTAATGAGCTTAAAGATGGATCCCTGAGTTGCCGCCTGGCGATAAGCTTGAGAGCGCCCATATCCAAATCCATATTTTGGATAAAAGCCTGCAGCTAAATCTTTTTCGAGATGACATTGTTTGCCACTTTTGCGCAACATGCGATAAGACCCAAAGAGAGGGCGCGTCAAATCCTGATAGCCGCGCATCGTCTTTAAGTAATCGGGGATCAATGAAGCAGGAATGGCTTCTAAGGCTTCTTGAAGCTTAGAATAGGATAAAAACCATTTTTCATCTGTATGTAAGCCTTCTTCAACTTCCAGCCGCATTTTGTTGAAGTGCTCAATATATATCCCAATCTGTTCATCCACCGCTCCACATTTTCCCGTTAAAAAAACAGACATAAGGTCCCATTTATTTTGGCTCCAAAATGCATTAAACAGCAAAGTTTCGTGCCGATCTAGCAAATCTAAGTAAGGGCGGGCATATTGTTTGGCCTGTTTTTCTTCAAGCCGTTTTTGTTTTAAAAAGGATTGTTGGTTTTGTTTTCTCCATTCGGCAAAATCCACGCGATGAAATAACTCTTTAGAAAGGGTACGGATGTTTTCCATAAGTCCCACTTGGGCTGCCGCAGCATCGCAATAAAACACGAGGGTCTGGTCCCCAACCGCTTCTAAAAGCTCCTCGAAAAAAGCGTTTTCTTGAATCGCTAAGCGGCAAAGGTCCACCAGTAAGACTTTATCATAATTTGTGGGAAGATTTTCAAAATAAGGGGAAAGTTTGTGCTTCAGCTCCGCAAGGGGTTCTTGATTCTCGCGCATTTTTCTAAGTAGGGCTTCTCTTTCCATAGCCGATAGAGCTTTGCCGAGAAGGATATGCCCCTCTTCTTTATACAGATGATTAAAAATGGCGGGCAAACGGCTATCTTCGCAGAGCTGGGTAAGAGCTTCCACCTGCTTTAAAAATTCGACCGCTAATTTCACGTTTTTAATCTTTTGTAAGGACTCTCGAATGGGATTCTCGGGAGGTAAAATCATCGAGAGGAATTGTTCCCACTCCATCATCACCTCTTCTTCATAAAACTCCTCTTTTTTCTTATCGTAAAGCTCCCTTTCAAATGGACGGCGTCGATTCCAGATATCCGCGATATACGCTTCATTTTCAAGCCATCTCAGAACGTTTGCCCGTTTTTTCCTGCCGATTTCTTTATGGCTTGAAGAGATGAAATCGTTGGGATCGAAGCGGGGATAAGTCGCCATAGCTAAAATTTCCCCCGTGTTGGGATCCATGGCCACAATCGATCCTCCTTTTATCCAGGGCTCTCGCGTGGTCAAATTGACCGAATCCTCCTTTGTGACACGCACTTTGCGAATCTGTTCATTTTGGGCGAGCAACTGTTCTGCATAATTTTGGAGTTCAGAAGAAATTGTTAAAAGAAAGCGCCTTCCAGATAAAGGTTCTGTGGATCCTGGGAGTTCTTTTAAAAAATTTCCTCGAGCATCTGAATGGTAAAACTTTTTGCCATGATAACCTCTTAAATCTGCCTCAAATTGGGATTCAATGCCTGTTTTTCCCACCCAATCGTTAATGGTATAAGCATGTTCTTCCAGTTCAACCAGCGCCTGTCTAACTTGCTGAGAAGAGTCATAACCCTCGGGGAGAAAAGGATCTTCCCCCGATTCCTCTTTTTGAAGAAATTCTTTTAATTCGGAAATTTTAGCTAGAATTCCTTCATACTTTTCGCGGCTAATTGCTCCCATATAGCCAATAATATCGGCCGCCACTTTCCCTTGAGGATAATGGCGCCGGGGAACACACATGACATGGATGCCCAGCCATTCATTCTCTAGGCCTTTAAGGCGATAATATTCTTGCTCCGTAAGCTCTCGTTTAATCACAAAAGGGACGTGGTACTGAAAGGCTGCTTTTGAATAAATGGTATCTTCAATCCAATTCGGATCCAGCTGTAGTTCATTTCCCAAAAGTTGGGACAGGTTTTCAATGTATTGTTTTCTTTTGAAAACTTTAATCCTCTTCCCTTCCGGTCCATAAGCTGTGGTTACAGAGGGAATTTGTTGAAGCTCCGAATACACAATGGCCGCATCGTACTGGATCTTATTTACCGCCAGAGGAATGTTAAAGCGGTCCCGGATAGTCCCTCTTTTAGAGGCCTCTAGCACCACTTTTTTTTGAGGTTTGCTAGCGGATTCTAAGCGGTCTTCGTACTGAATCACAGCTAAATGCCAAACACGGATAATCACCAGCAACAGCGCTACCAAAATCACGTTTAAGACGCGATTGGCCTTGGCAGGAATATCTAAGTGCTGTATAGAAGGGCGATAAAACCTTCGGGATTCACGATTTTTTGACATGCCGGTTCCCATTTATATCCATTCAATTTCATTTTCTCTCATTTTTTGAAAAGAAGAAAGAAAAACACGCTCTATTTTAGCTTCCAGGAAATTAACGCGCATGGGTTATCTCTATCTTTACTACTGCTGGCTGCCAAAAAGGATGGGGAAGAGGGCGAAGATGGCCTTTATTCGAACAAAAGAAGGTGCCAGGGCTATTTTGATGTAACGACTCAGGGGTAGGTCCCCTTAAAGCCTAATAAGCAGGGAGCTGAAGGAGTTTTTTGCACTCATGGCATCACGGGTTAAAAAAACCTTGAGGCACCCCCGCTTTAATAAAAGGATTCGGAATCCTACTAAACGCCTGAGGATCACTTTCCAGGCGGGCATTAAAGAGTCCTCTGATCGCTCTATGCCCGCCAAACGGCTTTTCCTATTAAAACTAATTCTCAAGGGTCTTGACTCGTAAAAGTGTATAAGCGGCAACTTCAATGCCACAAAAGGTGTTTTCTTCAAATCTGAGAAATGCATAAAGAAGACTTGTTTGCAGCTTTTCTCTCCTCTTTGTCAAGAATTCTAAAATCGGTTATACTGCCTATTTACCTATTTTAACCATGGAGGAAAGAGCTATGCGTTCATCAAATCCTGCTTTACTAGGCAATACTTTCCAAAGCGAAAGGTATTATTCTCTTGAGGAAAAAATGACCGTGTCTGGGGTCGTCAATAAAACCGCTATCCTTTTATCCTGCGTCCTTTTAACCGCTGGCTGGACATGGATCAAGTTTTATCAAACAGGCAATGTTCAAGTTATCTATCCTTGGATGATGGCTGGCGTGGTTGGGGGATTAATTTTGGCTGTTGTAACTGCATTTAAAAAAGAATGGGCTCCTGTCACCTCGATTGGATATGCTCTCCTCGAGGGGCTTTTTATCGGCGGCATTTCCTCTGTTTTTGAAAAACAATTTCCAGGCGTCGTGATCCAAGCTACCGCTTTAACATTTGGAACCCTTTTTTCCATGCTAGTGGCCTATCGGTCTGGCTTTATTCAAGCCACAGACAATTTTAGGCTGGGAGTGGCAGCTGCAACAGGCGGGATTGCGATCGTCTACTTCGCAACAATGCTCTTATCCCTATTTGGCGTGAGCGTTCCCTACATTTATGGAGGGGGAATTGTGGGGATTTTGTTTAGTTTGTTCGTGGTTGCCATCGCAGCTTTGAACTTTATCATTGACTTTGACTTTATCGAACAAGGTGCGCAACAAGGGGCCCCCAAATACATGGAATGGTATGGCGGATTTGCCCTCATGGTGACATTAATTTGGCTATATGTGGAATTTTTACGCCTGTTATCCAAATTAAGAGAGCGCTAACCTTAAAAGCCACTCCGCGAGGGTGGCTCCTCCCCTACCATTCGCTTGAAAGGATGAGCTCAGTCCACATGGAAGCGTTCCTCCTAAAAAATCAAAATCATATCTCCCAGTTTCTCTGCGGGTTTCGAGTCTCGCTGCTTAAATCTACTAAGATTATTGAAGGCCTAAACAAACCTAACAACAATGCTGATCTCTTCCCTTTCTTTTAAGGGTAAAGTATCCCGTTTTTCCTGTAGGTGAACAAATAAGCGGGAGGCTTATTTTTTGAATTTCTGCCGCCTTTTCCGACTCACAATCCAACTAAAAAACATCACCCCTTCTCCTAATCGTTTGTTTCAACTCGTTTACTTTTATTCAAAGTATCCTAGAGTTCAATTTGTGTATTTCCTTCAATCCCTTAGCTAGTTTCTCTATATTCTCCAGCTAATTTTTTTGTTTTTATCCTTTAGCCATCAAGCTAATTTGCCTTCTTGAAGCCTATAGAGGCAAGCAAACCTTAGCCAATATTTTCCTCTAAAGTTAAAGGAATTAGGATGTTGCCACCTCCAACCGCGGGATTTAAGCAGTAATCAATTAAATTTTTTATCATTTTCGCTAAATTTTCCTTAGTTGCTTAAATAAACAAGAATCTTCCATATCATACCCAAAAAATTCCCTTAAGCACTTCGGCTACGTTATAGGCGCGAAGAAAGTATTTACTACCCTTTTATATATAATATTTTATATGAGATTTGCTCTCTATAGGCTAACCACTCAATAAGCTAATCATTTACTTTACTATCTTATTTTTCAAAAAAACAGATCGCGAGGCATGGAGTTTTTCTCCATCAAAAGAACTTATTTTTGATCTGTAAATTTCTATTAGAAGGCTTTTTATTTTAAATAATTAGTTTACAAAAATACCGGGTGATATATAATACATATTAGAAATTAGCCCTAAATTAAAAGACAGTTAAAAAAAGAAAATAAGGAGATAGTATGGAACCTACCCCAAGCTATTCATCATCCGGGCAGAACTATAGTGAATACCAACAAAGGGAAAACCAAGAAACCCCTCCAGGACAAACCAGCCTACCAACTTCTGTGCCTGGAGCTTTGAATACAGGTAGCTCGGGAGGAACGCCTTACGCCGAGGGAGCTCAACTTCATGAAGCTGTAACTATGCACCGCTTGCAAATAGCCACTCCTGAGCCTCATCTCGCTAAGCAAATTGAAATTCTAAACAACGTAATGGAACAAGGAATTCTTACAAAAAGAAGAAGCGCTGCATTAGGAATCTCTATTATTCAATCAGCTGATAAAAACGAAGCGAACAACGACTCACTTTGCTTAAATTATATACATGCAGCTAAAGGGATAACAACATCCTTAACTCATGAGGCTAAAGGCGGCTTTCCAGTCGTGTTAGAAAGAACAGAAGACCCTCTTGAAAAAGACGTTCAATCTTTCAGCACAGCATCATCTAACCCAGAGTTTTTGCAGAGGCTTTCAGAACGAGCCCATGCATCTATACTGTTTGTGCTTCCAGTTAATAAGAAAGAAGGCTCTGAGAATACGATGCAGTATTAAATCTTGTCAAAACAGATGGAACAGCATGCGAAGGGCATGATCGAGAAGTAATGATCTCTCCTAATCTATTAGGTTGCATGGAGACATGGGCTTTTGGGTCAATCACCCCTGATAACATTAAATATATCCTCCTTCCTCAAAGCTTAGAACCTTTCAAAGATAGTTTACGCTGTGGAGCAGCCCAATTAATATTTGTATCTACAATATCAATAAAAATTCCTTACAATGTAGGAAATACAACCAAAGCAACTCCAACGATAGATTGCCCGGACTATCAAAGTGCGCTTGTCCAATTATTCGAGGAAGAAGAGGGAGCCTTGTTTACTCACATGCTACGCTGTCCTACTCCTCAAGAATTAGGATAAAAATCTTCTTGCTCAGAAGGTAAGTCGCAAGCATGTATTTTAGGCATATATTCTTTAGGAACCGCAAAAGTATGCTTTATAGCCTTATTAATTATAAATTGAGGACCAGAACTATGGTCCATTTTGATATATTGCCATACAAAATCCTGAAAAGATAGGCGCTTTTGCCCCCATTCTTCAGAAGAAAAATTCCACTTTTGCGGGCAAACCTCTATCTCTGCACACAACTTTTTCACTATTTCCACCCGATAGCTAGCAAAGAGAGAACGAGCAAGCTCATCTAACTTTTCTGTGCTAAGTGAACAAGGCAGAGAGGGTTCAAATTTTTTTTGAATCAAAGAGGTAAAGTAAGAAAATTCCTCTTTTTCGTTTTGCTGCTGCAGAGCGACAAAGTTACCGACCATTTTGCTCAATCCAGGCCGATTTATCATCTCAACAGCCGCTTCATTTCCTCTCGCGCATTTTATTTTCTCTGCCTTAGCACAATTGCCTTCTAAATGTGAAGCGAATTGATTATTTCCATAATTATTAGAACAATAAATACTAAATGTCATAACAATCCCCTAATTTGCTTAAGTTTAAAATCCGCTATAGCATGTAAAAAATATAAAGATAAATCCCAAAGAATATAAACGCTAACAAAAATAGAAGCTTTGCGAGCCTTTCAATCAAAAAATCGTAAAAGAGCTTGCAATGAATGTGACGCAATGAAGGCGTGTGGTAGAAATTTTCAAGGCACATATTGATTTGATACCCCTTCCACTTAATCAACCACAATTGCTAGGAAACTGCAAACCAGCCTATCATGTTTCCTAGATGGCTGAGCCAGTCCTCGATCCACTATCAATAAAATAAAATTTAAGGTGAACATGCTTTCCCTTATAATTGGTTTGTAGGTATCCTAAGCGACGCGCTACCGCTACACTCAAGGATATATTTTTAATTTGTCTTAGGAAATTAGAATTTAGGAACAAGGCACCTTAGAAAAACACTATTAAAACTTTAGAGGCACCGACCAAGCGATTGACCCATTAAACATTTGGTCTCGATGTGGCTCAAACCTGCTTGAATAAGATCTTCATCCAATTGCAATCTGTTCGGTTCAAAAAGAAGAATAAGGGAGGATCCTCCAAAGGAAAAATACCCTTTTTCATCTCCTTTTTTAATTTGGGAATAAGGCACATAAGTTTGATGAATGCTCCCCACAAAGGTAGCTCCCACTTCAATAAAAAGCACTTGGCCAAATTGCTTTGTTTCAAGCACGCACAATGTTCTTTTATTTTCCGTATAAGTTTCCAGGTTGTGCCGAATGGCCATTGGGTTAACGGAGTAAAGATCTCCCGGAATGGTTCTGGCGATACCTGGGATGCAATCGCATGGGAAGTGATAGCGATGGTAATCGGTAGGGCATAAACGGGCCATAACCATTGTGCCTTCTCTATACCGGTTGGCAAGCTGTGCATCTTTGAGCAATCCATCTAAGGAAAATTTTTTCCCTTTTATAATAAATCCATCGATTTGCTCAATGTTTTGATAACATAAATAACGTCCATCAGCGGGTGTAATCGCCACGCTTTCCCCATGGACAAAGGGCCTTGCCTCAGCTTTAAGCTTGCGAATAAAAAAGTCATTGAAGGATTTAAATTGTTCAACAGGCCCTGCAAATTCGGACGAATCCACCTGAAAAGCATCGATGAAAGGCTGGATTTTTTTGGCTGTCCACGGTTGAGATTGCCACCATCCATAGAAGAAAGAAAAAATAGGAAAGCGAGCAAGAAAAAAAAGGACAGAAGCTCCTAACACTCGACTGAGCAGATCTTGACCGTACAAAAGCTTGAGAAATTGCTCTCCGTACACTTTTTCCCTTTCCATCTTCTGCGAAAGGCGATCGATGTAGTGAATGGCTTCCATGTTACGAAGGTCTGGGCAATCCACGCTTTGCTCCAACTTGAGAGAAAAGGCTAAGTTCTTTTAAAAACTCAGGAGGAAAAGCGTATGACAAATGGGTCTCTTGGATTAAGTTTTGAGCTTTATAAGCAATCTTCACAAGGCGAAAAAGCATTTCACGATCTTGTTGATTGTGGAGGTAAGCGTTTTGCATGTGAATGTATTCAGCTAACAACTCTTTCAGCTGTTTTTGCTTCTGTAAAAGTTCTCCAGAGGCTTCAATCACGCGGTCTAATTGGGAAAGAGGATCCGTTTTCGATTCGTTAGAAGGGTCAAATCGAGGGGTATCAGCGGTGATGGGGCGAAGTTCATCAGCCATTAAAATGGGGTTTAAAGCAACTAAAGCCACTAACAGAATAGAAAGTTTCTTAGCCATTTGCTCCTCTCTAAAATGAACTTCATAAAAAACCAATCGCAAACAAATCTTGCGACTGGTTTCAACCCTTTACTGAGAAACAGTCCAACGTTCAAAGCTAGTCAATTGCAGGTCTTTCCCTTTCTGCTTGACGAGGTCTTCAATTTTGACTGAATCGTCTTTGATATATTTTTGGCAAATCAAGCATGTGGTGTCATAGAAATAATTCAATTTCCCTGTCACAATTTTCTCTGCCACAAAGTCAGGCTTGCCTACCACTTGGCTGCGTGCAATCTCTTTCTCTTTTTCCAATACTTCACTTGGAACTTGGTCAGGAGACACGTATTCAGGTGCTGCTGCTGCCACATGCATCGCGATATCTTTGGCAAGCTCTTCTTGCGCATCACTACCTGTAATTTCCACCACAGTCACCATTTTTCCTCCCAGATGAGAATAGACTCCCACGGAAGTGTTTGCCTTTTTAGGCAAAACTTTCAGGCGCTTAATTTGGATGTTTTCCCCAATTGCTTGAACGAGCGAAGAGCGGAGTTCATCAATCGTCATGTTGTCGTCTTTAGAATATTTCTGTTGTAAGAAAGCCTCTAAAGAAGCGGGGCTTGTTTCAGCAGCTTCTTGGGAAATTGCCTGGACAAATTGCTGAAAACGTTCATTTTTTACCACAAAATCTGTCTCTGCGTTCACTTCTACAAGGGCGATAGCTTTAGCAACTTGGGCTGCACCAATCATCCCTTCGTTAGTTACCCGCCCTTCTTTCTTAACAGCTGAGGCTGCTCCAGATTTGCGTAGGTTGGTGATAGCCAGCTCCATGTCTCCGTTGGCTTCTTCTAAAGCTTTTTTGCATTGGCCCATGCCAATCCCTGTGCGCTCGCGAAGCTCTTTAATCATGGCTGGAGTTACGGTTGTCGACATAATTTACTCCTCCTCTTTACCAGGCTCATCCTCTAAGCCACTCACACGTATTGCAAATTCTTCTTCCTCTTCGAGCTCTTCATCTTCGAACCCTTTTCCATCCCCTTTGCCTGCGGCAACGTTCATTTCATTCTTTGTCTGAATGATCGTTTGCGCTAATGCTTGCACGATTAATTTTACGCTTTTTAAAGCGTCATCGTTACAGGCGATCACATATTCGATAGGATCCGGATCACAATTTGTATCCACTAAACCCATCACAGGGATGCCGAGCTTATTTGCTTCTGCAACCGCCAAGTGTTCTTTGCTTGGATCCACTACAATCACGAGTCCTGGCAATTTGCGCATGCCGCGTACCCCTGAAAGGTTCTTTTCGAGCTTAATTTGTTCTTTGGTAAGCAAAGAGAATTCTTTTTTTGTAAATCCTTCCGTCCCTGCCGAGATCCGTTTTTCGATTCGCTCAAGTTTCTTAATGGATTGGCGAATGGTTGTTAGGTTTGTCAACATTCCACCTAACCAGCGCTCGCAAACATAAAATTCGCCACACTGTTCAGCTAAATCGCGAATAACGGCTTTGGCTTGTTTTTTTGTTCCCACAAATAGAATAGATTTGTGATTTTCTACGACTTGCTTAACAACTTCTTTTGCATACCGAATTTGCTGCA
Source organism: Parachlamydia sp. AcF125 (assembly GCF_018342475.1). Taxonomy (NCBI): domain Bacteria; kingdom Pseudomonadati; phylum Chlamydiota; class Chlamydiia; order Parachlamydiales; family Parachlamydiaceae; genus Parachlamydia; species Parachlamydia sp. AcF125. The sequence continues at coordinate 828,116 of NZ_JAEMUD010000001.1, read as the reverse complement.
AAGTTTTTGCTAAGTCGATGATATAAAGGCCGTTGCGCTCTTCGAAAATGAAACGTTTCATTTTCGGGTTCCAACGACGTTTTTGGTGGCCAAAATGCGCCCCTGCTTCCAATAAATCTTTTATTGTAACTTCTTGAAATGGTTCTTGCTGTGCCAAGCCTTGTCCCTTTATTTTGACGACGGCATTTCTCCTTGAAGGAAAAATTTCGGTCTTGGTGTTTGTGATGTTTATTGAATTGTGAAAAGTAGCGCCTGATCAGAATCGAACTGACACTCGTAGCTTGGAAGGCTACTGTTCTACCATTGAACTACAGGCGCAGCTCAAGTGAAAATAGAAATTATGCAAATGATCTGTTTTTAGTGCAACCCTTTTTTCCGATTTTTTATTTGGGTTGCCCTTCTTTAATTTTTTTGAGCGTTTCTAGCCAAAAAGGATCTGTGGGAAACTCGGCAAGCATATTTAAAGTCAAAGCTTTAGCCTGAGCCCAATTTCTTTCTTCCATGGCTTTGCGCACAAAATAGGCTTTGGCATCGACAGATTCATCTTGAATGGAACCATACAACCTTCTTGCTGAATCCTCATCCCCTTGCTTTAAAGCAATTCGGGCTAACGCTTCTTTCCCCATGACTGAGTCCCTAAAGGCGGGAAATTGCTCGATAAATTGTTTAGCTTGGGCATAAAGGCCTTCCTTTTGATAAAGCTCACTAACCAATTGAACTGCTCTTAAGCCTACTTCAGGTTCTTCTACTAAGTGGTGCAAACTCGCACGGGCTACTTCTAATTCTCCTTTCTCAATCAGAAGCTCCCCTATCATTAAAGATAGCTCGGGAGATTTTTCTTGCTTGCTAGCAAAACGCAAAGCCTCGCCAGCATGGCGGTTTTCCCATAACGCTTGCGTCAATCGGCAAGCAACCCAAGCGGGAAGTATTTCCGATAGACTCTCCCCATTATACATTGAAAGGGCAGCCTCATTCCAGCCCGCAGCTAAAAGCGCAGCCGTAAAAGCATGCTTGCTATTTAAAATCTCTTTTAGAGGGGAAGGATAGCCATCCAAACTATCGCCCCTTTTTGCATAAGTATTCAACTCTTCGAAAAAAGTTCGTTCAGGATATAGTAAAGGCGCATCTTGAACCCACGATTCGAGCTCTTTTTGTTGTCTACAGGCAAGGATTTGAGACAAACCTTGCTCCAACACTGGATCCCATGACTCCCATTTAAAAGGATTTTTTGCAATCAATTCATAAGCCAGGGCTTCGTTTCCTTGTTTTAATTCTGCGAGCAACCGCAGCCAAAAAATAGTCTGGTGATGACTTAAAGGGGTTTGTATTGCTTCCAATTCCGCGAAAGCAGCCGCATCCCAAAATTCCCCTGGCTTTAGCGCCAATAAATAATTCACCAACGGCCTTAAGTTCCCACGTGGGGACTCTTCTTCCTTCCATTCAAATTGAGCAGGTATTGTTATACGGCCCCAAAACAAAGTTTTCAACCAAATATGGTCTAAACTTGGAGGAGGAAGGGCCTTTGTCCATAAATCGATAGCTTCCGCATAATTTTTTTGCCTGAGATGAAACTCAGCAGCTTGGTCAATCAAAAAAAGATTATCGGGATGCTCTCGAAGGGCAGACAAATATTCACCTAGGGCAAGCTGCTTTTTCCCCATCATTTCAAGGACTTTTCCACGGTAAGAACGGATTTCAGGATCATGGGGAGAGAGTTTATAGGCTTGATTGAGGGAATCCCACGCCAGGCGAGGATTTTGCTCTTTGAGATGAAAAAGGGCTAAATGACTTAGACGTTTTAATTCGCTCTTTTGATTTTCCAAAGGCTGACATTTAAGAAGAGCTATCCCCTCAGAAAGCCGTCCTTCTTGCGCTAACATTTTCACATCTAAGAAAAGCCATTTCTCTTTTTGCTCTTCCTTCCCTTTCCATAGCGATCGAATGTTTTGATAGTCTTTTGCTTTTCGATCGACGACACATTGATCGGCTATCGTTAAAGCCGCTCTTTCATTGGAATCAAAAGCTTCAGGAAAAGAACGGTGTAAAATCCTTAACTGCTGAATATTTCCTTGCTTCTCGCTGACATCTATCATGAGCCTAAGCCACTGCTTGCCATTGGCAGAATAACGCTCCATTTCAGGTTCATATTGTCGAATAATAGCCAAAGCCTCTACAAACCGGCCATCAGCGATGAAACGACTCGCCACCTCCATTTCAAAGGCCTCTTCCCTAGGGGGCGTGGGGACCACAAGGGTTTCCTCCTGATTCAGCCAATAAAAAGATCCCCCAATCCCAGCTACGATACCGATAAGGGAGAAAACAGAGACAACCCATTTGCGCATAGACCCACCAAATTCACATCAGATATTTAAGGAAACAAACTGAACTTTAGATGGGCTTCTTGATCTTTAGAAGCTCCGCGACCAAAAACCAAAGTTCAGGCAATTATGCTCTGTTTTATCCTACTGCTAGATTTTTTAAAAGAACAAAACTCCCCCTCTATAGGGCTAAATATCCGTACCCTTAAGTGAACTCTAAAGCTAAAAAGCAAGAGCCTTAGCAGCCGTTAAATCGGCAGTCTGCCAGAGAAAGTAATGGGTAAATTCATTAATTCCTAAAAGAGATTGGCTAAAATCCATTTAAATTTCTTAGGTGAGAAGATAGAAGACTTTATCAATGAGAAATAGGGTAGCTCACAAAGAATTTTAAAAACAAAAGTTTATTGAAATTTCAGGAGTTTAATAAAAAATTAAACGCTTTCGATCCCCATTGTGAATTACAAAAAACCGGATTTTTAAGCCTCTTCCATAAAAAAATTAAAATTAAGATCATAAATCCTAAAGAAAAACCGCCCTCCTTTATTCAAAGGATCCCCAATTTCTTCACTTTTAAATCCTCTAACTATAGCAAGACTTTTAGCTTCGATCAAAAAGTCCTTTTAAACAAAATGCATATCAGCCCTTCTACTAACCGGGAGCTCTCCGAACTTTTTATGGAAAAAATATGTGGCATTGTTCCACCTAAATGGGAGCTTATTTTTCAAAAGCATGCGGCTCCCTTTGATCCTCCACGTAAAGAGAGAATGGATTGAAACCATTGCAACTGGCTTAAAAAAGAGAAAAGATGCCACCTCGTGCCATTACGAAAAAATTTACAGTTTCTTTCAAGGAGGCGACAAGTCTGATATTATCTTTGCTAACGATGGGCAATGGGATCCTAAGGTAGCTTTAAACTTGACCTCAGAAGACAGGGCTAAAATTCTAATTTTATTTATCCCCACTGATAAAAAAACTGAAGAACGGTTTCATATCCCAGGTTACTTTTCCTGCTTATTTGCAAAAGGAGGAGGAAATTCACCTCTGCATCTTGGCATGAATTTTAAAGTATTGTATGAAAAAGATTTTAAAGAAATTCAAACAAAAAAATATCCTGAAACCCTTGTAAAAGCTTTAATCTCCCGATTCTTTTGCAAAAGCATGGCCTCATCTAGCCCCATTTTTAGTATTTTTTAGCAACGCAGGCCCGTATAATGGTGAGGATTTTTAAATAGCCAGAAATGCAATCCCCTTAAACTCCGGGCTTGTTGGCTAGTAGCGCAATGGGACAACCGGGTATGTTAGGGAGCGCTCTTAAAGACGCTTCTTTTTAGAATAAGCCTTGCCTGGCTTGAATTTACGCTTCCCTTTCTAGGAAGCACCATTCGATTCTGCTCAATCAGTTAGCCGGATTTTAACCCCTCCCATGTATTGAAGAGGGAGCCTTTAGCTCCCGCGCCTTTCAGATAACTCCTGCTGCCTTCGTTGAGCTCTTTTCCAACGATTATAACGCATTTCCATCCGACGCCGCACGTTTTCTTGATTTTGGAGATACAAGCTTCTTTGATCTCGTTCTTCAGAATTGCGATCCGCAACCTCTTCCTCATCATGCATTAGCTCTTCTTCCACCTCTTCTGTAGGTTTCTCATTGGAACCCTCTTCGCAGTAAAGATTCGTCATACACACACACAACCCCGCAACCGTCCATACCATAAGTTTTTTTCTCATCTTTTTTCCTCCGCTTTCTAGATTTCGATCAAGAAACTTTAGCTAAAGCTTCTTCTATATTGTCAAAAAATTTAAATGAATGATGAACTTTTGTCAGCGCAAATTCTTGTTTTAGGCTAGATTTAAGGCCACAAATTTTAAGAAACTTATGATGGGTTTTCAAATACTCTCTTAGGTGTAGCAAAAATCCAAAAGCCCGACTATCCATGGCCGCACAATACGTAAAATCTAAAATACACTCTTTATCTTCAATCATGGGGATCCAACTTGCTAAATAGCTGCTATAATTTAACTGATTTCCCATGGTCCCAAAAAAAGTGACAATCAGGTGCGCGTGCCTTTGCTGAATAGATAAGTAGAGATGGTCCTTTCCCCTTTCTTTTTCGCAAAAATGGGAAAGAAATTGGCGAGGATCTTCCAAAAAATAGGGGGCTAACAAAACCCAAAGTCGATGAAAATTCAATAAATATTTTAAATGTGAGGCTAATCCCCAGCAATAAATTTCTTTCTTCTCTCTCCACACTTTTGTGACCAATTGAGTGAGAAAATTTAGCCCTTCTATATCAAAATAGACCACTTTACTCCAATCGAAAGTTAAGCAGGGATGCCCCAAAGCATCTTTTAATTGAACCAGAATTTGATCGCTTACAGTGTGATCTAAAACAGGTGGAAGCTGAAATACTACAAAGCTTTGCTCAAAAGAAAGAAATAACAGAGGGTCTTTAACGTTGGAGGCCCAAGAATGACCAATTTTTTTGTGGTAAAAGAAATACAGCAAACTTTGGTAAGTGATTAAGGGAAGAGAAAGCCAGGAAAATTTCACCACGCTAAAAAATTGCTGCCACCAGCTTGAAACTTTTTGCATAAACGACTGCCCGGCAACAGGAGAATGAAAAGAACCTCCTCCTACCGCCACAGGAACTTTTAAACGCTGCTTAACCCGCTTAAGCCAAATTTCTTGCTTTGGGCTTCCTAAATGCATCCAAACTAAATCAGGCTCAGTTTGGTTGATATCTTCCACAAGGACATCGTCTAAGTTATCCATGTGAGTAAGATTCTCCCCTTCACATTTAATTTGAGGACACTCCATCCCGGCAATTTGAATTTCGGGATAATCTCTTTTTAAGCCTTCTACAAAGGCCTTTAACTCGATTTCATTTCCTCCAAGAAAGAAAATAGATTTTTTCTTATAAACTAATTCCTTTATTAGCTCGGATAAAAATTCCTTCTCTTGTATGGGCTCCTTTAAAGGAGTTCCTAAGGCTTTGCTTAACCACACTAAGGCGTGATCAGATGGCAAAATAAGGAAAGATTTAAAAAGCATAGACAACCATTCTCTCTGATCAATTGTCGATACTCCCCATCCCCAAATGCCCCCTAACTTTTCCCTATCCATAAAGCCTACATACCGAATGGCTTTTTGGGGTCCAGCAGGTGCCTCGATAGTTTTAACTATCGCTTGTACAGCTTCTTCTTGGGTTAAGTCACTGACAGGAATTCCGAGTAAAATAAGAGCTCGAGGATGCATGGCCTCTTTCCTTAATTAGTCTGAATTTCAATGCGGCCTTCAACTTTGAGGTTTTTGCTTAATTTTCAGTCACTTTTAACTTAACTGGCAGGCTATGACGCAAAAAACCTGTTTTTGCTGTCAGTCTCTCTCTAAATCTCTACCCCTCCCAAAGTTTAGGCTAAAAAACCTTCCCGAAAGAAAAAAGTATAAGATTTTCGCTTATAAACCGACTATTACAAAAAAATAAGTTGATTGCAAGAGGGGTAGAACGAATTGCGGTTAATCCGCTCGAACTTCGAGATAACTTTTTTCGGTTAAATCTACGCTTTCTGGCTCTAAAGGGATTGACGCAGAGCATAAGAGAGCTTCGGCTCTTCTTAAGGCTTTTTTCATGTGAAGGTGAGGCCGCCTTTCATTCAAAAAGAAAAGATTTTCTTTTCCAATCAGGTCTATCAAAGCTGAATTACTTAAAACTTCCCAGGTAGGAAAAGTCAAACCGCTTAAAATAAGGTGCCTGCCTGAGCTATGTAGATAATTGTAGAGTTGATGCAAAGCCAAGCAACCTGTCGCGTCCAGGTCACGCGCATGTTTAAGCTGTAAAATAATCACTTTTGTAGTGGTATCATCTTCAGCAATGGATTTTAGGGTGCTTTGGAACAGGTCTGCTGCGCCAAAAAACAGCTCCCCTTTTACCTTGATAACCCGAATTTTTTTCTTGTCGTTTTTTGTGGCAGTTTCAGCTGAACACCATTTTCCTGAGTCATCGATCCCATATTCAATTAATTGAGGGAGAGCCGCTTTTTTCAAATAAAGAGTAATTGAAATCACCACTCCGATGTAGAAGGCCACGTCCAAACTAAAAAATATGCAGGAAAGAATGGTAATCCATAAGACAAGCGCATCCGAATTAGTCGCTTTTAGGCAAAGTAAAAATTGCTTGCGATTGACAATGCTGACAGCGGTTACAATGAGAAGAGCTGCTAAAGCCCCTACAGGAATACGCGTAATGAAAAATCCAAAAGCCATTAAGAAGGTGGCGACAAAAATTGCCCCAAAAATAGCAGCAAATCGGGTTTGGGCTCCACTGATATAATTCAGCATGCTCCGAGAATTACTGCCAGAAATAGGCATGGCCCCTCCTGAAAAAGCCCCACAAAAATTTCCCATTCCAATCGCAAAAATATCTTGATTGAGCGATAACCTCTGACCGGTAATGGCAGCAATCGATTTGGCCACAGCGGCAGATTCAAGAATACTCATCAAAGCAATCGCAAAAGCGACAGGCACCACACTGCTCATAATGTGTGTATTAAAGTAAGGAAATGCCAAGTCTGGCAGCCCCGTGTAAACTTCCCCTGAATTCCCGATTAACAAAACGTGTTGAAGGCGGCCTCCCACAAAAGACTCTGCATCTTCTGTATTTAAACCCATGAGCTGCACCACAATCCCCATAAACGCAAAAGCAATTGCAGCACCCGGAATCCGTTTGTCTTTTCGCCGAAAAATGACAATGAGAAATAAGCTTCCCAGGCTAATTAATAAGGTAGGCAAGTGAAATTGGTTTAAATGAGAGACTAAGTACCAAGCCTTTTCATAAAAAGCGTGCACGCCTCCCAGGGGAGCAATCCCTAAAAAAATAAAAAATTGGTCGATAATGATCGCAATCGCTGTTCCCATGGCATAACCTACCACGACTGAGTGGCTGACAAATTGGGTTAAGCGCCCTAGTTTAAGCGAAGCCACTAAAATCTGGAAAAGCCCGACTAATAAAGTCAATTGGGTTAAAATCTGTACCGCCATCCATTCTCGCTCAGCCCCTTCAAGATCCCTAAAATAATTGAATAAAATTTGAGAGGTTCCTGCCTGGACCATGATCGCAATCGCATTGCTAGGCCCTACAATTAAATGACGGGAGGATCCTAAAGCAGCAGCAATTAAAGAGGAAAAAATAACGGCTAAAATGCCACACGACAAAGGAAGACCAGCAACCATTGCATAAGCCATTGCTTGAGGAACGCTCAGTAAAGCCACTGAAAATCCAGCGCTGATATCTTGAGCTAAAAAGCTGAGAGAATAATTTTTTAAGTCCTGAAAAGAGTTAAAAAAGGAGAGACGATCAATCGAAGAGCCCATTTACATCGACTCCTTGAGCGGTAAGAAAAAATCTACAGCTGTTTTTTTGGATTTTAACATAAGATTAAGATGCATTTTGTTATTAAAAACCACAAATGCTAAAATATTGATTAAAAAATTAAAAATTCATTATATTCAATGTTACTATTTTTTAAAAGAATAATCCTTAAAAAGAAAACCTAAGCCCGCAAGCAAGATTGGCATCTACTCGAGTCCTCTGTTTTTGCTAGCTTGCCCTCCCTTTCTCTCCCATAATCCAATCCTCTATTTATTTTTAAGCTTTATTTCTTTATAGTAAGTAAGTTCATAAAACTTAACGTGAAAGATTTGATTATGTCAAGACTACCAAAACTCGCTCTCGTAGGCCGACCTAACGTGGGAAAATCTGCTCTTTTCAATAAAATTTGCGGTAAGAAAATTGCCATTGTAGATGAAGCAGAAGGCGTGACGAGAGATCGCCTTTATGCCGATGCTGATTTGTTTGGCCGGCACTTTCAAGTGATTGATACGGGCGGCATCAACCCTCGTTCAGATGCCCCATTCAACGAAGAAGTGAAAAGACAAGCAGAAATCGCCATTGAAGAAGCTGATACGATCGTCATGGTGGTTGATGCACAAGTAGGATTGACAGCGTTAGACCATGAAGTGGCTCAAATTTTATTGCGCACTTCCAAGCCCCTCTGCTTGGCAGTCAACAAAATCGATCACCCCTCCCAGGATTATCTTATTTATGAATTTCAATCTCTGGGAATTGCCAATAAAGTCGCGGTATCTGCTACGCAAAGCTGGCGGATTGCCGAGCTTCTAGAGGCAGCTTTAGATCCTTTAAGCCTTGAAATTGGAGAAGAAGAAACCGATAAACCCCTATCTATTGCGATTATTGGACGTCCCAACGTGGGGAAATCCTCTTTGATCAACTATCTTTTGGACGACCAAAGATGTATTGTGAGCCCTATTCCAGGGACAACCCGCGATAGCGTAGACGTTTCTTTTACCCACCAGGGACACACATACACGCTTATCGACACGGCTGGGGTTCGCAGAAAACATGCGGAACATGAAGTCGTAGATAAATTTGCCGCCATTCGCACAGAACGCGCCATTGCCCGAGCAGATATCTGTCTGCTCGTTCTGGATTCACAACAAGGCATTACAGTTCAGGAAAAAAGAATTGCCAATATGGTTGAAGAAGCTGGCAAAGGGTGTATCATGCTTTTTAATAAATGGGACTTGGTCAAAGGTTTTCGAATGGAGCATTGCCTGAAAGAAATTGAGAACGAAGCCTCCTTTCTCAATCATTGTCCCAAGCTTTTCATCTCCGCTAAAACAGGCAGAAATGTTGAGAAAATCTTTGATGGAATCCAAACGGTACATGAAAATTCGCAAAAGCGGATCACCACCCATCAATTGAATAAGTTCATTGAAACTGCAATGCAACGCAACCACCCTCCGATGATGATGGGTAAACGTTTGCGTGTCTATTATATGGCTCAAGTCGCCATTAATCCACCCAAGTTTATTCTGTTTGTGAATTATCCCAACTTGATGATGGAGAGTTATAAAAAATACCTCTACAATCAATTTAGAGAAACTTACGGCTTCACAGGTGTTCCTATCCTCATGCATTTAAAAGGAAAGGAAAAAACCCGTAAGGAGAAACAAGAAGAAGCCATGCAACAGACCCGCCCCAAACCTCCTAAAATGGTCTCCACTCCGACAGAAGAGGAAGAATTCTTTGAAGATGACGAGGAGTTTTCCGATTGGGACGAAACCGATGAGAATCATTTGAACTGGCCTTAAAAAACCTTCTTAGGTAATTTTGCGGCTGCTACCTTGTCTAATTTTAAATCTTGCTTTTACAAGGATAATATTTTTTATTTATAGCTTATCTGATTCCCTCAATGTCTTTTAGTTTAACCTGATACATGTCCAACTCAGGCTCAAGCTCTTTAGCTTTTTTAAAATCTTCTTGTTTATCGATTTTTTAAACCTAGTAAGCTCCCGAGAATGTCGGATTTTGGCTGGTTTGATAATTTGCTTATCAATTCTTACGCGGCATGATGAATGCCGCGAAGCAAATGCATTTGGATAAATTGCCTTTTTCTCCTGCCATACAATTTAGATCTTCGGCCAATAAAATTTGATGGCCTTTAAAAGCGGTTAAAATAAAACGGTAAGGATATGGCTGATAGCCTAGCTTTCAGAATGAACTCACTCTTTTAAGTAAACTTGTGAGATTTTAAAAAAATTAAGATATTTTTTTTCTTTATAGCCCACTTATGCTGGCTGTTAAAAAAACAACACTTCTTATAAAAACAAATTTTAATTAAAAAACAAATTTTATAATATAAAGTAAGAGGTCTCCTTAATTTCTAACTAAATGCTTGCGCAAAGGGATTACCATGAGTAATGAAATTAATTCCCCCTCAATTAGGCTAGGAAATAAAGAATTTACCGTCAAAGAAATCGAGTCTTCCATTAGCGGCAACTTTTGGGGAAGGACCATCAATCGCATTATACTAGGAATAACTAAGGGAGTATGGGTAAATAAGGAAAAAGTAGCAGCTAACCTTAAAAACTTGAATGGCAATTCGCTCGATAGCATGTATAAAGTCGCCACAAGCAACACATTTAAAGGGCTGATTGCCAATGAGCAAAAAACACAATCCAAAAGGCTGCAAAGTAAAAAGATAGCGATTTTGGGAAAATTAGGTTCTAGTACAGCCTTATTAAAAAGGCCTGAAGAACTAACAAAAATAGTGGAACATATTCTCCCCCTTCACACTGAAAAACCCGAACAACTTGCAAAAATAATCGAACATCTCGCTTATCTGAAAGATTTACCGCGAGGACCTGCTCTCGCAATTCATAAGAATAAACTTGTATGGGTGCGAAAAGATAACGAAGGATGGCAAATAGTTCGTCCCTTTGAGAGAGAGAAGGTTGAAGTGCAAGACCTTAAATTCATTGACCTCGAGACTACAGAGTTCAATATCTTACAAAATGGCTTAGCCACTCATATAAAGGGAAAAGAGTATACCTATACGACTGATGAAAACCACGATTATACCTCAATGGTTCAAGCCCTAAATGAGTTGAAAGAAAAATTTGCATCGCTCACCCATGGCCACTCACTTCGGCTCGAACTAGATCAATTCCAGAAGATTACCACCCTCGACGATAGCCTTCAGCAATCTGAATCTCAGTTCGTGGCAAATAAAGATGAGAAATTTGTGCATAGCCAAAATGATGACACGATGAAGACCACGGCTATTCTTCAGGCAAAAGGATATTTGCCCCAAAATGAATTTTGCGCGGATTGGGTTGCTATAGATCGGGTAGGTAGCATAGATTTAGCCATTGTGGCGGATGCGGCCGGCAATAAGGAATCCTCCCATGTAGGATCAGTAGAATTAACCAACCTATTTAGAGAAATCCTGACTTCTCGATTAATAAATCAGCAAGAAAACGGAATTCTCTCTTTAGACAATATTGTGGAAGCCCTCACTCAAGCCATGCTTAGAACAGAGCTTACCACCATGTGTGAAGGCTCTATGGGCGTTGCTTCCACCATGGCATGTACACTTATCATCCCGTATGGAGAAAAGAGATATGCCGTCGGATTTTGCCTGGGAGATGCGCGCGTAATGCTGAAAAGGCAAGATGGTTCTGCCAAAGATTTGTCCCCCACCCCATTTTCTAGCACTTATAAGGAAGCAGGCGCCTTTTTTGGGATGGGAATAGAGAGTAGAAGAGGCAAGCATATACAGCCTATTTTTCAAGAGCTTGAAAGTGGGGATACTATTCTCTTAGGATCTGATGGATTTGGCGACAATATGGAAGCCAAAACATTGGGAAAAACTCCTTCTCAAGCACTTCAAGAGCTAAAAGAGGCCAATAAATTGGAGCGTTATCCCGAATTGAAAGCCCTTGCGGAAAATCCTGAAGAATGGATTTTACAAGCCACGTCCCCAGCTTATTGGATAATTGATTACAGCTCCAATAAACCGGAGGATATGGCCATACGAAACTGGCAAAATATGCTTAACAATGAATCTAAAAAGCTACTGCAAACATTACACACCCTTTATTCTGAGCATGTGCTTGAAGAAATGAGTGGAGATGAGATTGCGTTTGACATCTATAACCACTGTACTCAATCGCCTCTTGTCAAGATGGGGTCATTCGTCAACGAGATGGCCGGAAAGGAAATAGATAAGAAAAGCTTAGAGAAATATAAGGAATTCGCCGTCCAACTGACCGGTAAGGCGAGGGAAAGTGAAGAACTCTCCGCCTTATTTTCTAGCTGGGATACTGATCCCAAAAAAGCGCATCAATGGCTTGAGTATCGGGCTGGCAAATCAGATGATTTTAGCTTAATTGCCCTTACCATGAAGTAAGCTCTTATGAGAGCCTGCTAACTTTAGCGAGCTTTCCCTTATTAACAAAAATTTTTCGCGGTATATCGGAAAGGCTCAGGCGCTTTTTGTGTAATGAGAGCTAAAAGCCCGAAGAGAAATAATCTCCTCCTCTTAACCCTTATCGATAAATTGTAAAAGCTGGATCAACTCCTCCCGGTTAAACTGCTTGAGGACCTGTTGCTCATCTACCCCCACTACTTCTTCTAATAATTGCCCTTTTTGAGAGATTAATTGATCGATCCTTTCCTCTACTGTCCCTAATGTGACCAATTTGAACACTTGCACTCCTCGAGTTTGCCCCATTCGATGAACCCGATCCGTCGCTTGATTCTCGCGAGCCGCATTCCACCAGCGGTCATAATGAATCACCACCGAAGCAGCCGTTAGGTCAATCCCCAAGCCTGCCGCTCGAAGAGAGCCGATAAAAACCTCACATTTCGGATCTTGACTAAACCTTTTAATAGGAGCCCGCCTATCCACCGTAGATCCTCGAATCGTGGCATATCCAATCTCGTTTTGCTGCAGGTAAAGCTCGAAAATGTCGAGCATTCCCAAATATTGCGAAAAAACCACCACTTTTTGAGAACTCTCCCGCGCTTCGTTAAGCAGTTCTTTAAAAAGCTCCCATTTACCGGAAGAATGGTCTTGGTATTCAACCGGGGTTTTTAAAAAGACAGCGGGATGATTGCAAATTTGTTTCAGTGAAGCCAGCAGCGCAAAGATATGCATGTAGGGAATAGCAACCGTGCGATCGTGCAAAACTTGTAAAATTTTCTCCCTTGACCGCTCTAGAACTTCCACATACAGCCGCTTTTGATCCTCGGCTAAAGTGCAATGGGAGATTTCTTCGGTTTTTTCGGGCAAATCTAAAAGCACATCCTCCTTCTTTCTGCGAATAATAAAGGGCTTTACAAAACGAGATAAAAGCCGTTTTCTTTCACCATTTCCTTGAATTTCAATAGGCTTGATAAAAAACTCTCGAAAAGAAGCATCATTTGGCATGTAGGTAGGGACTATAATGTCGAATAGCGCCTTCAGCTCTCTCAAATGATTTTCGATGGGCGTACCCGTCAGGCCGACTCTCATGTCGGCATTGACATGCACCAAAGAGGCATAGATTTGGCTTGTATGATTTTTTGCGATTTGGACTTCATCAAAAAAAGCCACAGCAAATGGAATTTGGTTTAAAACTTTTTGCTCATTTCGCCAAACCCCGTATGAAGTTAGCATCACTTCATACTGTTTGCCAAAATCTTCCAAGCGGCGACCGCTTCCGTAAAAAGTAAAGACTTTAACATCCGGCAAAAAAATAGCCATTTTTTCTTGCCAATGGTAAATCACAGAGGTAGGACAAATGATTAAAAACTTTGCTTTTAACTTGTTTTTCTGCTTCGAGAACGACTGCAGCACCATCGCCATCAGGGCCATCGCTTGATGTGTTTTGCCTAATCCCATATCATCGCAAATAAAACCTGAAAGATGGTGTTGATACAAAAACCAGAGCCATAAAACCCCGACTTGTTGGTAAGAGCGAAGCTGACATTTAAACTGAGGCAAATCAGGAAATTCTTGTGGATGAAAATAAAGCAATTCTTGCAAAACGTTTAAAGAGGCTTGATCGAGATGGCTTAAATGGACCTCTTCCATAATTTGCAAACGGATCAGTTCTAAGGACGTCATGAGGAGCCGATGAGAGCGTAAATCCATTCTTTTTTTACCAAAGGCCCGCAACCATTCATACCTTTTTTCTAATAGGTCAAAGCAGCCCGCTTCTGTAAAAAGAAACCGTTGGTTTTTTTTGAGTGCTTTCCAAAATGTATGAATATCAATCATCCCTTTATCTGTCTGGTAGGCCAATCTAAGCCCATACCATCCTCGCCCAAAAATCTCTTTTTTACTCACATTTAAGAGGACTAAATGCTGATAACGAGGAAATGCAAGCTTTGGATCAATTGTCCAGGAATATTTTTTAACATTTTCCCATTCTTCGGAAAAAAATTCAGCTTGCCTTTTAGGTTCCACCACAAAGGGGAAACGATACTTTTCAGGAAGAAAACGCTCTCCTGTCAATTCGAAAAATCCTTCCCCTTCCACAAAGGAAAAACCTTCAAAAACTTGTACATCTGCAGGCTGATACCCTTTGGCATATTCATATTTAGGGCTTACCACAATTTCTTGGGCCTCATTTACCCCAATTTCCAAGCCACATCTGACAATAGGGCAACTGTCGCTAAAAAAACGGGGAATTAGTTGCAATTCGTCCTGGTTCATCCGAATGAATAAGGGCAGTTGTTCCGCTGAGATTGATAAACCCGGATAGGCAGCAACCAGAGTCCTTGCTTCTGCTTTGGGATAAAAACCTTCCCCTTCTAGGTAGACCCATGCGCCAAAATCATATCCTCTAATAACCCCTTTTTCTCCTTCAACCGATTTAAAAAAGTACAAGCGATTATCCTCACTCAAAATATAGCTTAAGCGCGTTTCCTTGCCTGTCAAATGAACTTCAAAGCCAGCCTGCGTATTAAGCCAAACCCGATATTGACTCACAAATTCATTTATCTCATTTTTTGTGACCACTCTCTTTATTTCTTTGAAAAATTTTCCTTCAATGCGAAAAAAACCCTCCTTTTTGAGAAATACCCAATCGCCAAAAATCCAAGATCCCTCCATTGAAAGATCTCCTGGACGAAACAAATAAGCTTCCACATGCAAATTCCAGCTAGGATCGAATTGGAAGGTATAGGCGAGAGGACGGGGAAGTGCCTCTAGTCTACACCCTTTTAAACGCGATTTAATAAAAACAAAATGGGTATCCAAAGCTAGAGCAATTTGCTCGCCTTGTAATTTTTTTGCAGGGAACAGGTGAATGGGAGCTAAAGCATAAAATCCTTCAGAGGGAACGTATATCCATTCGTGAAAATGAATGCCATTTTTTTTGACCCATGCCCCCTTTTCGTCAATTTGGATATGCATGATCCCTTTTTGATCGTCAAATATAATCTGGTCGATCGCTTGCTCGGGCAAAGGAAACATTTTTAAAGGAGATGCGACGGTATTCAAGGCTGGAATAGCATCTTCTAGGATAGCCTCAGAGAGCTTAAAAAATATTTTTACATATTTAAAGTCAATTGTAATCCCCTTAGGAACTTTTTTAGAAGCCTCGTGAAAGACAAGGGTATAAGGAATCTCTAATTCTTGCATTTCCATTAACCATTTGGCTAAATCATTCCAAAATGAGAGTACATAGCTAAGTCCTAAGCTAGGCTGCCCTGAGCGCCATTGACTCAGCTCTTCTTGGGTTAAGTTGGAAAATTTTAAAGAGGTTTCCTCGGTTTCACCTAAAGGAGCATCCAGAATTTGATGCCAGCGTGTTTGAGCTTCTTGAGATAAAAGTTCTAATGATATCCAGACTTCTCCACCTGTAACACCTTCGTAATGGCTTGCGCCAACTTGCATCATTCTATCGGATGAATACCCCACCTGCATGGCGCAGCCTTGGCATAACTGGTTCCACCAAGAACTTTCAAAACGTTGATGCAAGGGCTCCCGATAACGGCCGTACACACCTAAAAAGGCAACAGACAGATGCAAACACCCCGGGTTTTCTTCTTCCCCCATGCAAGAGCAAAAGCAATCTTTGATCTCCCCTTTTTCGTCCAGCTGTAAAAATGCCCATTCTTTTTTATGCGTGCGGGGATCTTTTACTTGAATTTGATAAGTAGGACCCGAAAATTCTAAATCGCAAATCGCATGCTGTTTCCATGCTTTCTCCGCACTTTGCTGGTAGAACTTTAAAAATTCAGGAAGTTCAACCATAGATCTACTCCTCTCTAATCCACTTTAACTGAAACATAAACCACTTGAAAAAGATTGCAATAGAACATACACTTTTACAAGTATTTTCACTGGGATTGATTTAATTTTTAGGTACGGATGAGCCAAATGAGAGATATTATGCGCGGAACATTGTTAATTGCTGGAACCTCCGTGGGGGGTGGAATGCTAGCATTACCTGTTTTAACCAGTCTTGGAGGTTTTGTTCCTTCTTTGGTCATCTATCTTCTTTGCTGGCTTTTTATGGCAAGTACTGGACTCCTGTTTTTAGAGATTTCTTTGTGGATGGGAAAAGAATCCAATATCGTTTCCATGGCTGAGCAGACCTTGGGCTTCCCAGGAAAAATGGTAGCCTGGATTGTGTATTTGTTCCTTTTTTATTGCTTAACCGTTGCTTATATTGTGGGTTGTGGAGATTTAGTCGTCAATTTATTCTCAAACTCCCTATCTGAATGGATGGGATCTTTGCTATTTGTCGCTTGCTTTGCTCCTATTGTTTTTAATGGGGCCCATTTAGTGAGCAAGGTTAACAGTTATCTCATGCTAGGATTAGCCATTTTCTTTTGCGCTTTTGTCATCATTGGCGCTCCATTCGTTAATCCCCAAAATTTAAAGGAGCATAGCTGGACACTTGCTTTAATGGGCCTGCCTGTCTCTTTTACAGCTTTTGCTTACCAAGGGATCATTCCTACGCTGACCCATTATTTATCTTTTGACATAAAAAAAATTCGTCTTTCCATTTTATTTGGAAGTGCCATTCCTTTTATCGCTTACATTATTTGGCAATGGTTAATCTTGGGGATTGTACCAACTTATGGCCCAGGTGGCCTTGTAGAAGCGCTTGAGAAGGGAGATACCGCTGTACAACCTCTGAAGTATTTTATTGACCATTCTTCTGTTTACCTCGTGGGCCAATGTTTTGCTTTTTTTGCCCTCGTGACTTCTTTCTTTGGAGTCACTCTAGGATTGCTCGACTTTTTAGCTGATGGCTTGAAAATTGAAAAAACTTCCGGCGGCAAGTTAGCTCTCAGTCTCCTCATTTTTATTCCTCCCCTTCTGATTGCTTTTACTTTTCCCCATATTTTCTTAATCGCCTTAAGTTACGCAGGAGGGTTTGGATGTGCCATTTTATTAGGATTACTTCCCATAGTAATGGTGTGGTCAGGACGCTACCACTTAGGCTTAAAAGGTCCTTATACCTTAATGGGAGGAAAGTTTTTGTTAAGCCTTCTTTTTCTATTTGTGGTCTTTGAAATCTTCGTAGAGTTGGCTTTGACATTTCAGAAATTAATCAGCTAATCAATTGCTAAAGCGATTAATTCTTGATAATTCGCTTGACTTTTTACAAGTATTTTAATAGTTTACTAATAATTAAGCTTTTGCTTAATTGAGGGGTGTTAAAAGTGATGCTGCAGTTGTTGACATGCTAGTGCACAATTTCTCTCTCGAATCACATTTCAAACCAACCTATTCCTGGTATTGGGGAGCTGCGAATTTTCTGTGCAACCAAAAACCTATCTTGCAAGTGAGCATGAAATCGATCATACAATGATTGACGCGGATGCTCTTTATGTTCTTCAAAAATTGAAAGATGCCGGATATACGGCCTATCTCGTAGGGGGAAGCGTTCGAGATTTACTGATTAAGCAAACTCCCAAAGATTACGACATTTCAACTTCGGCAAAACCTGAAGAAATCAAGCAACTTTTCCACAGAAGCTGCCTTTTAATCGGCCGTCGTTTTCGTTTAGCCCATATTCGTTTTAAGCACAAAATCATCGAGGTCTCAACTTTTCGCTCTGGGGATAATGAGAGCGATCTGATTCTCCATGATAACCAATGGGGCTCACCTGAAGAAGATGTCCTAAGGCGAGATTTTACAATTAATGGCTTGTTTTACGATCCATCTACTCACACCATCATTGACTTCGTAGGGGGGTGGGAAGATATTCAACACAAACTTTTGCGTACAATTGGCAATCCATCTACTCGGTTCAAGCAAGATCCTGTGCGGATGATTCGCCTTTTAAAATTTCGGGCTCGCTTCGGCTTTGAAATTGACTCCGACTCTAAAAGAGCGCTAATACAGTGCCGAACTGAAATTATGAAAAGCTCTCCCGCCAGGGTTTTAGAGGAAATTTTTAGAATGCTGGAATCAGGCGCAGCAGCCCCTTTTTTTCATTTGATGGCAAAAGGAGGAATCCTCGAGCTCTTATTTCCGCTCTTAAACAAATTTCTGGCAAATCCGCCAGGCGAGCAAGTTTATCGTTATTTAAAAACAGTCGATTACATCCATCAGAATGCCGGTAAGAATCTTTTGGAACGAGCTGTCCTAAGTTCTTGCTTGCTATTTCCTATTTTACAACAAGAAGTTCAAAAGCAATATATAGACCAAGGAAAAACCCCTCATATGGGTGAAATTATGATGCTCACTTCTTCTATTATTAAAGAAGTGGTTACCTCCTCATTTACTCATTTTCCCCGCCGCTTAAGCTCTACTATGGCTTTTGTGCTCGCCATGCAATTTAGATTAACACCCCTATCAGGAAAAAGGCACTGTGGTCCTAAATTGATGCGCAATAAAGAGTTTATATATGTTCTTAAGTTTTTGAAAGTCCGCTCTTTAGTGGATAAATCTCTAGAAGAGACATATGCCCATTGCAAAAACCTTTGGAAGCAGCAAGTGAAGCACGGTTATAAACGGACTCACCCCATTACATCTAGCCATATGCATGCTTCTAAAAAAGGCTCACGCCATGCCCCATCCAAATGAAAAGCAAACTGCTTTAATTGCTCCTTCTGGAATGAACGTCTCTTTTCGCGGCCCTGCTCTTGAAGAGGGCCCTTTGCCTTGTATTTTTTATTTTGCTTTGTCAAAAAAAGACACCCTTTTTGTCGATCCTTATAATCAGCCTTCCATCGTTTGGGAAGGGCTTGGCATGCGTGTTTTTTCTGTCGACTTGCCAGGGCACGGGGAAGGGCTCGACCATTCTCAAGCTATGCGGGAGTGGATCAACAGCTTGAGCGCAGATCCTTTTTTTCTCGAAAAATTTGTAAAGAAATGCAGTGAATTTGTCGACGACTTGATAGAAAAAAATTATACCTTCTCCCAAACCATCGGTACCGCAGGACTTTCTCGAGGGGGTTTTATTGCTACATTGCTTGCCATTCAAAATCCGCACATTTCTACCGTTTTAGGTTTTGCGCCGCTGACCCAACTGAGTTGTTTAGCTGAATACCAAGAACTCAACCTCCCCCCTAGTCCTTCCCATCATTTAGAAAATATGGCCTCCCTCTTGATTGATAAAAACCTGCGTTATTACATAGGTAACCGCGATCTCCGCGTGAGCACAGATGCCTGCTTCCAATGTATCCGCTCCATTACCAATACTGCCTTTGATCATGGCAAACGTTCCCCTTCTGCAGAGCTTGTAGTTTTTCCCTCAATTGGACATAAAGGGCATGGAACCCCTCCCCATATTTTTGTAGAAGGAGCCCAATGGCTAGCCCGCCAAATCGCGCGTTGAACCTGCGTGCAGGATAATTGGGAAAAAGTTATAATCTCTTCAAACCAACTGGGAACAATTAAAACATGAAACAGCCATATTACTCGATCGTCATTCCATTAAAAGATGAAGAAGACAACCTCATTCCCTTAATAAATGAAGTGGAATCAGTCATGGAAAAAATGGGCCACCCGTGGGAATTGATCTGCGTAGAGGATGGATCGGAAGACAAAACGGCCGATATCTTAAAGCATTTAGCTCAAGAAAAATCCTACCTGCGCGTTTTAATGTTCGCGAAAAATTTTGGACAATCTAGCGCTTTTGATGCTGGCTTTAAAGCTGCCAGAGGAGAATTTGTGATCACATTAGATGGAGACCGACAAAATGATCCCCACGATATCCCTCTGCTTTTAGAAGTAGCTCAAGAATACGATTTAGTCTGTGGCATCCGCACTAACCGTAAAGACACTTGGGTCAAAAGAATCACCTCTCGCCTAGCCAATTTTGTTCGCAGCCGCCTCTGTCAGGACGGCGTGCAAGATACGGGATGCTCCCTTAAAGTATATCGCGCAGCTTGCCTAAAACAGATTAAGATGTTTCACGGCATGCATCGCTTTTTACCTGCTTTGTTTCACTTAGAGGGCTTCCGCATTACTCAAGTGCCGGTTAATCACCGCGAAAGAACCGAGGGAAAAACTAAATATAATTTCTTCAATCGCTCTTTTAATACGGTTGCAGACATGCTAGCTGTGCGCTGGATGGCACAGCGTAAACTTAACTACACGATTGAGAAAGAGCTTCCATGAGTGGCCATTGGCGTGAGGGATTATATTTTTTAGGCTTTCTCCCCTACGGGTTATTTACGTGGCGCTCTCTTTTACAATGGATAATGAGCGAGAAAGAAAAGAAAAGCCTGGTTACCCCCACTTTTTGGAAGCTTTCATTAGCAGGCAATCTTCTTCTCTTATGCCATGCTTTTATTCAAATGCAGTATCATGTGTGTGTAATCCAAGCCACAAATGCTGTCGTTTCTTGGCGCAATTTAAATTTGATGAAACCGCGAACAGATCAGGTCGCTTTCCACACTGTAGTTGGGCTGCTTATTTTAAGCACTTTTAGCGTGACCTTAGGCTTTTACGCCCAAGCCCATTTGCTCAATGCCCCAAATTGGTTTCGCATCCCTTCTTCTCCCTGGCATCAAGGGGAAGAAACCAGCTTCTTTTGGCATTTTTTAGGAACGATCGGCCTCTTTCTGTTCGCCAGCCGCTTTTGGATCCAATGGTGGTGTGCCGAAAAGCAAAAAAAAAGTTATCTAGGGCCCTTGTTTTGGTGGTTAAGTGCGATAGGGGAATGTTTAAGCCTCCTATACTTTTTGCGCATTTTTGATCCTGTCCACTTTATTGCTCCAGCCTTTGGCCTCATCCCAGCAATCCGCAATTTAATGTTGATTGCACAAGCAAAAAAACCTTTACAGGTAAAGTAGGAAGCATGAATTTAAAACAAACATCTATTTTCTTTTTTGCTGGAGAGCAAAGTGGAGATTTGCATGGCCAAAATCTTCTCCAAAATTTGCGGCAAAAACTTCCCGGGTATGCCTTTACGGGAGTTGGAGGGCCCTTAATGCGCCCTTTTCTCTCCTCTTCTATTTTAAAAATGGAAGATTTTGAAGTGATGGGCTTTTCGGATGTTTTGCGCGCTTTGCCCAAGCTTATACGGCAATTCTATCAAGTTCGAAATGCCATTCTGGATACGCAACCAGCGGCTGTTGTGCTCATTGACTATCCCGGTTTCAATTTAAGGTTGGCTAAATCTTTGAGGAAAAAAGGATACAAAGGAAAAATCGCGCAATATATTTGTCCAAGCGTTTGGGCATGGGGAAAAGAGCGCATTGAGCACATGGCAAACACCTTAGATCTGCTTCTTTCTATCCTACCTTTTGAGAAAGAACTATTTTCCCATACCCCCTTACATGTGGAATATATTGGAAATCCGCTTTTAACCACGATTAAGGGGCATTCCTACCATCCCCATTGGATAGAGCTTTTAGGGATCAAACCAGCAGCTCAATTGATCGCGCTATTTCCAGGAAGCCGTAAAGGGGAAATTCAACGCAATTTGCCCATTCAACTTAAAGTCGCCCAACTGATGAGAAGGGAAGATCGCACCTTTGCTCTCTCATGCGCACATCCCGGCATTATTCCTGTTATGCAAAGCATCCTTGAAGAAACCCATTTAAAACTACATCGAGATATCTTTCTTGTACCTAAAGCCTATACCTATGAGCTGATGAAAGATAGCCACGCAGCTATTGCCAAATCGGGCACGGTGACCTTAGAACTCGCCCTCCATCAAAGGCCTTCAACAGTGATTTATCAATTAACCGCGCTTAACCGTTTCATTGCCAAATATATCCTTCGCTTAAATCTTCCTTATTATTCTATCGCTAACATTCTCGCTCAGAAACAAATTTTCCCTGAACTTATTGCCACGGGGCTGACCCCTAAAAATGTCTATGCTAAAATGGAAGACCTTTCCAATCCTGATTCGGCTAATCGGCAGATGTGCATCCAAAATTGCCGAGACCTTATTCCCCTCTTGGCACAAAAAAGCCACCCTTTTGAACAAGCAACCCAAGCAATCCTAGAAATGCTGGAAGAAAAAAGTGGCTAAGGTAAGTACATGAAAAGGTTGGACCTTATCCTTCTCTCACTAAATTCTGAGCGGTAAATAAAATTACAAGGAATCCTCATGGTAATAATGGAGGGGGAGCTCAAACGGATAGATTAATACTTGTTTCTATTTCTGCATCACCACTTGTTCCTACAGCCCCCTCTTCTTTCCTGCAATTTGGGCAATTGGCCTTTCCTTAGCAGGGATAAAAGCTTTATACCCTTCGTCTCCATGGTTTTTAGGAAGAAAGTCATTTCCTGATAGAAAGCCTGCAGAACACGTGACAAAAGAAGAGCAATTTTTAAATAAGAAAAATTAAAGTGGCTAAAATATGCATTTAAAAGAATTGAGCAACAGGATCAGCTAGTAAAATAGGGGAAGTTAATGGGGGGCAGTTGCTAAAGCCATGCCTCTGATTATTGGAATATTTTTACTCGCAGGAGGAGGAAGATATTAAGAGAGCCTAGGAGATGGAAGATGGTTATCAAAACGGCGAGAGGCATCATGCATACTAGACTGATCGCAAAGCTATCCAATATTATATCGATAAGCTTGAAAAGAAATGGGAGGGACCTCAAGCTGCAAATCTTAAAAAACAGCCATCGTCAGCTTCTCCAAATTTGGGGAAATGTGAGCAGGGATTTGAACTTTTGCACCTGAGAACTGGAGCGGAGCAACACTTAAGTCATGAATCAGGTAGTGATAGGTTCCCAACCCAACTGGAGGGCATGCAGAAAGGCGCTTAGCCATCAATGCCACATGGGCAAGGCCAATATCGCTTTCAAAAGAGCTGCTCAATACAAGCTGAACACTCTTTTTAAAAGCCCATTTCTGTAAATCTTGGCATCCCACCATTCCCCCTTGGATTGTCGGCTTGTAAATGATAGCTTTTAGGGTGGGAAGTTTTTCCAAATCTCCTAAAGTAAGATCACAGGGGAAAGATTCATCAACCGCAAGAGGTAGCTCGAACCATCGGAGATCGTGGGGATTTTGAAAGGGCTCTTCCACATAATCAAAAGTATCCCAAGCATATTGGGAGAAAAAAGCCAAAGCCTCTTTTGTATTCCAGGCGCGATTGACATCGATCCGTAATCGAAAGCAATCTTTTAGGGACGCAATCATGCTTTCAGCCTCTCTAAAAGTTAAGTGGCCGACTTTCAGCTTGGCAGAAGTGAATCCCTCTGCTTGCCTGAGAGCAGCTTGCTGCATAATCTCTTCGCAGGTCCCCATAAAAAGCGCGCTAGCAGGAATGGCAATAGACGAAAAAGGGTCTAAAATCGCCAAAAGAGCGGATTCAATCCCAAAAGCGACTGAGGGATAAAGATTTAACTTTGCCAATTCTTTTAAATAAGCTTCCTTTTCCCATACCTGGTTTAATAAAGCCTGCTTCTCTTGGATTAATTGAGCTAAAGCTTCTTCGAGAGTTTCTTGGCTCCATGTTGGAAGAGGGGCAATCTCTCCCCACCCACTGTTTTCATTGTGGTCGAGAATGTTGATTAAAACACCTTCTCTAACCTGCTTATTTTTTAAAGGAATTTGATACGGAAAAAGAGAGATCTTTTGAATACGCATTTTTATGGGGGGTTTAATTTAAGTTTGTTAACAAACTTATTTAAAATGAATGAATAACTGGCGAGAGCGTATCTTAGGCGCGCTTATGACAAGAGCAAGAGCTGTTCTCGCATACGTTCGACCAAATTTTGTTCGATAAAATGGACAGCTCCAGAAATGCAATTCAGCATAGAACGAGGAGTAACGCTGCCATGGCATTTAACCACCACCCTTTCCAGGCCACATAAAAGCCCCCCAGGGTATTCCGCGTAGTCAAACAATTTTTCAATAGCATCCAGTTGCTCGAAATTCCCCAAAGCATTTCGCAAAAGTTTAAAAATAAGAGAAGAAACGCCTTCGCAAGATTTTAAAAGAATATTGCCTGAAAAACCGTCAGTCACTACCACATCCACGTTTCCACAAAAAACATCCTTGCTTTCTACATTTCCCCTGAACTCTAAAGGGACATCTTTTCCTTTATGAGAAAAAGTTTGGGTATACCTTTGCAATTCCTGATAAGCCTTTCTTAATTCATGGGGCCCTTTTAAAGGTTCTGCGCCTACATTAAGCAATCCTACGGTTGGACAGCCTATACTTGCTAAGCATTTTTGGAAAATAGCTCCCAGTTGCGCAAACTGCACATAATTTTCTGCTTTACAGGTGATATTCCCCCCCGCATCTATGACGGCTACTTTTCCCTTTTCGGTTGGCATTGTAATGAGGAGAGCTGGACGCTTAATGGTAGGCAAAAGAGGAACATTTAAAGTGGCAGTTGCAATCAAAGCGCCTGTATTTCCAGCCGATACGAAACCCTCAATTTTTTTTTCCTTTAAAAGTTGTATGCCTTGCACCAGAGAAGAGTGCCGCTTACGACGAATGGCCTCTAGGGGATGATCTTCCATCAAGATTTCTTGCGAAACGCCAACGCACGTGATTTGCAGAGGGGGAGGGATTTTCTTTTGAAAGTAATCCCATAATTTTTCAGGGACAAATACAAGCATCGAAAGGGCAGGATGAAGCGCTGCGGCTTTTAAAACGGCGTCAAAAAGGACTTGTGGAGAGCTATCGCTCCCCATTAAATCAATCCCTACGCAGATTTTTTCTTTTTGTTTCCTCATCTTGGTACTCAGAAAAGAAAATTCCCATGCGTTCTGCCAAATCGCAAGCAATTGCTAAAGATAAGACGTTATTTCGCTCGAGGAAAAGACAAAACGAAAAGCTTATTCAGCTTCTGATTTTCCCAATACAATTCGATCACCATATGCTCCACAAGCTTGGCAAATTGTATGAGGAAGCTTTGATGCCCCGCAATTTGAGCATGCAGACACACTTTTTGCTTTCTTTGCATGATGGGATCGACGGGAATTTTTTCTTGCATTTGAAGTTCTATTACGTGGTACTGCCATGATTGACTCCTTTTAACCTTAAACGCCTAGGCATTATTTTAATTCAAGATCCGAGAACGGTTGATACCCATCGGGGTCTTCCCCATCCCCTGCGGATGGATCTTTAGTTTTTAAATATTTTTTAAATGTTTCTCTTTTCGGACAATTGCCTTCGCACTCAACAAATTCGGGAGTTTCCAATAGAATGCTTTCACGCAAAAGTTCCTGATAATCAAATACACCGCTCTTAATTTTGGCCAGAGGCTCAGCATGGTAAAAATTCTCTAAGTGCACTTCAACAGAGACATCTTCATTACAAATTGCACACGGAATATGCGCTTCTGCCTCTGCTTGCAAGTGTAAAATAAGTTCATCGCCTGCAAGATAAGCTTCTCCCCCTACCACAACCGTCTTTTTGAAAGAGAGTGCTTCTTCATGAATGTCGAGAAAATCGGACGACACGGTTTCATGAATGTCCACTTTATCTTCTGTTTTCAAGCGATCGACATAGACTTTAAACAAACGTTCCATACAGATTGCCTTAAAATATAAGAGATTGTATTTAAATAATCTCACATTCTACAACTCTTTCTTCTTTTTTTCCATAAAATTCCTAGTAACGTTAACCCCTTTTACTTTTTTAGCCATCCAACAAGGGATAAGAGCCGCAAATTCTCCCTATACCCATGCAGCAAAGAAGGCAATGCAAGTAAAAAAGTGGTCCTCTTTTTGCATAGCTGTTTCCAAAAAAGCTCCAACCTTTAAAATCAAATCGGGTTAGAAAGAGCTCTTGTGAAGCAATTTTGAAAAATTTTCAAACAGCTTACCCCTCCTTCCCGCTCATCTGTTTTCTTGTCTCTTATTTTTTTGTAGAAAAGATCCTGCTTTTACCCTAAAATAGAACCTTTAAGCGAAGCGGAATTTGATTCTGTTTTATTACAGGAGAAAACGCTTTGCCTTCCCCACTTAATGGGGGTTTAATCAGTCAAAAACAAGCTAAACAGAAAGGCTTTTACCGCGAAAATCGACGCCAGAAATCTGAAGCATGGATGATTTTATCTGAAGAATCTATCTATTTAATCTTTAAGCATGGATCAAAAGTTAGAGCCGTCAATCTGGAGATCTTCTACTAAAAACGCACAGATGAGAGCTATTACTTTTAATCGGTCTTTTTCGCTTCCCGCCTTTCCTACCTGTTAGGATGACCCATGGATGAAATTCTACTTAATATCGAATCTAAAGAGCTTCGATATGCCCATTTGCGCAATGGACAACTTTACAATCTCATCGTCGAGAGAAAAAAAGAACGTCAGCTAGCTGGCAATATTTATAAAGGCCGAGTGACCAATATCCTTCATAATATCCAATCCGCTTTCATTGACATTAATGAAGGGGAAAATGGATTTATCCATATTTCAGATATTTTGGAAAACACCAAAAAATTTGAGCAAGTGTATGATATGGATTTTGATCTGGATTACGATATCAAAACCCTTGATGATAAACAGCAGAAAAAACTCGATATCGAAGAGGTTATGAAGATTGACCAGCCTGTGCTGGTTCAAGTGGTGAAAGAGCCTATAGGGACCAAAGGGGCTCGCTTAACTTCTAATATTTCATTAGCCGGCCGTTATTTAGTTTTGCTTCCTAACTCTTCACATCGCGGTGTTTCTCGAAAAATTGAAGATCGCACAGCCCGAGAAAGGCTAAAAAAATTGATCCGAGCGTTTGAAATGCCTACAGACATGGGGCTTATTTGCCGGACAGCCAGTGCCCGTGCTACACCCGAAATGTTAATTACAGAGGCAACCGACTTACTTAATACCTGGCATACCATTATGGAAAACTTCCATAAGTCGAGCGGGGCCACCTTGCTTTATGCAGAATCTGACTTAATCAAACGCGCCGTTATTACCGCTGTTGACAAACGTTTTGAGCGCCTATTAGTTGACGATTATGCCGTTTATCAAAGTTGTAAAAATCTTTATAGCCGCTATGCCAATGAGCACGCTTTGCGTATCGAATATTACCGCGACAATGTTCCCATGTTTGAGCGGTTTAATGTCGAACGAGAAATTGAGAAAACTTTACGTCGAAAAATTTGGCTGCCAAGTGGAGGATATCTCTTCTTTGACCGTACAGAAGCGATGTACACCATTGATGTTAATTCAGGTCGAAGCTCTAATAATAAAGTGGATGTGGAAGAATCTCTTGTGAGAATTAACCTCGAAGCTGCCGATGAAATTGCTCGCCAGCTACGCCTGCGCAATATTGGAGGACTTGTCATTTGCGATTTCATCGACATGCGCTATAGAAAAAATCAAAGAAGAGTTCTTGACCGCCTAAAAGAATGCATGAAAGAAGATTCTGCAAAATGTACGATTTTAGGAATGAGCGAATTTGGCTTAGTCGAAATGACCCGTCAGCGCAACCGAGAATCTCTTATTCAAACTATTTTCACCTCTTGCCCTTATTGCAGTGGGAGAGGCCTTGTTAAAACACACGAGAGTGTATCGATTGAGATTGAGCGAGCGCTTAAAAAAGCGATTGCTCATCACCAACAATTTGCTCTCAAATTAGTGATTCACCCAGAGCTTGACCATTATTTAGCCACAATTGACAAGAGGTTTTTATTAAAAATCGCTGAAGGTTTAAATGCCCGTTTAGAATTTGAGTTAAATGATAATCTTCATCTCAATGACTTCCATTTCTATTCGACCATCACCGATAAAAGGATCGAGGTTTAAGCCTAGAAATGGACTATGTTAAACGGGTAGAAAAAAGTCTTCGCGAAGGCCTGATTTCAGAATCATTTGCCAAAGCCTTAAAAAACTTCTATATTAGTTATGCCGAAGCTATCACTTCAAATGGACAAGATATCGCCAGCTTTGAAGCCCTACACCACCGTTTTTTAGAGTTTGTGATCGATCAAATTCGTTCCCCTTTTCACTTTGAACCTTTTCATCAACAAATCACCTCTCCTTTTAATTACTACGAGTTTGGGCTTGAATATATACGCCCCCTGGTCAAACTTGATCGCTCAAAAGTTTTCCATCTAGAGCGGGTGGATGAAATGGTAGAATTACTCGCTCAAAAGCATAATGTCGTTTTGTTTGCTAACCACCAAACTGAGCCTGATCCTCAGGCGATCAGCTTGCTTTTAGAAAACACTCACCCCAAATTTGCCCAAGAGATGATTTTCGTAGCAGGCCACCGAGTTGTGATGGATCCCATGGCTGTTCCTTTTAGTAAAGGACGCAATTTACTATGTATCTATTCAAAAAAATACGTTGAAAATCCTCCCGAAGAGAAAGCCCAAAAGCTTCTGCATAATCAGCGCACCATGAAAAGAATGGCTCAGCTATTTTCGGAAGGAGGAAAATGTATCTATGTCGCTCCAAGTGGTGGAAGAGACCGTCCAGATGAGCAAGGAAGCCTGGATGTCGCCCCCTTTGATTCTCAAAGTATCGAAATGTTTTGGCTGATGTCGCAGCAAGCTGCACACCCCACTCATTTTTATCCTCTGGCTTTAGCCACTTATGATTTGCTCCCCCCTCCTAATAGCATTAAAAAAGAGCTAGGTGAGCATCGTCATACGCGCTGTACGCCTCTTTTTCTCTCTTTTGGCGCAAAGTTTGACATGGAAAAATTCCCCGGGAGCGAAACTTCTGATAAGAAATTACGTCGAAAACTGCGCGCCGATCAGTTGTGGAAACTTGTACGCCAAGATTATAAAAAAATCTCTGAATACAGGAATAGCTGAAAGCTTTTTTGGCTAATTTCCAAGAAGAATAGAGAGGCATTTCTCCCTATCTCCTTCTCTAGGATTTATTAAGAAGCAGCCATTCATTTTCTGTGCGGCTTTCTGAGCCCCTAATTTTAAGGCAAGCTCTTAATCTCTATCCTTAGCTCTATTGCTTACCGGGTGGTTACAAAGACCTTACCTGTTTTATCCACCATGACAGAATTTTCTGCTTGTGCAACCATTCCTTGGCCTTCTTCTAAAAGAGGTGCATGGCCCATAATCACTCCGGCTCTAATTAAGTCCCCACAAATCTTTCTAATTTCATTGGGGCCATATTCCCCCCCTATAAGGTCATCCATGGAAAAGGGAAGGCCATTAAAACTCTTGATTTTCGCTATCACTCCTCGAGGGATAGAGAGAGGCACAGTTCTAGCACGTACGAAAGAAAAGATGGTAGGATCGCCGGAATCATAAATAAGCCCTTTCCCATCGGTAGCAAAGGGTTCAATAGCAAACGTCATGCCAGCCTTTACCACCGCAGTAGAATGATCGCAGTAATTAGGGATCATGGGAGCCGTGTGCACCTTGTAGAGACCTAACCCATGCCCGGCAAGATTTTTTACTGGCTTGAATCCATATGAAGCAATTTTATCCTCAATGATTCTCCCTATTTCCTTAACGGGTAACCCTACGTGAATACTTTGTTCGGCACTTAATAAAGCATTTTCTACAGCATCTATGAGGGCTTGATATTTGCCAGACAAGTCTACTGTCACCGCGCAATCCCCAATCGCCCCCTGATAACATACTCCCACATCTAACTTGACTACATCTTCGCCAAAAGTCATATCTTCATCTGGCTGAGGCAAGAAATGAGCAGCTACATGATTTAGAGCAATCTGAGGGGGAAAGGCGGGAAGCGCCCCTAAGCAAAGAATTTTTTGTTTAATTTGGGCAATCACTTCTTGATAAGAAGCGCCTACCTTGATTAAGGATTTACCAAAATCGCGGACTTCATTCGCAATCTTTCCAGCGCGGATAAAATCTTGTTTATATTTCTCATTCATGTGTGCGTTCCTCGTTTTACCCCTATTGCTAGCTGACCCCCAGTGAAAATAGGTATTCTCAATAAATTTTCCCTCTCTAAAAGGCTCTAGATTCTCCAGATGGTGCTTTTCAAAACTCCTAAGAAAGAATCGAAGCTATAAAGAGAAACCCATTATAGCTATTTATGGTCTTTGTGACGAATTTATTCAATCAAAGGGGACTATTTAGAATGGCAAAGAAAGCATTCCTTAGAAGCAAGGACAGGGAATGCTTTTACCCCGGCTTTCTGGGAAAAGGAGGTTTAATTGGAAACCTTTTATAAAAGCACAGGATGCGTGTATCCAAGAAAATACCTGCTTTGCCCCTCAGGTTAGTTTTAGAAGATTACTATCAGCTTTAGTGGAGAATTGACCCTCAATTTATATAAAAATAGTTAGGACAGTTATATTACACTTAGCATAAATAGATTATTTTATTTTTATTTTAATAAATATCAATATCCATTATAATATAATCACCATCTTAATAAAGGGGTTTTATTATGAAACATTTATTGCTTACGACAACTCTATTTTTTGCTTTTTTTACTAGTTTAGTTCACGCTTCTGAAGATTATCAAACTTTATTGGATTCTACTTCTCGCTATGTGGAATTTCTCAATCAGTATAGCTTTGATGAAAGAGGAGCGAGAGAAGAGGCTGAGCTGATATTTGCTCCCTCATTTAGCAAAACCGTGAATGGGGAGCTTTCAAAAGAAACTCCTGAAAGCTTTTTAGAATATATGGAAAGGATTAAAAGTGTGTTAGGCGAATGGTATGCCCAGGTTTTGAGCTTCTCAGTCTCCCCTCACACACAATCCGCTACCATTTATTGCCTTTGCACAACCAAAGAAAATAAAACTTACATCGCCTTTATGAAGTTGCATTTTAATGAAGATCGGCAGATAACCGAACTGACTATAGTTTACAACCTTTATGCAGGTCGGAAAGATCAAGTGCATATTAATTAATAGACGTGAGCCATTCCAATGGACATTTCGGAAGAAGATTTTTTCTTGCAAGCTGGGAAAGCCAATATTTCTAAAGAAAAAGCGAATGTCCTTTGGAAGGCCCTTCAAACAACTCGATCATCCTCCCAAGAAACCATCCCTTTTAAGCTACTCTATTGTTTAGGCTCTCTCACAGTCATAAGTGCCATGGTTTTATTTATGGGCTTAAACTGGGATTTCTTAGGGGGAGGGGGTATTTTTTTAACAGCTTCTCTTTATTCTATCCTCCTAGGCGGGTCTGGAAGAGCGCTATGGAAAAATAAAACTCTACAAACACCCGCTGGCTTACTTTTCACACTTGCCATTTGTATGATCCCTTTAGCGATTTATGGCTTGGAAGTTTATTTACAGATTTGGCCAGATAGCTATCCTGACGAATATGCAAATTTTTACTCCCGCCTCAGAGGAAGCCGGATATTTATGGAAGTGGGAACCCTCCTAGCAGGATTAGTTGCCCTACGATTCTTTCATTCTCCCTTTATCACCATCCCTATTTTTTTAGCAGGATGGTTTTTTGCTTTGGATTTTGTGCGCTTATTTCAAGAAGACGCGGATTTTCTCACCCACTGGGTATCTTTTTTTTATGGATTAGGGCTCATCGCAGCAGGGCATTTTTTAGATCGCGGGGGGAAAGAAAATTACGCCTTTTGGAGTTATTTCTTTGGAACGCTCGCTTTTTGGTTTAATTTAAGCTACCTGATGTGGTGGGGCCGTCCTGAAAATGAAGGAACCTTACTGCTCTATCTGCTGGTTAACCTGGGGTTGCTTTTTCTATCTATCCTTGTGCAAAGAAAAATTCTATTAATGGCAGGAGCCCTGGGAATTTTCCTCTACTTAAGTCATCTTGCTTACCGGATTTTTGAAAATTCGAGCTGGTTTCCTGTTATCCTCGGCCTAATCGGAATTTTAATCCTCTACTGCGGTATTCTCTATCAGAAATACCGCCTTAAATTTCAAAACTGGATTTTCAGTTACTTTCCTGAGCGCATTAAAAGCTACTTTTCTTTTAATCCCTAAGACCCTTTTTCTCGAGTTGCTATAGGGAATTTGCGAAAAGGTAAACTTTATTTTAGATAGAGTCCCTGCGGATAAATAAAAAAAGCATCCTAAAGCTTGGGCTTTTTTTTAAATGGCCGCTCATTTTGTTTTGGGTATAACTATTAAAGCATCCGCTACTTTTTCCCCTTTTCTCTCCCCGTCAGGAGTGTCGTTCATCACCCTATCTTGTAAGAACATGGTCGCATATTTTTCTCCACACAAATTAAGAGCCTCCTTACATCCCAACTTTTGCATCAAACTCGCTAAATCGGAGATAGTGATCCCTTTAGGATTCAATGGGTTTTTATAGGAGCCATCGGCCACCACAAACAACCAATGTCCGTTTTCCAAAATTCCTACGGCTGTACGAGCCAAACGCGCATTTAGCAAATAAAAGCCGATCTGTTCTGAAGAAAAATCTTTAACAAGGCAACCTCCCCGCACTAAAATGGGCGCGCCTCCCACAATGTGAGTTAAGTCGCTCCAATCTTCACTTTTCGTATAAGGAGGATGAGATTGAGGAATGAGATGAATATCCCAAATAAAATCATCCCCTTCCGCGATCGGGGGAAAGGAAGCGGCTTTATGGGTCCCTACCAGTAATGAGAAACCATTTGGAGGAATGGGAGCCCTGTTGCTTGTAATTTTGCTAACTTTTTGGTCTTGGACCAATAGCTGAAGTCCAAGGTTAGGATAATCAAGCTGTTTTCCCATCCCAGAATTCCACAATGTAATTTGGTTATCTTTTAAAATGCGGTTTATCCCATCAATGGGAATCACAGCATTTCCGCTATAGGCGTAAATTTGGGTCGATATCTGATCAAAAAACACTTTTTCATTGGCTTGAGACCATCCAATTGTCCCCCTTGGCTCGTAAGAAGTGCCATACCACTGGTTATTTATTTTTAAAATTCCCATCGGAAGGCCGGCAAAATCCCCCTTATTTTTAAAAAATCCCCCATTGACCGCTGCAATAGCTTTATGTCGTTTAGCTATAGTGCTAACCGTTTCGAGTTCATCCTTGTTTTTGATAGGCATAATCTCAAAAAAATGAGGATCCACTTCAAGGACATGGACAGAGGTTTGATCCGCTAAAAAAAGGCGAGTGTATACAATTCCTTCAGGAAGCTCGAGTGCGCTGACCGTCTTAATCGCGATTAGGCAACCAATAAAAAATAAGCGGTGGATGATCGAATTAAACATGTTTTCCTTCTTTTTAAACGGCAATTTCTCTCAATAAATGAGGGAATGCCGAGGCATTTTTCCATAAATCGAGAATGCAGGTGGAATTCTAAAAGAGCGATTCAAAGCGTTTAACAGCTGCTTTCCTAAATGGAAACCTTGCATCCCTCTCTTCTCCTATACATGAGCTAACCTTAGAGTGTCGATAGAAATTTCTTCAGACTTTTTTTAAGAAAGGCTAGCATAGGTTGTTCGTGAAACTCAAATTCCTTGCTTCCTTGGCCCTCCCCCTGGCCTTGTGAGAAATGGCTGGGTCACCATGGGCTCCGAGCTTTCGCTCGACAGCCAACCAAGCTATTGTAAAGCCCAGTGCTCGGTTTCCCTCACTTGTCCCCTGCGTTTTAACTGGCATAAGTTGCTCACAACCTTTAATTCTTAAAATTAAAAGCATAGCAGTCTTCCAGGTTTAATAATCCAAGGTCTTAAACGATTCTTGAGCATCTCTATTTAACTACAAGTTAGCAAATCCCTTTGGACTTTTTTATTTAAAATGGGTAAATTTTTTTGCAGAAATTGCAGGAATATTGTATCCAGCTTTCCAAGAAAGCTTATTAAAAAATAGAGCAACCTCTTTACTCTAAATCCAAGAAAGGAAGCCTCATGTTACCACCAGTAGATAACACTAAACCTTATTCATTGTGGGAAAGTAACAGCTTACAAAAGCATTGTGAAGAAATTAATCAGAATCGTGGGAGCCGCGAAAGAGGCTACTACAAGGTTTTACAATCTTTTTCGTCCGACCAAATCAACTCCATTTCTAGCAAAAGTGAAGTATCACTATTTAATAGGAATTTCTCCTTGATCAAAGCCAGTATGCCTCAGGATATTAAAGAACGCTCTACGATTCAACTTCTTTTAAATGGTACCCGTTCCGAAAAAGGAAGCCTCATGTTACCATCAGTAGATAACAGCATCCCTTATTCATTGTGGGAAAGTAGGCGTTTACAAGAGCATTGTGAAAAGATTAATCAAGATCATGGGAGCCGCGAAATAGGCTACTACAGGATTTTACAATCTTTTTCGTCCGACCAAATTAACTCCATTTCTGGCAAAAATGAATTATCACTATTTAGTAGGAATTTCTCCTTGATCAAAGCCAGTATGCCTCAGGATATTAAAGAACGCTCTAAGATTCAACTTCTTTTAAATGGTACCCGTTCCGAAAAAGGAAGCCTCATGTTACCATCAGTAGATAACAGCATCCCTTATTCATTGTGGGAAAGTAGGCGTTTACAAGAGCATTGTGAAAAGATTAATCAAGATCGTGGGAGCCGCGAAATAGGCTACTACAGGGTTTTACAATCTTTTTCGGCCAACCAAATCAACTCCATTTCTAGCAAAAGTGAATTATCACTATTTAGTAGGAATTTCTCCTTGATCACGCGCATTATGCCTCAGGATATTAAAGAACGCTCTACGATTCAACCTCTTTTAAATCGTACCCATTCCGAAATAAGAGAGTGCTTGCGGAGTGTTAATGCTTTAAAGGGTATTAAACAAAACCTAAAGAGCTGTTGGATGCCAGCTCGGCTAAATGAAATAAAGGATGTACTCCTAGAAGTTTGGCAAGGTATGCCCTACAACAAAATGCAATTATGCAAGAACACTTATGAAAAGTGCGAAAAAATTTATTTAACAAAAATCGAGCAAGCTAAGCGTAATTTTAAAGATGACATTTCTTCCCCGCCGGAGGGGCGAT
This sequence comes from Parachlamydia sp. AcF125, assembly GCF_018342475.1. Lineage (NCBI taxonomy): Bacteria > Pseudomonadati > Chlamydiota > Chlamydiia > Parachlamydiales > Parachlamydiaceae > Parachlamydia > Parachlamydia sp. AcF125. The sequence continues at coordinate 793,245 of NZ_JAEMUD010000001.1, read as the reverse complement.
TAAACGCGGAAGCTGAAAAAAAAACAATCTACCCTATCCTCTCGCTAGACGGGGGAGGAATTCGGGGCATTATTCCAATCACTGTGTTAGTAGAAATCGAGAAAATAACAAAAAAACCCATAGCAAGTTTATTCAAGCTAATTGGGGGGACTTCCACTGGGGGAATTTTGGCCTTAGGACTAAGTAAGCCCCAGGAAAAAGACCCAAGACTTCCACAGTATACAGCTCAAGATCTTTTAAATATCTATACTAACGAACACTCAGCCATTTTCCAGCTAAATCCTGCATATGCTCCTCCTCCAGAAGAGTTAAAATTCCACGAAAAAATAGCTTGGGCTATTCATCGCAGCAAGTATAATGATCCCTCACCGTTTCTTATGGAAAAATTGGGCAACACAGCTCTTCTGTCATCTGCCCTAACCGATGTAGTAGTCACCGCTAATACTGTGAATGCAATTGGAGATAAGGTTGAACAGTTATTTAAAAATTGTGTTTCAGGGGTTATATCATTTCTTACCAAAACTCCTTCCTCCTATGCTTTTGATAAGACAGTACATATTTTCACCAAAGCAGGATTAAAAACAGTTTCATATAGTTTAAAAAAGTTAGAGGATCGATACCCAAGCGTGCTTTCTCCTCATTACTATTATACCCGTACGCCTCCTCCTCCGCTTTATTCAATAACTACTGAACTAAAGGAAGATTTTTCTATGGGATTTGCTGCTCAAGCGACATCGGCTGCTCCAACATTTTTTCCTGTTTGCCCACACCCCTCCATTAATGACTTTTTAATTGATGGAGGTGCTTTGCAAAATAACCCTGCCCTCCCCTGTGTTTTTGAATCTCTTGATAATGGATCCATTCAAAAAAATCTATTTTTGCTATCTCTTGGAACAGGAAATCCTTGTGCAGATCTTGGTCCTTCTCTCCCCTCACTCTGGTTTGAGTTAACTCAACCCGAATCTGAAACAAACGAAATTCTTAAAGGAATGCTAAGCCCTGGCGCATACCATCGCCTTCAGTATGAGTTTGAAGGCCATGCTCCTGGACTTGATGACACACGACCTGAGACCATTAAAGTGCTTGAAGACAGTGGAAAGGCTTTAATAGAGGAAAACCGAGATGTTCTTCGAAATATCTGCAAAGTCTTAGACCCGGATTCAATTTAGTAGCTTGGTTTAGGTATCGCAGCTTATAAAGAATAGCAGGAGGGGTTAAAACCTCAACTTCTCAGTGTGCGCTCTATCAAGCCATTAATAGCTTCACAAGTGTGAAGTTAGCCCCAATAGGAGTAACTAACTTTTACAATAGAGTTATTGAAAAAAAATGGTCTCTTCAATATGATGGAGAGCTTCTGGGGTGTTAGCTCAGTTGGTAGAGCGCAACAATGGCATTGTTGAGGCCATCGGTTCGAATCCGTTACACTCCATTAGACCTCTTTCAGCCTTTCATTAAAAAGTCTTTCCCAGCGCGTATAATCTGATTCCAATAAGTCTCGCTCGGCTTTGATTGGTTTATTTTTTTTAAGCGAAGTTTTTCTTTTCCGCTTTAGAGGAGCTTCCTCCTCAAGTTTTTCCAAGTTTTTCTGAAAAGCCTGGAGATAATAAGAAAAGCAATCTTCAGGGAGAACTGCGGAGAGAGGTTCAGCGGCTACTTTTTTTGGCGGCGATTTTAGCTTCTTCTCTGGTTGAAGGCGGGGCAGAGCGGTGCGCCGTCCACGATTGGCATACCTTTTATTGAGCCATCCCATAAATTCTTCGACCGTTTCTGTTTTAGCGGCTTGCAGCCTGGATAACCAAGCTAATTTCTTATCAGAAGTCACCACGGTACACTGAAAAGGGATTTGACGCGCCTTTAATTCGCTAATAATCAACTCATCGGCTGTTTCGCCGGCTGCAGAAAATACGATCTCTAACCGCTTATAATGGGTGCGCGACGCTTCTCCTAGTTGATACTGAGCGTCAAAAACTAAGGTCACATTTAGGTTTAAAGCTTCAATTTTGGTGTGAAGGTCTTCAATGATTTTTTCGCGCTGCAAAGTGAGATTGTCGCCCACGCGCAAGATGCGAAACATGAGGTTATAGCCATCAATAAAATAATGCATTATAAGCTTTGCAAAACTCCTAACAACTTTTCAAAAGCTTTATAACGATGAGAAATTCGGTTTTTAGTGAAATCATCTATTTCGGCAAACGTTTTATCATAGTCGTGTTTGACAAATAAGGCATCGTACCCAAATCCGTAGCGCCCTTTTTCTTCTTTTAGCAAAATTCCTTCGCAGATTCCTGTCACATTTTTTTTAATTTCTCCTGTGGGGGAAGCTAGGACAAGCGAGCATTGATAATAAGCGGAACGCTGAATATCGTGGAGGTGCTGCATATTTTGCAAAAGTTTTTGTCTGTTTTCCGCATCGGTGGCATCTTCACCCGCATAACGCCTTGAATAGATCCCTGGCGCCCCATCTAAAGCGGGAACAACCAATCCTGAATCATCTCCTAGCACCCATTTGCCAAGGGCTTTAGCTGCATCTAGGGCTTTTCTTTGGGCATTTTCTTGGAAGGTTTTTCCTTCTTCTGGAGGGGGATTATAGTGAGGAAAGTTAAGAAGAGATAAGAGATCGACTTTGGGCAAACACTTAAACATTTCGCGAAATTCACGAATTTTATGTAAATTCGAACTCGCAACGACAATTTCCATTTCAATCTCCTGTAAGTAGAGGACAGTTAGGCGCAAGAGAGTTATCTTATCGCCTTCCCGATAGAAAACACCGCGGCTGTCTTCTACCAGGAATTAGACTTATTTAAATCATCTTAAAGAAGAGCCAAATTGGGTTAACTTTGAAAGATGGTTTTAATTGCTCGGACAGTGAAAGACTGATTGCGAAATTCAAATTTTTCCCCCACTTTCCTCCCTAACATGGCTTCGGCAAACTTAGATTGAAAAGAGAGAATGTTGGTGTCTGCATTGGCATCCCAAGGCCCCAAAATCGTGTAAGAAATCAAATTTTTTTCTGCATCTTCTAATTCCACAATACTCCCTACACCTACTTGATTGAGATAGACATCTTCTTGGGTGATGATGCGCGCGCGATTAAGCTGTTCAGAAAGATGCTTTAATTCTCCTTGAAGGCGAGCCCGTTTTTCTAGCGCGAATTTATACTCCGAATTTTCGCGTAAATCGCCTAAGGCACGCGCAGCTTCAATTTCACGCGCATTCTCCACCACTTCAGTCGTCCCAATCTGCCGGATTCTTTCTTGCGTTTGTAAGTATCCTTCCTCAGTGGTCCAGATAACGTTTGGATCGTGCTTAGCCTCTTTGTTTTGCTTAGACGCCCCTAAAGTAGGATGCACTACAGAAGCTAAAGAAGCTAAGATTTTTAAATCATGTTCTGTGAAAGTCTGGCATTTTGAGGCAAGCAATAAAAACTCTTTTACAAACTCTTTGCTCATCCCTTCAATCAAAGCACGAATCACGGCGTAACGCTTTTCGCTGATTAAGTTGTACATTTTGCGAATAAGCTCGCGGTTTTGAGGATCCCCCTCTAATTTATGCATAAGCACAAGGAAGCTATCTAAGAAGCGCCCTTGACCCTCTTTGTCGTGGAAAGGAATCTCCTCGGTTTTTTTAACGACCTTTTGGAAATACCATACGAACAACTCAGGATTTTTTGTAGGATAATGCAACAAATCTTCCAAAAGGTTAATTAACAAAGTTTTTGCCTCGGCGTCCGCGCAGATTTCCTTCAGGAGGTATTCTCTCAAAGGGGATTGATCTGTTTTAGCCAACATTTCCAGAAAAATATGAGACCAATCTGACCGGAATTGTCTCACAACCATCAAAGCCCGTTTTTTAAATGGCGTAATATCCACTTTTTGAATCAGTTCAAAAGGTTGTTCCGATTTTACAATTAAAGCTTGAGCCATCTTACCATGCTCTGTCAGCCCTAAAAAAGATTCCAGAAAAAGATGGGCTTGTAGCTCTTGTTCGGGAAGAAGATCGGATTTGGTGAGTAAGCCAGTCACTTTAGCTTGCAAGTTTTTTTTCACTTCTTGATCTTTTAAAATATTGGGAAAATCACGGACAAATTGATAAGAAGTTTGGAGAAGCTCATTCGTACCCGTCTGAGTGTCGATCGCATTTTGCCATCTCTCTTCATGCTTCACAGCTTTTTTACGCAGTCTAAAAGGATCTTTGATCCCTTCGGGGGATTCAATCATGGTGTCCTTTTTTACTTTGGCACGGGCCCCTTGCCACCATTTATTCCACTCTTTTTCGGGAATCACGAGTTCACATAGCTCGTCTTTAATTTCGGCGGCAGTTTTAGGACCCAAATCCTTTAAGAGCAATTGAACGACAGCTACGGGATTTTCTTTAGCTTCTTTTTCGAGCTGGTCAGGATTTGCAAAGCGGCGCGCTAAGAAGTGGTGATCAGGAAGGGGAATAAGTGTCTTAAAAGCATTGGCAAAGGAAAGATCTTTTCGCCCCGATACCCACTCAAATTCCAGGATCACTTGCTCTCTTACTAAAGAAACATCCATAATTTCGCCGGTTCCCCAACCTGCAGTATGAAAAACGGCTCTGCCTTTTTGCAAATGAGCTAATAAATCATAGTTGGCGATAGCCCCTTGAAATTTATCTTTTTTGCGCAGCCCCACTAACCGGATGCGCTCTTCAAATAAGGGATCGGAACCATGGTGTTTTTTAAGAGTATTGTAAGTGATTTCAGCTAAGGAAGGAGAATTTGTCGTTTCTAAATCGATCAGCAATTTTAGAACTTCGTAAGCATCTTTTGGATTTTCGATTTTCTCCCAGGTGGGAAGAGCGGTTTCCACATAGGGGCCAAAATGCTTAGCCAGCTCGGACTTTTTTAACATGCCTAGTAACTGAAGGAGTTCCTCAGCATCTACCACATCACACGTACAATATTCTTCCCAAAGCTGAAAAAACTTATTGAAATCTCTATTTTGAATTTGCGCGTGAAATTCTTCCAAATAGCCCATTGCCGTCATCCCTCGTTTGTCTAACATTTTAAATAAAAAAACTAATTAGCCAGGATTATTCCTACAACAATTGGTAGAATAAACCCTACGCATCTCTATCAGTTGAGTGTGTACAAGTTGGCTTTTGGAATCAGCCAAGCACATTTTCTTCAACCTAACACGCCTCAAATTAGTCTTTTTAATTAAGAGTTTATTCGAATTAAAATTATGATTGTTCCTGCACGAAAAAGTATAGCTTTTCATTGGATTTATTTCAATTCTTTGCATAGGAAAGCTCCTTATCGGCAACTCGCCCCTCAGCAAGCAGGGCGGTTCTTTTTGTAAATCCCCTCCCTCCCCCGTTTGTTTTTTCAGTAAACCCACCCGATTTTGGCAGCTAGGGTAGATTTTCTGTGAAAAGCTGCCTGCTTGTTAAATTCAAAGGAGTGGAAAACCTCAAAGAAAAACCAAAATTTGGACGGAAAGGGGCCAAATAAAAATTTGCGAAAGCCTAGCTTTTTCAAAGCCCTGCAATTGATGGACATAGAAAAAATTTTAGCAAAATAGGAAGCCTAGTCTCTGGCGTTCGTTAGTCCCTTTCTTGAGCTTTTTTGACTAGCCTGATAAGGTGCAATTAAAACTGTAAAGATTTTTCTTTAGCAAATTGAGCATTTTTCTTTGTAGGTGAGAGCGAAGATGGAAGAAAACCGACCGAGTATTTTTGATTTTGCTTTTAATAAAAAAATCCCAAAGAAAAAGGCTTCTCCTGCATACCTTGGAAAAGCTGGAGCACCTTTTCCTTCAGAAAAAAAGCCTATCTCGGATGAAGAACTCACCCAAATGCTTGAAAGAATGAATGATATGCGCCGAGATATAGAGAAACAGCTCGAAAACGTTTACTCAAATTCAGCCATGCCTCCCCATGATATCCAAGCCTTCCTGGATAATCCCCAAAATATGGGAACCTCTTTATGGGAAAAAGTGCAACAACAAAAAAGCCAAGTTGCCGAGAGATTGCATGCGATGCTGGGCATTGAGCAAACAGCAAGACGCGACCTGCAGAAGCACAAGGCAGCTGAGGTAGAGACCAAAAAAAGAAAAGGAAAGCTATTAGGAACGCGCAAAAAATGGATTCCTATTAAATAACCTTAACCCACTCGGTTAGAAAATGATCAATCGTATCGATATCTTTGTCCCTTCCCGCAGCCAATACGGTGTCTTGAATCAGTTTACGAGAGAATTTGCCGAGGCCCTTTCTCGCCAAGGAGTTATTTGTCGTATCCTCGAAGCGCAGAAAGGAAATCCCGAGCCCTTTCTCGATCAAATTTTTCAAAATCCGCCAGACTGCACCCTTTCTTTTAACGGCCTTTTGCCAGACGAGGAAGGGCGCTTTTTTTGCGACCTGATTCAAATTCCTCATGTCGCTTATCTGGTGGACGCCCCTACTCACTTCTTTCCTTTAGCTAATAGCCCCTTAACCCTTACCACTTGCGTCGACAATTTAGGAAGCCAATTTTTTAATGAACTTGACTGTGAATATACCTTTTTTCTTCCTCATGGAGTAGACAAAAAGCTTAAAAACCTAGATTCAAGGCGCCCACACGAAGTGGTGATGTTCTCTTCCTGCATCGATTATGAAAAAATCCGCGAAAGCTGGGATCACCGTTTTTCTAAACCCTTAGTCAACGCCCTCCATGAAACCGTGGAAATGGCTTTATATCAGGATGGTATTTCTTATCTCCATGCTTTTGTGCAAGCAGTCGATAGGCAGGCTAAACAAGGAAATCCTATCCCCTCACAAGAAATCAACTTCATAGAGCTATTGGACACTCTAGAACGTTACATCCGAGGCAAAGATCGAACGGAACTAGTGCGCGGCATTCAAGATGCCCAAGTCGAGGTTTTTGGAGCTCCTGATGGATCTAAAAGTTGGAGCGACTACTTTAAAGATAAGCCAAATGTACGATGCCATCCCCCCGTGCCTTATCCACAAGCTCTGGAAATCATGCAACAGGCAAAAATTGTGTTAAGTAGCTGTGCCTGGATTAAGAGTGGCCTGCATGAACGCATTTTAGCAGGTACCCAATTGGGAGCCCTGGTGGTATGCCAAGAAAATCCCTACCTTTTAGCGCAATTTAAACGCAATAGCCTTCTCTACTATCGCCATGGAGAATGGGAATCCGTTAACGAAAAAATCGGTTATTTTCTCAACCATGAAGCTGAAAGGCAAGCAAGAGTTCAACAAGGGCAACATATCATTCAAACTGGCCACACATGGGATCATCGCGCCACTCAATTATTACACCACCTCAATCGTTATTTTTCCTCTGAATAAACGGGGTTTCTCATGATGAATCGCATTGATGTTTTGATGCCTGAAAGCAGCCAATATCAAGTTTTACACCATTTTTCAGAAAAGCTTTACGAGGCTTTGTGTCGCGCAGGCTTGAATTGCCGGCTGTTAAAGGGAGAAGAAATAGAAAACACTCTGCTCCGCGATCCTCCTGACCTTACCATATGTTTTAATGGAGCGCCGCTTGATGCTGAAGGAAATTTTTTGTGCGACCTCATTCAAAAGCCCCATCTTTCTTACTTAGTGGATGTACCCTATCACTATTATGGCTTACTTCAAAGTCCCCATATAAGCATCGCTTGTGTGGATGAGTTTTTTTGTGAGCTTTTGGAGTCGCTCCATTTTTCCAACCACCTATTCTTACCTCACGCCGTTGAAAGAGAAGTTTTGGAGCAAACTGAACAGAGTAAAACGTTTGAAATTGTCATGCTAGCCTCTTACATTGATTGTAAAAGTCGCATGCAACAGTGGAAGAAAAACTACCCCGCCTATCTTGCCAAAGCCATGCAATTTGCTGTGCATCAGACCTTTGCAGACTCCTCTACTTCCTTTATCGAAGCCTTTAATTGGGAACTTAATCAACAAATTAAACAAATCCAACGGTTCGATCTGCGAGCAATCCCCTACTTCACTATTTTCCGTGAAATTGAGCTGTGCGTGAAAGGAAAAGGGCGTATCGATCTTATCAAAGCCTTAAAGGATCTACCTGTGCATTTATTTTGCTCGACAGAAGACCAAGCTTATTGGAAAAAAGCTCTAGGGAAAGAAGCCCGCACGACCTTTCACCCGCCAATTGACTATGCCGCTTCATATGACGTCATGAAAACAAGTAAAATTGTGTTAAATAGTAGCCCCCATCTTAAAAGAGGCGGGCAAGAACGGATTTTGGGGGGATTAGCCTGCGATGCCCTAGTCATAACTGCTGAAAATGCTTACTTAAATAAGTTTTTCAATAATTATGAGGATCTTCTTCTTTATCAATCGTCCAAAATCGATCAATTGCCAGAACAGGTCGCTCACTTCCTTGAAAATGAAGAACATCGGCGAGCTGTGGCGCAAAAAGGCAAGCAAAAAGTTTTACAAAACCATACTTGGGATCAACGAGTAAAAAGTTTGCTCGAACAAATTAATTGATTTAAATTAATTAAGATTAGTAAAAAAATAGTATGGAAGATTTTTATAAAAAACAACGAAATTTGATGGTGGAACAGCAATTAATTCCTCGCCATATTGAGGATCCGCGCGTTTTAAAAGCGATGCGTGAAGTTCCACGTCATCAATTTGTCCCTCCGCCCTTCATCCCATATGCTTACGAAGATAGCCCCTTAGCAATTGGAGAAGGGCAGACGATTAGCCAACCTTACATTGTAGCTCTGATGATTCAAGCAGCTCAAGTCGATGAAAATTCAACTGTCTTAGAAATAGGAACCGGTTCTGGGTATGCAGCTGCCGTACTAGGCAACATTTGCAAAAATGTTTACACAATTGAAAGGCTTTCTCATTTAGCACAAACAGCCCAAGAGCGCTTGCAACATTTAAATTACACCAATGTCGAGGTAGTGATTGGAGATGGCACGCTTGGATTGCCCGATAAAGGCCCCTTTGATGCCATTATTATCACCGCTAGTGGACCTAAAGTCCCTCAATCGCTACGCCAGCAGCTTAAAATGGGAGGGCGTTTAATTATGCCGGTTGGAGACACTCTAGGCCAAGAGCTTATTCGAGTGCGCGCCCTCCCCGATCAAACATTTTCCACAGAGCGCCTTGAATACGTGCGTTTTGTTCCCCTCATTGGGAAAGAGGGATGGAAAGAAAGGGGACCGCTCTAAAAAATTTCAAAGTTTACTGAGATACCAGCTGCCCGTTGGGAAAGTTTTTACAGACAACGGCACCAAACGAAATGGAGGCGGGCACGCGAAACTTTTCTAGCAATCGAGTGAAAAAAGGGGAAGACGATTCTTTTTCCCCTTTCTCAATGGCAACCGGAATAATTTGGTAAGGGGTGTCTTTTAAAATTTTTTGAATCGAGTAAGCCTGCTCTAAGGCATAGAGTTCTTCGCACACATTTTCGTTTTCCACAAAAATGCACACGGAGCTTCCCCGATCTAAAGTTTTTTTAATATCTGCCAAGCACTGCGCATTATTTTGAAGCGGCTGAATAGAGGGAATTTGCACCACCCGTAACAAGTGGTAAAAGCGTTTAAACCATTTGGTGTGCTCTTGCTCGTGCTCAATAAAAAATCTGATGCGGCGTCTTTGGGCTCCCAACAAAAGTAAAGTATCATTCCAAGCAGTGTGCGTGCACACGTAAATTGCTGGGGCTTTCGGGATGTTCTCTATTCCATGGAACCGGATTTTAAAATGTAAACGGGAAAGAACCATTGCCACAAATCGGCTCAGATAATCAAAAAATTGGAAAGTGACAGCGATGGTAACGATTAAGGAAATGTTTCCAATAATGGTAAATCCTTTGTCTGCTCCTAGACCAAAAATTTCCGCTAAAATATAAAGAAGACAGGAGGCGCAAAGCACACCAAAAAAACTTAAAAAGTTGGTTGCCGCAATCACTTGACCTCGATATTTGTTGGGACTAGCCACTTGAATATAAGAGTCTAAAGGAATTTGATAGATCCCCCCAAACATTCCCAAAACCACCACCAAGGGCAGAATCACTGCTAAATGATCTGAAAAAAGGTCCATTAAATAACAACTAAAGACAATTCCCATGCCTGCTAGAGGAACGAGTCCTAATTCCACAATTTTTCCAGAAATCTTGCCCGCTACTAAAGAGCCAGTTCCTATTCCCATGGCCGTTAATAAAAAGAGATAGCCTCCCTGAATGTCGGTTAAATGGAGAGATTGAACCGCATAAGGAATCATATTTAGCTGCACAAATGCTCCTAAAAAGAGAAAGAAAGCAGAACCGAGAATAGCGGCTAAAAGAGAGGGTTCATGGCGGGCAAACAGAAGGATGTCATAAATCTCATGAAGAAAGCGAATATTAAACCTTTTAGACGATCCAGCAGGGGGCGTATATTCAATACAAAAACTTGTCAACATGCCCACAAAAGCAATTAAGGTACAAAAGAGGGAGGCGACAATAAAATCTCGACCCGTGATGTCGAGCAAAAACGAAGCGGAAAAGGTTCCCAATATGATGGCCAAAAAGGTAAAGGAGGACATTAAACCATTAGCCTTGGAAATTTTATCTGTTTCTACCAGCTCGGGCAAAATCCCATACTTAGAAGGACCAAAAACTGCACTTTGAGTAGCCAGCAAAAATAAGATACAACAAGACCCCCATTTGCTTTCGTACAGGAAAGCCAAGATGCCGAATCCCATGATGACTAATTCGAAGACTTTTGTTAAAACAATGATATTTCGTTTACTAAATCGATCGGCAAGCGTTCCCGATGAAGCTGAAAACAAAAGAAACGGCAGCACGAAAATAGCCCCGGTCATCGCTAATATTTTATGGCTATTTTCTATTCCTTCTAACTGAATGAAAAAATAAACAATTAAGAGCTTGTAGATGTTATCATTCAAAGCGCCTAAAAATTGGGTAACATTCAAATAAGTAAATGAGGAAACTCGGCGAATTATAGGTTGATTCAAGCTCTTTTTGTTAACTCTTCGAAGAGCTTTCACCATCCGATTTTTTGCTTTTGGCATATTATTCTTTTGGTTGGTTAATCTAAATCAAACGACTTTAACGGATTATTATAGTGTCTTTATCTTTTATCACGGTTTAAGCTATTTAACTGATTGAATGCAAATCAGTCCAAGTAAGAGTATGTCGACTCCGACCTTTAGCTACAAGTGTTTTTTTTGAATTAAATCCCTTCATTTAACGATTTAAATCACTAAGTTTGTAGCGATAAACATAGAAATCTGTTAAACTTTTGTCGATAAAAGTTGAGGGAATAACCTAAAAAAGAAATTTTATATGCCTTCCAAAATCCGTATTTTAGACGAACACACCATCAATAAAATTGCTGCAGGCGAAGTTATCGAGAACCCCGCCTCGGTCGTAAAAGAGATCATTGAAAATGCGATCGATGCGGGAGCGACTGAGATTTGTGTCGAAATTCAAGAAGGGGGAAGGCAGTTAATTCGAATTTCTGATAATGGATATGGGATGACCGAAGATGATGCGCTTTTATCGCTGGAAAGGCACGCGACTTCCAAACTGAGGGAAGTTGAGGATATGGAAACATTGAGTACCATGGGCTTTCGAGGAGAAGCCATTCCTTCGATTGCGGCTATCTCTAAATTTATGCTCCTTACATCCCCCGCTTCTGGCGAAACTGAGGAAGATAAATTAAAAGGCACGCTGATTTTAGCAGAAGGGGGAAAAATTCTTCGGTGTTGTCCAGCTGCTCGCTCACCAGGAACAACAGTTGAAGTAAAATCTCTTTTTTTTAACGTCCCTGTCCGCAGAAAATTTCAAAAATCTCCCACCTATGATACCCATGAAATTCTTAAAATTTTAACCCTGCAATCCCTTGCACACCCTGACATTCAATTCGAGCTGATTAGTAATCAGGAAACCCTTTTAAAAACGCCCCTTCCTCAACCAACTTCCCCTTTTTCTGAAAAATTAAGGGAAAGAATTCAGGCAGTTTTGGGGCAGGAGTTTTCGCAAGATGTGTGCTTTGTGGAAGGGGAAAAAGAGGGATGCAAAATAACCGGCTATATCGGCTACCCTTCGGTGAGCCGTCCAAATCGCACCGGCCAGTTTCTTTTTATTAATCAACGGGCCGTGACAAGCCCCTCTATCTCTTTTGCTGTGCGCGAAGGATATGGAACCGCACTTGCAACTAATCGGTATCCTTTATTCATTTTGCATTTATCCCTCCCAGGCGCTTTGGTGGATGTAAATGTGCATCCTCAAAAAAAAGAAGTTCGCTTGAGGCAAGAATCGCTCATTAAAGAATTGATTATTTCTTCTGTGCAAAGAGCTTTATATCCTTCCAACCAGGAAAGCACCCCTATTAGCTTTGCTGCCCCTTTGAGTTTTACTCCTCCTTTTGAAGAGAGGGAACAATTGGACAATCCCCCTCCCCTCTCTTTTGGAAGTTTAGGTGGACATTTTTTTGACTATTCTCTTTTGAAGGAATCGAGCTATCCTACAAATTACCCCCAAAAAGCCTGTGCGGAAATAGAACCCACGAAAAACCAAGAAGAAGCCCCTCTCCCCGAGTCTCTTCCTCTTTCCCCGCAAAAAAACGTCCCTCTCGTCCTCACAACAATCAAAGGCTTTATTTTGACCCATTATACCAATGCCTTTCCTTCGAGTAAACCCGCCGAGATCGGCATCGGGTTGATCGATCAGCGTGCCGCTCATTTTCGTATTTTATTTGAACAATTGCAGAAAGTTTCCCCCCCATTTTCTATTCAAACTCTTTTAATCCCTTATACCCTTGAAACGACTCCTTTAGAAGCCTCCTTACTAAAAGAGTATCTTCCCGAATTTAATGCCATGGGAATTCAAATCAAGGAATTTGGGCCGACAACTTTTATTATCGACGGCATACCTAGCCTCTTTGGGAATAGCGATATCTCCCTTTTTGTGGATAAGCTGATGAAAGGTTTGACAGAAATGCACCAATCGGCTTCTTTTAAAAAAGAAAGGGAGAAGTATTTAGCTCAAATTGCAAGTAAATCAGCAATTAGAAAAGACCATCTTCTTTCCATACAAGAAGCTCAAAATCTTGTGCGGCAGCTTTGGAAATGTGACTCTCCCTTTTATTGTCCTTTTGGAAAACCAATCGCCATCCATCTTTCACGCGAAGAAATTGCAAGGCAATTTCAACCATGAGCATGAAGGAATAGTTTGAGTTTCATTATGCCCACACCTTCTAAAGAACGCTTAGCCGCCTTATTTTCTCAGCTTCCGTGTGATGCCCTGCTGATCGAAGATGAAATTAACCTTTTATATTTACTTGGATTTCCTATCTCATCCGGCACAATTTTGCTTCACCCTCATCATAGTTATCTCCTTGTCGATGGCCGTTATTATGAGCAATGTCTTAAGCGCAGCCCTTTTCCTGTTTTGCTTGCCCAAGAACATGCTTTAAGCTCTCTTTTAAACGAACTTCCTTCTATTACAACCCTAGGATTTTCAAGCAGCGAAACAAGCTACCTGCGCTTTTTAGGCCTCCAAGAGGAGATACGAAAAGCTTCACATCCCCTTTCTCTAGCTCCCCTTGATTCACCTTTGCGACCTTTGCGTGCCATTAAAACAGTTGAAGAAATGGGCTTACTTCGCCAAGCAGCCATCTTAGGATCACAAGGATTTGATTATGTGTGTAGATTGTTAAAAGAAGGGATCGCAGAAGCACAAATCGCCCTTGAGCTTGAGCTATTTTGGAAAAGGCATGGAGCAAAGGGAGTGGCCTTTGAACCTATTATTGCTTTTGGAACGAATAGCTCGATGCCTCACCATCGGGCAGGATCTACTCAGCTTAAGAAAGGGCATCCTGTTTTAATCGACATTGGGGTAACATATGCCCACTATCATTCAGATATGACGCGCACCCTTTTTTTTGGCCATGTAGAACCTCAGCTATTGCCTCTATACGATTGCGTATTCCAAGCCCAACAAGCGGCTTTACATTTATGCCGTCCTGGCACTCCCATCGGAGCATTGGATTTAGCTGCAAGAAATCTCATTGCAGAGGCTGGTTATGGGGAAAATTTTACTCATAGCTTAGGGCATGGAATTGGATTAGCAGTACATGAATTCCCTATTCTCCGCAATAAACCTCCTTATGCAGATGTTCTTTTAGAAGCTGGGATGGTGATCACTCTTGAGCCAGGGATTTACCTTCCAAAAGTAGGGGGTATTCGCATTGAAGATACGATCATTATTACAGAAAAGGGATATGAAAATCTGACTAACCGCTCGAAAGAGATCCTCATCTTATAAATTATGTTTAGCTTTCGTCAAAAAATTCTAATCGCCTATATTATCATTTTCTTAATCTTTACGGCTTTGCTTTATCCTTTTATCTCCTCTACAGTCAAAAAGCTGGTGATCAAGGCCATGGAAGAGCGGGCAACAGAATTGATTGCGCGGATAAAATCTGCTCCCGATCATGAAGCCTTAGTGAGAAGATTGAAATACCAAAAATCCGCGTTTTTTTTTCGTGTCAGCGTGATTTCCACCGACCATAAAGTCTTGTACGATTCCCATACTAAGCGTTTGCTGGGGTTGCGCTTTAGACAAGATTATGTTGTTTCCCATCCTGAAGTGTTAGAAGCCTTTAAAAATGGGTATGGTTACCATGAAGCATATTCCAATCTTCTTTCCCAAAAATTTGTCTACATTGCTAAGGCGTTCGATTTTCATGGCAAAACATATGTCCTCCGCACGGCATTTCCCTATTATTATGTGGCAGACCTCACCCATGACTTTGAAGTAAATTTTTTAGCCCTTTCTACAGCCATCCTTCTGCTGTTTAGCTTGATGACTTGGTTTATCATCAATTACTTAACAAGGCCTATTGAGCAAATTCTGCGTATCGTCAAGCCTTTCCAAAGTGGTCAAGATACTTCTATTCCAGAAATCCAATTAAGCTGGTCTGGCCGGACGGATGAATTCGGGCAACTAGCTGAAACGCTTAATGCTTTATCAGCAAAAATTAAAAATCACATTAGCAATCTTACTTCTGAAAGAAAAGAAAAAGAAACCATTTTGGAATCTTTAATGGAAGGGGTGGTAGCTGTAAATCCTAACATGACAGTCACGTATGCAAATAATAAGGCGTGTGAATGGTTAGAATTACGCCCAGAACAGCTTGTCGGGAGTCCTTTCAGCCTGACAGGGCAATCCAAATGCTACGCTTTGCTCTCAGCCTGCCAACACGAAAAGCATCCTTTAACAGACAATATTCAACTTAAATCCCGCCAAGAGAAGCTTTATTTAGATGTCATTGCAGCGCCCAAGACTGATAATACGGGGGCCATTTTGGTGTTACAAGATAAATCGTCCCATTATAAAATCTTAGAAATGAGAAAAGACTTCATTGCCAATGCTTCCCATGAGCTTAAAACTCCCATTACCATTATTCACGGTTTTGCCGAAGCGCTAAACGATAATCCAGACCTTCCTCTTCCCGTCAGGGAAGAAATTTTGGGAAAAATCGTGCGCAATTGTCAAAGGATGGCCACGCTCATTAAAAACTTGTTAACCATTTCTGATATTGAACATCTCCCCTCTTCCCGCCTGATCGAATGCGACCTTTCTCAATTAGTGAAAAATTGCATCCATACCATCAAAGATAGGTTTCCAGAAGCCCAAATGACTTTAATTAAATCGGACGATATTCTCTTAACGGCGGATATAGATCTCATGGAAATGGCGGTGCTCAACCTATTAGAAAACGCAGTTAAATATTCAAAGCCTCCTGCAAAAATCACCCTCGCTCTTTCAAAAATAGACAATATCGCTAAGCTTACAATCGCAGACGAGGGAATCGGGATTCCAGCTCAAGAGATTGAGCATATTTTTGAACGTTTTTACACCGTGAATAAAGTCCATTCTCAAAAAATGGGAGGATCGGGTCTAGGGTTATCGATCGTTCAGACTATCATTGAGAAACATTTTGGAAAAATTTATGTCGCCTCAGAATTAGATAAGGGAACAACCTTTACTATCTGCCTTCCGATTCATAGAGATATTCAAGTAAAATAAGGACTTGTCGATTGTGTTTTAGGGCTAAAGAGAATACCGACTATCAATAATACCATCAAATAGCCTACAAGAATTTCCAATGGGAAGTAGCGCACCCGCAAGAAATAATCCATACAAGTAGGCATATTAAAGGTAAAATCTAACATCAAAGCCGTATACTCACTCGTTACAGTATACAGCAATTGGGCAGCGTAAGGCCAAATACATCCGATACACATACTTATAATGAGCAAAAACATAGCCATACTTACTAAGAATGGAAAAAAAAGATTATAAACCAAACTCAGCAGCGGAAACTTATGAAAATAAAAAAGAATCAGAGGAAGCGCACTTAAATTAACGGCTAAGCACAACGCTAAAGTCTCTCGAAACATGCTCAAAATCACATACCCATGTTGATCCGTTAAGCTCATGCGAATTGCCTCCTTTAAGGGCCTTTTCTTCCAAATTTTTTCTATTAAAGGTAAAATTAGAGGCATAAACAAGAGAATAGATCCCGTAGTGAGAATACTGAATTGAAAGGCGAGGCTCCGATAGCTCAGTGGATTGAACAATAGCATAATCATCAAAGCAATCCCTAATGAATTAAGTCCAAACGCCCTTTTATTCAAAAGACAACCTAAAAGGCTGATAGAAATGGTGATCCACGCTCGCATAATCGAACAGGCAGGGCCTAAAAAGATAAAATAACCCGTCAATAAGATAAGCAAAATAAAGATTTGCCCATTCTTTGAAAATACTTGCTTTAGAAAAAAACCTAATATGGAAGCAATGATGGCAAAATGAAACCCTGATATAGCCATAATGTGTTGCAAACCAAACCGGGAAAATTCAAAGCTCAGCTGGCTATCGTCAAACTCTCCGGTTACAATTCCGGCCAAAAAGCGCGCACTTCTTTTTTGAGGAATTTGCTTTAAAATATACTGAAAAAGCTTTTGCTTCCAGCTGTAGCGCAGTTCCGCCATACTCCATGTATAAGGTAAGGGATGCCATGTTTCATCTTTTTTTAACTTTAGAATGTAATAACCTGGCCGCCATTCCTTTAATATTCCCTCCACCAAATAAGAGGAAGCTGCATCACAATGTTGTGAAAAAAACAGAGTGTAAGGAACGTTGCGCGCAATCGAAGCTTGTTCATCTGCAGGAATAAAGCTACGCATAGTTCCTGTATACTTCCAACTTTGCCCTTGAAAGCTCTTGACTGATTTCACCGAAGAAATATCAATACAGGCAATTCCTTGAATCCCTTCGGAGGGAACTTGCGGATATAAGTAAATCGTGTGCGCATACAGATAGGCTCCTATAACCATTCCTAAAGCTAATATGAGTCTTATTTTTAATTGCAAAAACCGTTCTAGGGGAGTGATTACCAGAGGAAGCCAGAGCACAAAAAAAGGTAAAAAAAGAATAGCCCCCTTAAAAAGAGCAGCTTGAATCCCCAGCATCATCGAAAAGCCATACAGTAAGGCAGGGTGAAACCTCCAGAAACGCTCACAGTTTTCTGAAAGGGCATAAGCCCCCTTACTTATGGCATTCCTTTGTTTTGAAATAAAGCGAACAAAGGACTGTTCAAATGCCCCTCGGCTACTCGCCCAACTGTAGTTCATAAAGACGCTTGTTTGAACGTAAGTTTAGGGGGCCTGTTTCGGCATTTTTTGGAAAAGGGACGTTCTCAAGATTTTTGGGCAATGATTCTTTATCGGAATAATAAGTCGTTTTTTGGATGCTTTTTGTTTTGCGGCTCCCATAAGAGCCTGTTTTTTTCATCACGCTTGTCTTTTTTGCCTGCACGCGCAAAGCGCTAAAAAGGGCTTGTAACGCAAGGGTAAATTCTTCCTCTTTGGTAATATCGTCTAAAATAGAATGTTCCTGTGTCACCAAAATTAAATGCTGATAAGAGACGATCAGGTGGTTACTTAACCAAACTTGCTTTGTTTGCCGATTTAAGGAGGCCACTTCGCCCAATAAAGAACACGCCTCCGAAAAAACTTCGTGAATCGCATGTTGGGCAATTCCCTCACGCGTAAGTTCTATTAAAGCTTTATGTTTGAGCTCATAGAGGAGTGGTTGTAGAATTTGATGGTTTCTCGCAATTAAAACAACTTCTAAAGAGAGGTATTTGTCTTTTTCTCTGGGAAAATCGAGGTCTTTGAACTCCACATTAACAGCAAATAATTTCCCAAATTCCACGGTATTCTCCCTCTTGTTAATACCAGAGCACGCAACCTCAGGCCTCTTTCTCAAAGAGAGCAACATAACAAAAAAGTCGCGATCCCTTTTTTGTTATGGTGCACAGAATTAGATCATACAAAAGGTGCCGATTTTACAAAAGTAGAGGTAGGCGCTCCCTCACTTCTATTGCTATTATCATTAAATGGACTCTGAGGAGCCGAGTCAACTAGCGACAGAAAATTAGCTCGCTTTGCGGCGGCTGCTTTTCTTGCTCAAATAGCTTTCTTTATAGGCATCTACATCTTCCGCATGGATCACCCAAGCTGCGCCTTTACGGTGTGCTTTTAAGATTCCAATCCGGGTCGCGTAGTAAATTTTTTGGGCCGGCACGTTCAGCATTTTTGCTACTTGATTAACAGAAAAGAAGCCTCTGTTGTTATCAAACAATAACTCGCCATTGTACATGGATTTTGTTCTCGAGTATTTTTGTTTGCGATAAGCTTCTAAATCTTCAAGATTAATAGTCCATCGTGTGGTTTCTTTTTGGGCTTTAAGCTTGTTTAATTTAATTGCAACATAGATAGCTTGTCTGGTGACTTTATTTAACTTCGCTGCTTCTGTAATTGAAACAATTTTTTTTCCACTGGGATTTTTTTGGCTTTCTTTATTTTTAGGCATTTTATACCTCCTACCTCACACTAATATTTTTGTTATAAAAGACAACTTATCACTTTTAGAACCCTTGCTAAGGCGCAAAAACACCTAAGGGTCCAATTTTTTAAAACTTTGGGGCGGCCTAGCACCATATCTTTAAGGTCTAACGATGTCCGCCTTAATGAGAACTACTCATTTTACATAAAAAGGAGTTTAATTCAAGCTTTTTTTTACAAATTTTTCGATCTAAAAAAGCCGCTTTACTCTCGGGAAAGGTTCAAATTCTTATCGCGGTGAAAAATGAAATCAAAACGGTAAATAGATTAAAAAATATAGCAAAAAAAATCTAGCAGAAATTAACAAAAATAACTCGCTCATCGTTTTTATTGAAAATGGGCCCCATTCCTGGAATGTACCTGTAAGTCCCCCTCCGGTAATTTTTACATTCTCTCGAATAAATCTTCGCCTTTAAATTAAACGCCCCTCATTTACTTACAAATGAATCTGAATAAAATAAAAGAACGCATTTTTGCAAAAATGCAAGCATTCGATTATATCATATTAAATAATTAAATTAAACACAAGAGATGTAAAAAGAAAATTATTTTTCTATAAGGAAAGGATAAAAATCAGCAAAGAATGGGCATATCAAGCTTAGGCCCCCCCGCCCCTTTACGATAGTGGTAAAAATAGGGCCCAAACGGCTCCTCGTTAAAGTTGTTGGGAATGAGCATGAAGAGGTTACCCCATCCAAATGTGCCTGCCCCAAGCATTAACACCGCATACCCTCTTAATATATTTAAAGCTCCATGAATCTGGTGCTCCACGCCAAATAAAAGCACGCTTTTAAATCTTTTTTGCCATTTTTGGCTTCTTAAACACATTCCAGCAACAAAGCCTATGCTTCCTACTGCAAAAGAAGCTAAGCCCACCATTGCTTGCACATAAGCGATTTTTACACGCAGCGCAGAAGATAACATTCCCACCACAGGGACACATTCTAGCATGTTTAATCCCTTTTCTACCAATCTGCATTTATCATTAATGGTATCTAGCACAACGGTTGTTAGACCTATCAAAAAAATTAAAACAGTTAATAGCATTTGCTTTTCAAGCTACCAAGCTTACCTTAGATCCCTTTTTTTGAGGAAAAAAACTCTCTTTGATTGAATACGAACAGACAAAAGAAAAGGGGAAATTTTAAGTCTTCCCTTTTTTAAAAAACTTATTTAAGAAGCCTGACAATGACAATGGAATCTTCTTTCTGTGAGCTGCCCATATTTGAAAAACGGCGTAAAGGTAGGACTTTTGCTCCAGTTGGGAACAAGCATGATTACGTTTCCAATTCCAGAAGTGGACGCAGAAATAAGCAGCACACCAAAACCTCTAATGGCGTTTAAAAACCCATGGCAAGCAAACTCTTCACCAAAGCGGAGTAAGACCTCACATTTTTGTTCCAAGACTTTATCCTGCAAACACCCGCCTGCAAAAATGCCCAAGACTGCTACAAACAAGCAAACCACGCTTGCCACTATTTGCATACCTCCCAATTAGCGCGCATGGCAGAAGTGGTCGCTCCTAGGAAAGGAATACATTCAGACACATGGAAGAACGTTTCTAATTGATTACATGTTTGATTAAATTTTACTAGATTCATATTTACCACCCTTAGTTTGAGAAACCCCAATTAAACCAAAAATTTATATTTATTTATTTAAGGGTTTATTAAGATTCCATTAATTTAACAAACCAAGGAAATAGAGATAAATGTTTTTTGAATTAGAAAAAAACGATTAAGAAGTAGAAGGATTAAACAGGCGAGGAGTGAATAGAAATAATTTAATCAGGTAAGAGCAAAATGGATTAGAAGACAATTTCAAGCCATTTTCCACTCTGTTCATCCCTGAAAATATTTTGGACTAATGGTTTGAAACCCAGAAATGAAAAAGTAGATTAACGTCTAATACAGGTGAGGGTTTTATTGGACAACACTCTCAGGAGACTTTTTATAGCGGGCTTGCAAGTCCTGGAAAAGTTCGCCTACCCCTCTGTTATCTCCCTTTTCTTCGGCTTTTTTTAGCCATGTTAAGCATATCTCTCGAAATATTGCTAAACGGCGCTCGTTTAGTTTTTCGGGGGTATTCTTAATGATATGATCGACTGTGGTTAAGTCCAGGGTGAAAACGATCTTTCCATCTATAGCGACTCCTGCAACATTTTCTTGCTCTTTTATTTTCTCGAGGGTTTTTTCACAGTAAACAGAACTTCGTATGGAGTCAAATAAGATTAAAGCGATTCCTGTGAAAGGAACCATCTCCGCAATTCCGCGAAAAAGATTTTTAAAAGCATTCCATAGCTCTGCTTTACGTGCATCTTCTGCTAGGGGTTTTAATGTGGATAGTCCTTTGAAAATGACTTTAACCGCATTGGCGACTCTCGCTGCACCTGAAAAAAAACTGCAAATAGGAAGATAACCTAGGCCAGTGCCTAGTGGCATAGCAGTATATTCAATAAAACTTTTTTCGGGTTTTACGAAGAGGTGTAGGACATCAGGCTGAGCATCTGTACCTGTATAAAAAGTTTGATTATATCGATAAAACCCTATATAAAAACTCCCCATTCTCTTATACCTTATTTTACAATATGCACTACAATTAGATTTTTAATTCTATCGCCATAATTAATAACAGAGTTTAGCTTTATTAGCTAGTTTTTTTACTTTAACTTTTTCTTTTAGGAAAAGAAGCCTCTCTTTCATTTCTAGAGCATAGACAGCCTTTGAGAAAGCTATTTCTGCAAGGGATGCCAAGGGATGCTAGATAAGCCCAGAAGACCGATATATACCTTTTTGAGGCATTCAATAATGCCTAAAAGTGGTTGAGCAGCCAGGCTTTGTTTCGCTTGTGGTAGTCTCGGTTGTTTGATGGCTGTTTTTGATATAAATTTGTAGCTATCATTATCTATCAACGGGAAGGATATATTCCTCTATTCCTGGCATGTGTTTATACCACTCAGGCTCCTTTAATGTCGCTTCTGTGGGCGCATAAGCTTGGTTATTTTTTCCATCCTTAGCGCATTCACCTTGCTGATTGAAATTTATCTACAAAAAAAACAAGCTTTTTTTATTTATCCATAGTAAAAAAGATCGGGAAGTTATAAAACTTTAACCTTAAAAAATATCCCTTGAAAGCGAGGATTGCCAAAAAATCCATTTCAAGGTATCGAATGTTTCATTGAGCAGAAAATGGATTAACACTTACTATTTAAAATGGCTGATCCAAAAACTGGTAACTCCTCTCCAAACAAAAGCGAAACATCCCTTAATCATGAATAACCAAATGAGAGTTTACATGAGAATTTCACCCCTATTTCGATTTATCTATGCGCTTTTTGTTTTTTGCGCCTTTTCGTCTATGGAAGGAAAACTTCCAGAAATTACTCCCGAAATTGCGCACGCAAAACTAGAAGAAATCATGAAATCTCACGCTTCTCATCACCAACTAACGCCCCCCTTAATTCAGCGTATCTTGGCTAACTACCTAGAAGAATTAGACCCCACTAAAACTTACTTTATTCAAGCAGATATTTCCCCCTGGCTACACCTCTATGACGCCCAAATTGAGCGCATCCTTGCAGACTACCAAAATCGGCAATTCACTGTATTTGAACAAGCCCAAACAAAAATGGTGGAAGCCATCCATCGTCGACGCCTTTTAGACCAGCAAGTTGATACTCAGCATCTCCCCACTCACGTAAGTCCAGAAGAATTTAAAGAGATGCAATGGGCAAAAGATGAACAAGAACTTCTCACTCGTTTATCTCGCATTAAAGCCCTCCAAGTTGAGAGTGTGGCAAAATTAACCCACGAACTAAAAGAAAAATCGCTTCAAAGAATCAAAAAGCGGCAGGAGAAATATGAAGAAGAAATTCTAAATTCTAATCCTGAAGAATTCAAAAAGCGCATTCTAACAACCTTCTTAAAAGCCAGCGCCTCTGCTCTAGACTCTCATACAGCTTATTTTACCCCCGATGAAGCCACGGAATTTATGATCACTGTGCAACAAAGGTTGTTAGGGATTGGGGCGCAATTAAGGGACGACCTTAATGGGTTCACAGTTGTTAAGATTATTGAAGGAGGACCTGCAGCTCTCGGAAAAGAGCTAAAAACCAAAGATCGGATTATTGCCGTCGATGGAGAGCCCGTTGTCGGGATGGACATTACAAATGCTGTAGAATTGATTCGGGGCCATGAAGGAACGCCTGTTATTTTAACAGTGATTCGAGAGAGCAACGAAAATGGCCATCCTGTTGAACAAAAGCTCGATATTCCCATTTTGCGTGGAGAAGTGGTTCTCAAAGAAACACGTTACGAAGCTTCTTACGACCCGTTTGGAAGTGGGGTGATCGGCTACTTAAGACTTTATTCATTTTATCAAGATCCTGAAAGTTCATCCGCAGCCGATTTGGAAAATGAAATAAAAAAAATGCAAAAAGAACATAAACTTCAAGGGATTATACTGGACCTGCGTTATAACTCCGGTGGCATGCTTTCCCAAGCTGTGAATGTCACAGGCTTGTTTATTACAAAAGGGGTGGTCGTTACCATTAAAGATAGCAGTGGGAAAATTCAACATCTTCGTAATTTGGAAACTAGAACAACCTGGGATGGTCCTTTAATCGTGTTAATTAATCGAGCTAGCGCTTCTGCCTCTGAAATTGTGGCGCAAACGTTGCAAGATTATGGTCGAGCTATTATTGTGGGGGATGATCATAGTTATGGGAAAGGATCTTTTCAAACTTTTACCCTCAATTCAAATGCGATAGATTCTGTGAATCCGCAAGGAGAATACAAGGTGACGCGCGGGCGCTATTACACTGTCTCTGGCAAAACTCCTCAATTGAATGGAGTGTATGCCGACATTATTGTTCCCGGAGCTCTTTCAGAAGCTGAAATCGGAGAAAAATTTGCGAAATTTCCCCTTGAAAGTGATCGCATTAAAGAAAACTTTGACGATGATCTCGCAGATATCCCCCCCGCACAACGTGCGAAAATTCGGATGCTCTATAAATTCGATCTTCAGCCTAAATTGGCAACCTACACTAAATACTTAGAAACCCTCCGCACAAATTCTACTTATCGGATTGAACACAATAAGAATTTTCAAGCCTTCTTGAAAGACCTAAAAAAGAAAGAAAAAAACATGCCTCCAAATGAGGAGGAAGAAGAGAGCTCGTTTGGGCAAAACGACTTACAGCTAACTGAAACCTATAATATCATGAAAGATCTGATTTTAATGATATCCAATAAATGATAACAGCCACTTAGGTTTTCCTTGAATTCTAAGCAGGTATTATTATAATACTTCTTCTTAATAACCTGGGAGTTTGCTTTTCTGAGGCCCAGGTTAACATATAACCTAAGGAAAATTTTTATTATGTCAGTACGAGTCCGCATCGCACCCTCTCCGACAGGTGATCCCCACGTCGGGACAGCCTACATGGCTCTATTTAATATGATTTTTGCTCACCATCATAAAGGAAAGTTCATTTTAAGAATTGAAGACACAGACCAAAGTCGCAGCCGCCCCGAATATGAGCAAAATATCTATAAAGCTTTGAAATGGAGCCAAATTGAATGGGATGAAGGACCTGATATCGGGGGTAATTACGGCCCCTATAGGCAATCTGAGCGACTTCCGCTATACAAAGAACAATGTGACCACCTCCTCGCACGAGATGGCGCCTATAAATGCTTTTGCACAGCTGAAGAGCTTGTTGAAATGCGCGAACTTCTTGCAAAAACAGGCGGAAGACAAGGCTATGATCGTCGTTGTCGCAATTTAAGTGCTGAAGAAATTCGAGAAAAAGAAGCTGCAGGCATCCCTTACGTCGTGCGTTTAAAAGTGCCTCTGAAGGGAGAATGTGTATATGAAGATGCCATAAAAGGGCGCGTGGTATTTCCTTGGACAGATGTAGATGACCAAGTTTTAATGAAGTCTGACGGCTTCCCTACCTACCATTTAGCCAACGTAGTAGATGATCATTTGATGGAAATTACTCATGTCATACGGGGTGATGAATGGATGAGCTCTACTCCCAAACACGTTTTGCTATATGAATTGTTTGGTTGGAAATCCCCTGTCTTTATGCATATGCCACTCTTACTAGGTCGGGATGGCAAAAAACTCTCTAAGCGAAAAAATCCCACATCTATTTTCTTTTACCGAGATAGCGGCTATCTCCCTGAAGCCTTTATAAACTTTTTGTCTTTAATGGGCTACAGCATGCCAGGTGATCGAGAAATTTATTCCTTGGAAGAAATTGTCAGCGAGTTTGATTACAAGCGAATTGGGGTTTCAGGGGCCGTCTTTGATATTCAAAAGCTCGATTGGATTAACCAACAATACCTTATCAAAAATATCCCTGAAGATAAGCTTTTAGACCGTCTTAAAGAGTGGAATTTTAGCGATGCTTATATGCGCAAGCTCATGCCCTTGTGCCACTCTCGAATTAAAACTTTCGGGGAGTTTATGGAATTGTGCGATTTCTTTTTTATTAATCACCTTCGCTATACCCCGGAACTTTTTACAATCAAAGGCCATACCCCCGAACAAGCGTGCTTCATCCTACAATCGATGATTTGGAGCATGGATGCGTTAGAAGATTGGGGTAGTACAGGTGTAAACCAGGCTTCCCGTATAGCAGCAGAGGTCTTTGGGGTAAACCATAAAAAAGTGATTATGCCTCTTTTATTTGCAAGCATTATGGGAAAAAACCAAGGTCCTCCTCTTTTTGATTCCGTGGGAATTTTGGGAAAAGACTTAACACGGGCTCGCCTTTTGAATGCGATTGAATTCCTAGGCGGAATTTCTAACAAAAAAATGGCTCTTTTTAAGAAAGGATGGGAGGCAAAAAATTGTGCAGATCTTATGAAAAATGAAACTGCATAAGTAAGTTGTGCTAGGAGCAATCATGGAAGAAATCCTCCAGTATGCCTGTTCTCATGCACATTCAGCCCATTGGTTTATCTTTTTGCTTTTAATGCTGGCAGGTTTTAATGTCCCTATCAGTGAAGACCTTTGCCTTTTAACTGCCGGTACATTAGCCAGCACTTGCATTCCGGAGCAAACTTTGCGTTTGTTTGTATGGGTCTATATGGGGTGCTGGCTTTCCGCATCGATTGCGTATTGGATAGGCAGGCGCCTCGGTCCGAGACTCTACGATATCCGTTGGTTTAATAGAATTCTCACTCCCCAGCGTATTGCCAGATTGCATCATTACTATGAAAAGTTTGGTATTTTTACTTTTATCATCGGTCGCTTTGTACCAGGAGGGGCCCGCAATGCTCTGTTCATGACCGCAGGGCTTGGTAAAATGCACTACCTTAAGTTCCTGTTACGCGATGGTTTTGCCTGCTTAATCTCCAGTTCTGCCTTGTTTTATTTAGGCTACAGCTTTGGAGCAAATTATGCCTTTCTTATCCGTACATTTAAAACTTATAATTTTATTTTTATTTCTATTCTTGCCAGCTTAATTACCCTTTCCTTACTCATCGTATGGATCAAAAAAAGAAGAGAAACTCCTATCATTTAGTTTTCGTCTCGTTTATTTATAAGGGAATAAACAACGACAACCTGCAAAACGAGGACGCTACCTATGCTTCGAGATAAAAAATTTGTTTGGTTATTAATCATATGCTGCCTTGTCGGAATTCTTGAGTTTCTTTCTTTGGCACATATCCACTTACCCGTGCATATTGAAATTCCTGTCTTAACTCTCATTATCTTAGGCATAGGCTATCAAACCCTTTGGCATGGATTTAAGGCTCTGATTACCTTTGATTTTAAAAACATCAATGCCTTGATGCTGATCGCGGTTTGTGGCGCTTTTTATTTAGGGAAATATGAAGAAGCTGCAGTAGTGATCGTGCTTTACACCCTAGCGGAAAAACTAGAAGATATAGGGATTGAAAAAAGCCAATCCGCTTTAGGCGCTTTAATCGACAAAATGCCTAAAGTAGTATCTTTAAAACAAAACAATTTACAGGTCCCAATCGACCAAGTGAAAGTGGGAGAAATCATCCTTATCAGGCCTTCTGATCTGATCCCCCTAGATGGCAAAGTCGTGGCAGGCAATTCCTACGTAGACGAAACGTCCATTACCGGTGAGCCTATCCCCAAAGATAAGTTTCCCGGGGATCCAGTGTTTGCAGGCACATTAAATAAGCAAGGCGTGTTAGAAGTGGAAGTGACTAAAGCAGCTCAAGATACCACCTTTGCTAAAATCAAAGAGCTGACTTTTCAAGCTACACAAGTCAAAGCCAACACTCAAAAGTTTATTGAAAAATTTTCTCAGTATTATACGCCTTTCATCATTGTGATAGCGTTTTTTTTAGTTTTTATCCCTATCGCATTTTATAATGAGCCCTTCGATACGTGGCTTTTACGCGGGCTTGCATTAATTGTGATTGCTTGTCCCTGTGCTTTGGTCATTTCAACACCCGTTTCCATCTACTCCGCTATTGGCAACGCTTCCTCTCAAGGAGCTTTAATTAAAGGGGGAAGGTTCCTTGAAGCCATTGGCCAGATCAAAGCTATTGCATTAGATAAAACTCGTACACTGACCTACGGACAGCCCGTTGTGACCGATATCATTCCTTTTGGCAATCACTCGAAAGAGCATCTTTTAGAATGTGCAGCTGGAATTGAGATTTTTTCTGAGCACCCCCTTGCCCAAAGTATTGTCAATGCCGCTAAAGAGGAAAAATTATCCCTGCATGCAGTTAAGAATTTTCAAAGTGTTGTAGGTAAAGGAGCCAAGGCAGATTGCCTTGTTTGCGGTGATACCCATCATTGCATTGGGAAGCTACCCTTCATATTGGAAGAACATACCGTTCCTCAAGAAGTGGTGGAGGTGGTTGAAAATTTACAAAAACAAGGTAAAACCTCCATTGTGATAGCCACTCATCAAGCTGTGGAAGGGGTGATTGCCTTGGCAGACCGAATAAGACCTGAAAGTAAACCCCTAGTTGAAGGGCTCAAGCAGCTGCGCATCCAACCTATTATGCTAACAGGAGATCATCCTTCACCTGCCAAAATCACGGCAGAGGAAGTAGGCATTCCCGAGGTTAAGGCCAGCCTATTACCAGAAGATAAAGCTTCGGCTATACGCGATTTGATTTATAAATACGAAACGGTTGCCATGGTAGGGGATGGGGTCAATGACGCCCCTGCATTAGCCCTCTCAAACGTGGGGATTTCAATTGGTTCCCTGGGCAGCGATGCTGCTCTTGAAGCCGCCTCGATTGTGCTATTAAATGACCGCTTAGACGTGATCCCTTATTTAGTCAAACTAGGCAGAAGGACAATTCGCACTATTCAATTCAACACTGCGCTCGCGATTTTTATTAAATTAATTTTTATCGCCCTGGCACTTTTTGGAATGAGCAACCTCGCCCTCGCCATTTTTGCGGATGTGGGTGTCACGCTGATTGTCATGTTGATCAGTTTGCGTCTTTCAAAGTAAAAAAAGGGTTTACACACGAAGAAATCGTGAAATTAAAAGGCTGAGACATTAAACTAGTCTCTAATTATGTCTATCTGGGTTTGGATTTTTCTACTTGAGACCCAAAAAGATCCAAAATTTAGGTAAAGCTTAAGAATTTAATGCTGGATTGTTTTTATGTTCACCCTTCCAAACCTTATTTCATTAACTCGAATTCCCTTAGCCCTTGTATTTTTGCAGGAAAACATTTTTTATCGGATTGCCGCGCTGATTTTAGCCATGTTGAGCGATGCTTTAGATGGATACTATGCGCGGCGTTACCATCTTTGCAGCCAAATAGGCACCATGCTAGATCCCTTGATGGATAAGCTTTTTGTCATTTTCATCATTAGCATTCTTGTGCAAGAAAATGCTCCTGTTACCACGAGGGAGCTTGTGGCTTTCTTTTGCCGAGATTTAGCTGTTATTACTTATACCTGTTATTTAATTGCGACCAATCGGCTCAGCCAGCACCGCGTGAGATCCATTTGGTGTGGAAAAATTTCTACTTTTCTCCAATTCCTGGTCTTGATTGCTTTATCTTTACAAATCCCAGTTCCCCCTATCGCTTTCTCCCTCTTTCTTTTACTAGGGGTTCTAGCCTTATTTGAACTTTATTTTTATTCCAAGACACGCGAAAAATCAGCCATTTAAATGCCTGAGTTAAGATAAGCATCTGCCAGAAAAATCCATCGTTTTTCGGTATAGCTTAAGAACGGGATCGCAATCGATTGGCAGAAAGGGCCTTCGAGGTATGCCTCCATGGGCCTATTTTTTGGCGCAAAACCAGGTCTCTAAGACAGCTCCATGGTAAGCCCATGGGGGAGCTGTTCGCCAAAAATTCTATCCCGGTCTTCTTGGCTAGCCATGCCCTCATTTTGCAATAAGCGCTTTAATTCAACGGCATGCAATTCTTTATCTAAAACCCTCTCCACTTGTTGAATGACCTCATTTGCCAGATTCAATTCAGGGTGATTTGTCTTTCTAGCTAACTGCAAAATAGCAAACAAATAAGGACGCAAATCTTTTTGGTCAAGTGATAACAAGGTTTTCACCCAGCCTGTACAAATCTCCCTTGGAACCACATGCGCACTTGAGCCATAAAATAAATGCCTTGCCCCTATTCTCCCTAAAGCCCAGTAATCATAAGCCTCCCCTTCTCCGGCAATAATCCGTTTCAGTAAAGCTTCTCCAAGTTTGATTTTTAGGGGCACGTCTAACCATTCAAAAGAGGCAAGAGCCCGTATTTTTTCGGCGTATTGGTAAAGAAATTTTCTTCCTTTAATCTCAAACGTATGGGTGCGTTTATTCCAAATAAACGCTAAAAGTTCATTGCTTAACTGGATCTGCTGTCCTTTACTCAGCCCTCCTGCAATCCGTCGAAAGCAAATCCACATCTGAATCTGAACGTCGTCCCCTTTAGGGCGTTTAAAATCCTCCAAAATGATTTTCCACAGATCTTTGATCCGAAAATCATCTAACGGGTAGCCAAACCCTGGGCGCAGCAAATATCCCGCCAAGTTCCACCATCGCTTTTCTAATTCTTCTGAGCGTTTGCGCTGGGGAGCTTGCGCGGCCAAGGTTGCCCAGAAATTTCTCAAGATACTTGGCGACCACTCGGCTCGAGGCTTTTCAAGGACATTTTCCAATTTTTCCATAATCTCTTTCGAAGCTTGATTAAGACCGGTAAACAATTCGACAAGCAAATCATTCCCCTTTTTAAGAAATTGCCTATCATAAATTTCATCTGATCGCGCTTTCTGCATGCCAAGCAAGCTATCCTCCTGCCCGGCTGCCGTACGCACTTGAAATTCCAGCGCCCATTCGTGAGCGGTTTTTTCCGATCTTAACCAAAGTTCTAGCGTTCCAATGGCCGTTAAAGAAATTTGCAAACGTACGGGGATTTTTTGTTCTTCCCCACTTTTGCCAAAGCGGAGAATGGTATGGATGGGAGGAAGAGGATGCAATTCTTTAGGGTCTACTTCAATAAGTTCTCCCTGTTGGTCTTCAAGCCTAACCTCACTGCTATATAATTGAAAAGAGACAGGCTTATTAGGCAAAAGCCAGAAGGTCTCTGTTGGCTCGAAATGCGCCCCTTCTTCCGATCCTCTGGGCAATAAGCAGAGAGCTTTAAAAACAGATGTTTCATTGGCCGCTTTTGCTTCAATTCCTAAATAGTAACCTCGCGGTACTCCTCCAGCAATCTTAACACCAAGACCTCTGCGCGCCTTTCCGTAATAAGCAGCCCCTCTTGAAACCGCTAAATCTAAAGAAGGAGAAGTTAGCAATTCTACCTGTTGTTGGGGAAACCAAGCTGCAAGAGAATCCATGACAGCCTTTTGAAACAAGGAAGGCTTCATCGTTCCCCCATTCACTAAAACAAAATTAGGGGATTTCATTTCTTTACGAATGGATGAGGCTTTTTGTAAAAAATGGGCGAGATGTTTGGTAATAGAGGGCTCTGCCTCATAAGGAAGTCCCATGGTTCGAAACGATGTTCCCCGCTTTAGCTGAATGGCCTCTTCCCAAGGATAGACCTGAAAAAATCCTTCTCCCAAAAGCTTTTCAACTTCTTTTTTCGTGATGGGAATATGCCGGCTTCCTTGGATAACTTTAGATCCTGTTCCCTGCAAGACACAAGCATAGCTAGCCCCTTCTTCTACTGTAGCTTCCAATAATTGTTCTTTAGCATGTTTCGCTTGATAATTTAATTGCAGGCGCTGTAAAGGGGTGAGCTCAATCTGCAGCTTGTTTTCTAAATAATAAGCTAAGGCAGCGTCCATGTTATCCCCCCCTAAGAGCAGATGATCGCCAACTGCCATCCTTTGAAAAGCAAGTTGCTCCTCTTTAGTGACCACTTCAATTAAGCTAAAATCGGTGGTGCCTCCCCCTACATCGCAAACTAAAATGCAATCCCCTTTTTTGAACCTTTGCTGCCATTTTTTTTCATGCGCGGAAATCCAACAATAAAAAGCAGCCTGAGGCTCTTCGAGCAAGGTCATGGAAATAAAACCCGCTTGTTTTGCAGCTTCCACGGTAAGAGAGCGGGCCACTTCATCAAAAGAGGCTGGGACAGTTAAAATAATTTCTTGCGATTCGAATTCGTCTTCCGGGTTTCCTTTTCCCATCAGAAAATTCCAAGCTTCCCGAATATGCTGAAGATAGCGGGAAGAGGCGGTGACAGGGCTGATTTTTTCAATCCCCTCGGAAGTTTCAAAAGGGAGAATTTTGTCGCGCCGGCTAGCCGACGAATGGCATAACCAACTTTTAGCAGACTGTACACTTCGATTTGGCGTTTTTTCTCCCTGAATTTGAGCAAATTTTCCTACGGCAAACTGGCTGTCTTTTTTCCAGGGGAGATCAAAACTGCCTACAGGCCACTCATGAGGCAAGCTAAGATAGCAAAAAGAGGGTAAAATGGATTGGGCTTCTACAAATCCAACAGCTGTCAGCTGTGGAATGCGGAAAGTCTCCACCGCTAATTTGGGATTATAGGTATCCACATAGGAAACACAACTATTTGTTGTGCCTAAATCTATGCCAATAATATAACGCATGTCATTCTCATTAATTTAAGCAAACTTCTAGTGGACAGTACTCATAACCTAAATCTTGAGCAACCGGTTGATAAGTGACTTGGCCTTTATAAAGGTTTACTCCCTGCCTTAAATAAACATTTTCGAGCAATGCAGCTTTAATTCCCTTATTTGCTAATTCAAGAGTATATTCCATTGTCGCATTCGTCAATGCACGCGTGGATGTCGCTGCACACGCCCCTGGCATATTTGTGACACAATAATGCACGACTCCATTGACTTCATATAAGGGGTTTGCATGTGTGGTTGGTACGGCTGTTTCAAAACATCCCCCTTGATCAATCGCTACGTCTACGATAACCGATCCTGGTGACATATTAGCCACCATTTCCTTAGAAACAAGCCGTGGGGCTTTTTTGCCTGGAATAAGAACAGCGCCAATGGCTAAGTCCGCCTTAACTAAGCTTTCTGCAATAGTTGCCGGGGTAGAATAAAGGGTAATCAAGCGAGGGCCAAATAAAGCATCCAGCTGGCGTAAGCGATTCAGATCTTTGTCGATAATGGTCACTTGAGCTCCTAGCCCCATCGCCATACGAGCTGCTTCTGTTCCTACAACGCCACCCCCTAATACCACAACCTGAGCAGGAGCGACGCCAGGAACACCACCTAAGAGGGCCCCTTTGCCTCCATTATTTAGCTGCAAGGCAAAGGCCCCCACTTGAATAGCGATTCTCCCTGCAATTTCGCTCATGGGGACTAATAAAGGAAGACGCCCATATGCATCGGTAATGGTTTCATAGGCGATTGCGACCACTTTTCTTTCGAGCAACTGCCGCGTTTGCGCGGGATCGGGGGCTAAGTGTAAATAGCAGAAAAGAGTTTGTTCTGCATGCATTAGAGAGAATTCAGACTCTTGCGGTTCTTTTACTTTAATGATCAGCTCACTTTGGAATACTTTAGCAGCCGTCGATACAATTTTTGCCCCTGCAGATTCGTAATGAGCATTACTAAACCCAACCTGCTCCCCTGCGCCTTCTTGAACTAAAATCGTGTGCCCACACTCTTTTAAAATTTTTACATTAGCGGGAGTTAATCCTACGCGATACTCGTGATTTTTTATTTCTTTTGGAACGCCGATAATCATAGCTTTACTCAAGTGTCATTCATTAAAGATGTTTATTTTTAGCAAACTAAAATTGTAGGCAACCTGCAGGTTTACTTCCACTTAAATTCTCCATAGGAAGAGAAAGAAGAGTAAAAAAAGCTAGACATCTTTTCGAAACAGCTGCTTTCCTAATCCTTTATACAGATAAAAGGGCTAAAATGGATGAGGTGCTACTGCCAAAACCCTCAAAATCTCTTGAACCCCCCGTTAGGGACAAGAGGAAATTGAGCTAATGCCTTTTGAAATTTTAAAACTCTAGGGAATTTGACTTAATTCCAAATATTTATATAAAATCCTAATCCTTACTCTCGAATCGCCCTCAAAAGTTTCCCTTGCGCCAGATTTCCAGGGGGTACGTTAAGCCTTCCCCTATTTCACCTTTCCTCCCGCAACAAACAAGGGCTTGGCGGGATTGCTGAATGATCTGTTAAAACTTATCAAACACTTAGAGGCATTCTGTAAACTTCCAACAGGCAAAAAGGTCCCATCGGTTGGGCTACCCGCCCTATCCCCAAATAATAAGCATGGCAGGTGAGCGTATGGATACATCGCAAAGATTTTAGTCGCGTGAGAAAAGCCACTTATCCTATATTGAGGCACTTCTCTTTTTAAATGATGCCTCATCTAAACTTTAAGAAGATAAATAAAGTTTTAAAAAAGGAATTGCGTTATGAACTCACAAAATAAAAGGCGCTGTCAATGGGTTACAGAAGGGCATCTTCTGTATGAAAATTATCATGATACCGAATGGGGCGTACCCCTGCATGACGATTGCAAACACTTTGAATTCCTTATTTTAGAAGGTGCTCAAGCAGGGCTAAGTTGGTTGGCTATTTTAAAGAGGCGGGAAAATTATCGCAAAGCTTTTGCAAACTTTAATCCCCGAAAAGTGGCGGCCTACGATGAGAAACAAATCGCCGCCTTAATGAACAATGAAGGGATTATTCGCAATAGGTTAAAAATAGAAGCTGCTATTAAAAACGCACAGTTATTTTTAGATATTCAAAAAGAATTTGGATCTTTTGACACGTATGTCTGGAAGTTCGTGGGAGGAGCACCCATTCAAAACCGTTGGGCCTCTCTCCAAGAAATCCCTATCGAAACGCCTCATTCGCAAGCCCTAAGTCGGGATTTAAAAAAAAGAGGATTTAAGTTTGTAGGGCCAACCATCATGTACGCCCACATGCAAGCAATTGGCTTGGTCAATGATCACACAACCGACTGCTTTCGCCATTCTCAGCTTTGCTCAGATTGAATTTTTAAAGCAGAATCGTGAATGTTAAATTCCACTTCACCTATTAAGCGATAAATTCCTGATAGGTTAATAACCAACAATAAGGCACCGGCCGCACGCATTGCTAAAAGAGCAACTGTTTGATCAAAAAAAGCGAAAAACGTTAATACGCACACGGTATAAATCAAGTAAAGTGAGACTCCTCTTTCAGGGTGAAGATAGCGCGCACATTTGATTCCGACAATCAAAAATGAAACCAAAGTGGTATATCCCAAAATTAGAATTAGAATAGGCATGATAAATGCAATCCAAGGGAAATGTTGCGCCAATGCCATTTGCACCACCGGAACTCCTTCCCCCTTTAAAGGCGTTGTCCATAAACCGGTCACTAAAACCACTAAAATACTTAACGTGCAGATAAAGTTATTAAGGACCACCCCAAAAAATGCCATTCTAGCTTGCCGCTCTGGATAAATGGTATGGGATTCACTTTGAATGATAGAGTCATATCCAATCCCAATGTCGGATGCATAACACGCGCTGGCCATCCCATTTTGGACCGCAATCAACACGGTGCTTCCTGCGAATCCCCCTATTGCAGCATGTCCATTAAATGCGGAATACACCACCATTGAAAAAACGGAGGGAAGTTCTGAAAGATGAGAAAAAACAATCCATAAACATAGACTCATATAAATTGCCATGAAAAAAGGCATTATCCAGCAAAATATTTGAGCTGCACGAGAGGCGCCCCCTAAACTTGCATATAAAACTAATCCTAAAAGAATGGTGGCAATAAGTAATCGATTTACCCCCCAAGAATATGCCAAAGTGTCTACCACCACATTAAATTGATAAATCTCTGCCCCATAAATACATAAGAGTATACAAACAAGCGTAGAGACCCATTCCACTCCAAAAGACCGTTTAAGAAAATACATGGGGCCCCCATCATAACTTTTATAAGCATTTTGAACGCGGTATTTGAGCCCAAGGTAGATTTCCGCATATTTGATCAAAGTTCCTATAAAACCAGCTACCCATACCCAAAATAACGCGCCCGGCCCACCTAATTGAATGGCCGTCACAATACTGACAATATTGCCCACCCCAAGCATTCCTCCAATGGAGGCAAAAAAAGCTTTAATCGGCTGCAATCCCCGCTCGTTTCCAGATTGGGGGAGGATTTCTTTGGCAAATGTTTGCATGACTGAAGGAAAGGCGCGAATTTGGAAAAAGCTTGTTTTAATGGTAAGGTAACAGCCGAAAACCGAAATAATAAAAAAGCCGACGTAACCCCAAAAAAAGGTATCCAAATTCAAAAAAAATTGAAAGAGCTCAGAAAACATATCTTTTCCGTTATAAAAAATAAATGTTTGCATGCATAACACTTAATGGCATGCTTTAATTTCAAAGATATCCAAACAACGAGTGGCTAGACAGCTAACAAAAGGAGCCATTCTCAGATAAAAAAAGCGGTAGGAAACTTGCGCTTCAAAGAGGTAAAAAAAGGAAAATTTAGAAAAGAAATTGGGTAATCCGAGCGGGAATGTAATCGCTTTATTGGATTGAAAAACATGCTAACACTCACAAAATAGGATTAAAAAGCGGATGATAAAATTTTAAGCCATCATCCCTTTTAAAGGAATGTTTTTTTCAAAAGGCAGATTTAGGCTTTTTCCTTGACACAAGACCTGCCAATGCATAGCATGAAGATTCGAGAGGATCAAAATTTTTATCACAAGAAAAGACTTATGACTTTCGACCCTGTAAAAGAAGCTTTCGAAACTGCTCGGGAAAAAATTTTTACAAATTTTAACCGTTTTTCTACCTCCCATAAAAATTTAGGCCGCCTCCTCTCATTGCCTATTGCAATTATAGACATTACGCTCGAAATAGCGGCATCCCCTGTTAGATCGATTCAATTTGCTGTAGCTGGAGTAATTATTTTAGGGGGAGCCGTGCTATCCCCTAAGTCAGGCTTTGAAATCAAACACAGTATCAGGGATTTTGAAAAATCGTTGCTTGAAGCAGCCCGTTTGCCTATTAAGCTCATTGTAGCCCCTCTTAAAATCTTTTATCAAACTGTGGTTATTGCCAAAAACCCTCAGAGCGTTTGCTTTTTTAACTATAAAACGCCCACGTTTGGTAGCAACGGATCATAAACTTCACCCTGTGAGGACTATTCTTAGAAACAACAGAGCTTTTTCTAGGGCTCTTCACTCGCAACCTTTCAGCGATTGTCAGCGCTCAAAAACCTACCGCACGCGGCTTTTTCTTTAGATAAGTTTGTTGCTTTTTTGAAATGAAGCAGCAAAACCTCCGCTGTAAAATAATCCTTGCTCTAAGTAAGTTTTAGCCCTGGCTCCCACTCCAGTTAGATAAGAATGTTGTAATTTTGTCATAGCGAATTTGCCCATCTAAAAGAGAAGGTAAACCGCAAGCTGTATGAGGATTTTGGCTAATCAGGTAATGAATACTAAATATCGAGGCTAGCTCGAATCATTTTTCCTATTTTCTATTTTCTCGGAAAATAAGCTTTCTAAGCACATTCGCGCCTAATTAAGCAACCTCATTTTAAATAATAACTCCTCTTCTTTAAAATTTAAAATAAAACTATGGAGTATAGCCGAACAGATATGTTGACATAAATTTGAGGAAATAGCAAAAGGGCCTTAACGAACCTTTAGCAGAAGCTGAGTTGTATAATAGAGGGATATTTTATTATAATGCCAGGGAGTCTCAACTCTTTATTATCCAAAGTTCAAAGATCTCCTCCCCTGGCTGTGAAGAAATTGCAAGTTTATGCCTATCCTAGGCCATTTGGGACAAAAAATTCTCATCATCTTTAAAATTAGAAAAGAGCTTATGGTTTAAACTCAAATAAATGAGACTTTTTTTATTAATTAAAGGTAGCAGGTATGCGATATGTTCCTTTTTTCTTTCGTTTATATTTATTTTTTTTGACAGTAGGTTTATTTTCTGATAGGCTTTTTTTTATTTGCATATTTGAATAACAGTTATTTTTTTACAGCTTGGAGGTACCCTATGACAAGTTTTTTAGAAGGAAAGGCTAATACCACTCGAGAAATTCTTTATGGCAAGCTTAATGATTTTTCCTATTCGCGCAAAACTTTAGCAGGACGCTTGCTAGCGCTGCCTGTTGCCATCGCGGATATTAGCTTGGAAACTATAACGCCCTTCTTCAAAGCCATCGATTGTGCAGGTTCAGCCGCCAAACACTTAGCGGGGGCTCCCTTCAAAGATAACAAGTGCAGCTTTAACCACTCCGTTTCTTTCTTTGAGAAGGCAGTGGTTGCCGCGGTAAATATCCCGATCAAACTTGTTTTGGCTCCTGTAAAGATTTTTATACAAACTTTAAAAATTGCCATTAATCCGCGGACAGCTCAGCCTTTTGATTACGATAACGCTAGATCTTTATACTCAAAAACTTCTCTCTCTTCTTCCTCTAGGTCTACTCAGTCGGACCTGCCATATGGTAACTCTGCTTATCACAGCTATTGAAAACAGACAACCTTTCAAAAAGAAGAATTCATTATTCAGAAAATTTAAAAGCTTTGTCAGGCAATGCTTAATTACCTTTAAGCATTGCTTTTTATTTTTTTCAGGCTAGTAGGCCCACTCCTTGAAAACAATAGACCCAAATTCCTTTTTTAGGGTACTTAATGACACTTACGGCCTGCGCCCCTTTTTCTATGCTTTTTGTGAAAAGCTTTTTTCCTCATAGGGTGAGAGCTCTTTTTCTTCCTGTGATTTAAGCCTTCTGTATTTTAAGCCTGCCATAAGCTCTTTGCTTTGCCATACCTTTTAACTCTTCCCCTGTAGGGTAGCGTGACTTCCTCCTCTGGAGGCAATTCCTTTTTCTCCTCATTACCTCCTTGAAGCAAATTTTGTTAAGGGAGTGCTCTCTTTATCGGTTGATACCTAAAAAACTTTTTTAAACCTTAGTTCAGGAATAAAAATTCTGGAAATATTTTACAAATAACCATATAATTTTTAATTTTAATATTAAGCTTGTCTTATTGGGAGTTTAATAATGGCTACCGCCTCTGCATCTTTTTTAAGAATTTCTTCTGAAAAATCCCCTTATCATTCTCTTCCTTCAACCTCTTTCAAGAAACTTTTGGGTGGAAGAAAAGCATTTTATGAGCAACCTGATTACGTGGAAAGGACACGCCAAGATTTAACCCAAACTCGCTCTTTACCTGTCCACTACACTTGGAGTTCTGAAAATAAAATTGTTAGAATCGCTAAGCAAATATTTGCCATCCTTTTTTTCCCCCTAGGAATTCACCAACTCCTTCATAATTTCATGGGAAAAATCGCTTTAGTGCCTTCTTCAAGCCCTCAACTTCTTCGATATTCTAAGAACTATGCTAACTCTGTGCGCTCACACATCCCACTTACTGATAAATGGAAATTTAAGCGCATAACCATCCAAGTGGATGGATATAAAATAGACGCGATGATTGCAGGCACAGCCTCTACTTTGAATAATGGCAGGTGGGTTTTGAGCTCTCTGGGGAATGCGCAATTTTATGAAGAACAGTTTTTTAGCAAGAGTTTTACAGACATGTTGGGTGAACTTAAGAGCAATGCCCTTGTCTTTAACTACCCGGGAGTAGGGGCTAGTACCGGTTGGCCCAACAGAAAAGCCATGGAAAAAGCCTATCGCGCGATGCTTAATTTCCTGGAAGATCAGGAAAACGGGATAGGAGCCAAAGAAATTATTGGATATTCCTACTCTATTGGCGCTGGCGTGCAAAGTGATGCGCTGAAAAAACACCCCCTAAAGAAAGAGGTTAAATACGTCTTTGTAAAAGGAAGAAGCTTTTCTACGCTGTATAAAACCGCTGCCACTCTTACAAACAGGCTACTCGCTTTTTTGGTAAAAATCTTTGGATGGAACATGGATTCTGCTAAAGTTTCTAAAAAGCTTCAAGCTCCCGAAATTATCCTACAGACGGCAAAGGTTTCCCAATATGAAGAAATAAAGGATAGCTCTAAAGTGATTAATGATGGGATCATAGCTGCCCAAGCTTCTTTAGCTAAAGCTTTATTGGATGATAAAGCATGCCCAACAAAAAATAAGGTGTTTATTGGGATTCCTGAAGGGCATAATGAGGAATTAACAAATCCTGAATTTTTAGCAAAAAAAATTGAAAGCTTGTTAGAAACCTCATCATCCTCTTAAAGAAGGGGTTTAGGGGGCTTTTTTCAGCCACATCCTTACACGGATACAATGTCCATTTCATGGTTTTCCGCCTGGCTAAATTCAATGGAAAGCAGTTTTGAAACCCCTTTCTCTTCCATCGACACACCAAACAACCGGTCTGCAATGGCCATTGTCCGCTTATTATGCGTAATAATGATAAATTGGCAACGATCCACGAATTCCTTCACTACATTCACAAAGCGCTCAACGTTGGAATCATCTAGCGGGGCATCGATCTCATCCAAAATACAAAAGGGCGCTGACTTCACTTCAAAAATCGCAAATAACAAGGCTACCGCTGTTAAACATTTTTCCCCTCCCGATAGTAAGTTAATGGAGCGCATTTGCTTGCCTGGAGGTTTTGCTATAATTTCAATTCCGGCTTCTAAAACATCGTCCGTATCGGTAAACTGCAAATCAGCTTCACCCCCTACAAACAAAATTTGAAAGTTCTTTTGAAAATTGGCGCGAATTTTTTCGAAAACTTCTTTAAAAATTTTGCGACTTTCTCCATCCAATTGCTCAATAATCTCCCTTAATTCGGTCTTTGAGACTTCCAGATCATCAATCTGTTCATTCAAAAATTGATAGCGTGCTTGGTACTTAGAATATTCTTCAATGGAGGTAAGATTAATGTCTCCAGCAGACTCGATCTCTTGGCGCAAGCCCCTCAACGTTTTTTCTGCTTGCTCTAACGAATTTTCCTTCTGGGTCACCTGACTGCGGGCTTCTTCCACGGTCAAATGATAACGTTCCA
This sequence comes from Parachlamydia sp. AcF125, assembly GCF_018342475.1. Taxonomy (NCBI): domain Bacteria; kingdom Pseudomonadati; phylum Chlamydiota; class Chlamydiia; order Parachlamydiales; family Parachlamydiaceae; genus Parachlamydia; species Parachlamydia sp. AcF125. Next base: position 752,918 of record NZ_JAEMUD010000001.1, on the reverse strand, counting down.
GCAATTCCTCGCGAATATTTTCGCGCTGCGCCTGGGTTTGTGCAGCTTGTGTTTCCAGCTGATAAAAAGCTTTTTCTTGCTCTTTGAGCTGTTGATTTAATTGAGCCATCTGGCTCTCCATTTGTTCAAGGCGCATTTTTTTAGTCGCCACTTTTTGTTCTAATTCGGAACACGCTTCAACGACCTTCTCCAGGTTTGCTTCAACTGTCTTTATTAAGACCCCATATTCAGCTCCCTTCTGCTCAAACTGAGCTTGTTGCTCTTGGCTTATTTCCAGCTCTTCTTCTAAGCGTGCTTGCTGCTCATGTCCTTCTTTATTTTTAACTTCTAACACATGTAAAGCATGGTTAACTTTGCGAGATTCATCTACTACCTGGCGAAATTGAGCTTCAGTAGATTGAAACTCATTTTGTTCTTGTTTAAGCTGTTGGGATTCTTTTTCCACCTGTTCAGATAAGGCAGCAATCGTTCCTTGATTGCTCTGAACCTGGGTGCGGGCGATTTTTAATTTTGTTTCTAAACCTTCCGTTAAAACGATAAGTTCTTCATGAGCCTGTTTTAAATGGCGCAAGTCCGCTTCCACTTGGGCCCTTTCGCTTTTAGTTTTTTCCAAATCCCCCAGCAAACGTTGCAGCGAGAAATTGCTTTCCATCAATTTCATTTCATCTTTTCGAATGCCTTTATCTAATTCCATTCTTTCCACTTGCAATTTCGATTTCTTTGCAGACAATTCTGCCAGCTGCTCTTCTTGAAGCTTAAGGGACTTTTCAAGCTCCTGAAGTTTTTTTTCTAGGGTTTTGAGTTCTGCTTCGCGCGCAAAAGGATTGTTTTCTTTGTGAAAACCAAAAAAAATGACTTTTCGATGATCCACAAAGCTTTCTTCTTCCGTTAAGATCTGTATGGCTTGCTTTTCTAGCAGTAATTGCATGGCGGATTCGGTCGTATCGCAAACTTTCAGATCTGCAAAAAAATGGTTTGGAAGAGTTGTCGAAATGCTTTCTAAGCATAAGAGGGAGACGTCTTTAAGCTGATGTTTGAGAATAAAAGTCATCACCTCTGATAAGTCCTTTCGACTTTCTACTACCAATGTCTGGGCGTAGGGACGCATCACAGCAGCAAAAGCTTTAGCCGGTTCGGGATGAGCTTCTATACGTTCGTAGAGAGCCTGAATTTTTTTGTGAAGAGAACTTTTTACATTTGCCGATTCTTGTAAAAGCTTTTTACTTCCTGCCGAAAAACCTTCTAAGTCCTCTCTCATGCGCTGTAAAACTTTTTGCCGAGCATTCCCTTCCGCCATCTCTTTTTCTAATTCGCTGAGATGCCGCTGCCCTTTTTCAATCTCTTGGACCAATTCCTGAAGTTGGTTTTCTAACGCATTGAAAAGCTCACGCTGCCGATCAATGGCATCCGAGTATTCTTCCACCTCTTTTTTGCGCATAGCAGCTTGCTCAGCATACTGCTCGATAGTTTGTGAAAGTTTAGTTTTACGCTCTTGAAGCTGTTCCGAGCGCTCTACGTTCGTCTCTAAGCGCAAGCGGTTTTGCTTTAAATCGCTTTCATACTGGTTCTCTTGCTGAATGAGACGGAGAAGCTCTCTTTGTTTTTCTTGGCATTCTTCTCTTTTTTTTCTCAAAATTTCATCCATGGAATGCACTTTTTGCAATTGGGCTTCCCGCTTTTTTTCCCAATCTTTTTGCTCTGCATCTAGTGTAGATAGCTGTTTGTGCAAGCTTTCAGATTCGGCCTGATGAAACTGTCTTTTTTCAATAATGGCTTCAAGCTCCCGTTTCCATTTCTTTTCTTTTTCCAGAAGATCTCTCAAACGTTCTTCATTTGAACGCATTTCTTGAGATTTGATCTCTTTTTCACTTTGAGTTTTATAAACCTCTTCTTTTCGACTTTGAAAAACTTTTTCCTCTTGCTCAAGGGCAACTTTTGCTTCTTTGTATTTGTCATGGAGCAATGAGGCTTCCTTTACCTGTATCTCCCAGTGCTCTTTATGCCCTTGCTCCTTTTTCTTGTGTGATTCTAATTTAGCTTCTAGGGTATCCCAACGCATGAGCAGGACCATTTTTTCGAAAGATTCGAGCTTGGCTTTATTCTCCTTAAAAATACGCGCTTTTTCAGCTTGCTCCTGTAAAACCGTGATCTGCTTTTCGACTTCAAGGTGAATATCTTTAATACGCGTGATATTTCCTTCGGATTGCTGTAACTTCTTAAGCGCTTCAGCTTTCCTCTGAAGAAAAGGCCCGATATCTGCCGCACTGTCAAAAATAAAACGCCTTTCTTGAGGGCTATAATTAATGACCTGGTCGAGCTTTCCTTGTTCAAACATGGAAAAAGAGTTTTTTCCCACGCCCGAACCTAAAAAAAGGTTTTGGACGTCTTTTAAACGCACGGGATTTCCATTAATCAGATAAACCGATTCCCCATTGCGAAACAGGCGACGCGTCACCGAAACTTCGTGATAATCGATAGGAAGCTCGCCTCGGTTATCTGTCAGGGTAAGGGTTACCTCAGCCATGTTAAGAGGCTTGCGCTGAGAAGCTCCCGCAAAGATCACATCGTGCATTTTTCCACCGCGCAACGACTTGGCAGACTGCTCGCCAAGTACCCACCGAAAGGCGTCGGCTGTATTGGATTTCCCGCAACCATTGGGTCCTACAATTGCCGTAATCCCCTCATGGAATTCTAAGGTGGTTTTATCGGCAAACGATTTAAATCCTGTAATTTCTATTTTTTTGAGTCGCAAAACAACTTCTCCTCAATTTAAGCTGATTGTCTGGTTGCCTGAATAGCTGCGGGAAGAAAATCAAAAAGATTGGCTTCCCCAATTTTATTTAAGATTCCTGAAATCTGCATTTCTTTTTTACAACTAGGGGTAAGCTCGGAAAGGATCAGCTGATTCCCATGCTTTTGAGCGGCCTGCGCTAAACGCGCAATGGTATGGAGTCCGGTGGCATCTAATAGGACGATCTGATTCATCCTAAAAATGATAAATTTTTTATTTTCCAAGAATGTCATAAAAACATCTTCAAACTTACCTGCCGCCCCAAAGAAAAAAGCCCCATTTAACTCAAATATTTGCACATTTTCTGGAATTTGCACGTGGCGCATTGCATTTAGAAAATAAAACGTGTCTGGATCCGCCTGATCATGGAGTTGGTGTTGAAATTTTTTGATGTCGGAGACTTCGCTCATTTTTTTCATAAATAAAAAAGCTGATAAAGCAATTCCTGCTTGAATGGCAATGATTAAATCAAAAAAAACCGTGCCGAAAAATGTTGTCAGAAGCACAAGTCGATCTGCTTTAGGAGCAGAGAGAAGGGCTTTAAATTCTCTCCATTCGCTCATGTTATAAGCCACTAATACTAAAATTCCTGCTAAAGATGCCATGGGGATCAATCCCACTAAAGGAGCTGCAAATCCCACAATTCCTAATAGGGTTAAAGCATGTACAATACCCGCTATTGGCGTTTGCCCCCCATTGCGAATATTAGTAGCCGTGCGCGCAATCGCGCCTGTGGCGGGAATCCCTCTAAAAAAGGGGGTGAGAACATTGGCAATCCCTTGCGCAATTAATTCCGAATTAGGACGGTGCTTTCCTCCAATCATCCCATCGGCAATAACGGCGCTTAATAAAGCTTCAATAGCCCCTAAAACCGCAATGGTGATAGCAGAAGGCATGATATCCTCTATTCTTGTCCAGTCATAGCTTGGGATTTGAGGAGCAGGAATCGCCATTTTTAAATCCCCAAACCGATCCTGGATCGTTTCGACAGGAAGGCTTAAAAAATAAGTCAGGGCTGTCACAAAGGCCAACGCTAAAAACGCTCCCGGGATCTTTGGAAAAAAACGAGGGGTAAAAATCGAAATGAGGAGCGTGAGAATCGCTATTCCGCAGGCATATACGTTGAAGGAACTACTCGAATGGGCATACGCCATCCATTTGCCCAGAAATTCGCTGGGGATCCGGGTCATCTGTAGCCCAAAAAAGTCTCGCATTTGAGAGGAAAAAATGACGACGGCAATCCCGCTGGTAAATCCGATGACTACAGGCAATGGAATAAATCGGATCCACGTGCCAAGCTTTGCAAGCCCCATGCCAATCATGATTAAGCCAGCTAGGATGGTGGCAACCGCTAATCCTTCAAAACCAAATTTTTCCACTATTTCATAGACAATAATGACGAAAGCCCCCGTGGGCCCTCCAATTTGAACTCGGCTCCCTCCTAAAGCAGAGATCAAAAAGCCTGCGATAATAGCAGTCACAATTCCTTGCTCGGGGGTCACACCGCTGGCAATTCCAAAAGCAATCGCTAAAGGCAGCGCCACAATCCCGACGATCATTCCCGCCGTAAAATCTCGAGCCAGCTGTTCGGTCGAGTAAGTTTTAAGAGTGGTCAATAACTCTGGATAAAACATTTAAATTCTCTAAATAAATGCACAATCGGAACGAAACTATCATGCACTACAAACGAGATTAGAAACAGCAAAATGTCTTTTTTAACATAAATTTTAACTTTTTAAGATAAGTTCTTGATGAGCAACCCTATCGCTCGGGAATTGGGCAAACTTCCGCTCATTAAGCTACCCATCAATAGAGCAAGTAGCTAAGAGATACTTATCAGCTTTTGCCACTTAGATTGCTCTATTTAGAGAATCGGAGGAAGAGGGTCTACATCTTGGGAATTTCCTAAAATTTGAAAATCTCGAATCATCAATTGAATGCTCTGCCCTTGGTAATTGTTGATTTGCGGAGTGAAGGCAATTCGCAAAATGAGATCCTTTTTGCGTAATAAGGGACTCTGGGCAGCTTTTCCAAGGGCAATTCCCTCGAGCATCCTGTCTCCTTCCCCCTGAACTAAATAAAGCTTAAGGTGAGCTTTTTTGAGAACTTTTGGAGGAAAGGCCTGCTTAGCATCACAATAAAGGATCGGCTGAGAATTTCCATTTCCGTAAGGCTCGAGCAACTTTAAGGATTCCATAAAATCAAAGGTAAGCTCATCAAAGTTAATTTTGGCATCTAGTCTTAATTTTGTTAAGACATCGCTATCTTTTAGGGTTGCTTCAGCCGTTTCAATGAAGCGCCGTTTAAACTCTTCGATATGCTCCAATTTTAAGGTGACGCCTGCCGCAAAATCATGTCCTCCATAGTTGACTAAAATGTCGGAACATTGATCTAAAATAGGCAATAGAGGAAACTCCGGGATGGAACGCAAAGATCCTTTGGCGACTTTGTCATCACACGCCATGATGACAGTGGGGCGATTATAAAACTTTGCAATGCGTGTCGATAAAATCGCAATCACTCCTGGATGCCAATTTTCAGAATGCATGACGATAGCTTTTTTGGATAAGATTTCCGGATGGGTGAGCAGCTTACTCTCAATATCTACCGCCATAGCCCTTTCGATACGCTGCCGCTCAATGTTATTGAGATCGAGCTCTATCGCCATTTTTTCTGCCGCGGCAGCATTCCGAATTAAAAGCATTTGAACCCCTTTTTGAGGATCATCGATTCTTCCCAAACTATTCAAACGGGGGGCAACTTTCGAAGCAATTGTGAAGGTGGAAAGGTCATTTAAATCGACATCGGAGATAGACATCAGCTTCGATAGCCCCAAACGTTTTCTTTTTGCCAATTCTTGCAATCCATAGCTAACCAAAATCCGGTTTTCCCCTTGCAGCGTTCCCATATCAGAAATGGTGCCCAACGCCACAAGATCGAGATAGCGTTTAAGATCCACCTTTTTAGGCGGAATTTTTCCTTCTGAGGTTAAATGTTCTGTCACAGCATGAGCTAGCTTGAAAGCCACCCCCACTCCTGTGATATCTTGGTTAGGATAAGAATTGTTGACAAGCTTAGGATTTAAAGTGGCGATGCAATTTGGAATTTTGTCTGTGGGCGCATGATGATCTGTAATAATCACATCAATATGATTTTCGACAACCTTTGCAATTTCTCCTGCCGCAGTAATGCCACAATCTACCGTGATTAACAGTTTGCATTCATTTTTTAAAGCATATTCGAGGGCCTCTACAATCAAGCTACCACGGTGCGCGCCGCGATTAGAGACATAAAAAAAGACATTGGCGCCGATATAACGAAAAAACTCTGTTAAAAGAGCTGTACCAGTCATTCCATCGACATCGTTATCCCCATAAATCAAAATACCTTCTCCATTTTCGATAGCCTTTGCAATCCGTTGAACTGCTTGGGGCATCTCTCCCATTAAAAAGGGGTCACATAAATCGGGCAATCTCCCATATAAAAAAGTGTGTATTTGCTCGACAGTGGTAAAACCTCGGGAGACAAAAACCTGGGCAACGACTGGATGAATTTTAAACTCTTTGACAATTTTTTCAGCCAATTCAGCATTTTCTTGCGGATAAATCCAGACAAGATCGGCTGTTTCATTGTGCCAAGAAAGCATGCAATCACTCCATTCTAGATGATAAAAATAGTTACTTCTCCCTCTCTTGGGAACATATTTCCAGCGTTAATCCTGGAGATATGGAGAGGAACCACAATTGTGCAAATTGATTAGGATTGATAGGATTTTTAGAATGAGAAGCAATTTCCAAAGGTATACTTATACAGAGGTAAATCCCTGTTTGTCAATCTTTCATCGCATAAATCCAATCAAATTGGTGAGAAATCATCGCAGGATAAAATTCAACCACCAATTCTAGAGGGATTCCGTTTACAAAAAAAATCCCCGGGAATGGTCCCAGGGAATTGTTGTATCCGTAAGATCGAAAATTTAAACTAAACTTTTCGATATCCAACTTGCTCTTTTTGTTGTTGGGCCAGTTCCCTATTGTGAAAATAGAGCATGACAGGTCCTGCAATGAATAGTGAGGAGAGAGTACCGACTATCACCCCAATAGTCATCACTAACGAGAAGCCGAAAATGGATGGACCGCCTAACAAAACCAATGCTAACAAGACAAGCAGAGTAGTGCCTGACGTCATCATTGTACGGCTCAATGTCACATTGATTGAATGGTTTAAAATCTCGCGGAAGGACATTTTGCGATAAATTTTAACATCTTCACGAATGCGGTCAAAAACAATAATGGTATCATTCAAAGAGTACCCAATAATTGTCATGATAGCACCCACCGCTTCTAAGTCAATCTGCACAGGGAAGCCTAGCTTATGAAACAAAGCGACGATTCCCAAGGTCAGGATCACATCGTGGGCTAAAGCAATCACCGCTCCGATGGCGTATTTGAATTCAAAACGTAAAGTAATGTAAATCAAAATACCTGCTAGAGCAATAGCCAAACCAATCAACGCATTATCTCGCATCGCTTCTGAGAGCTGGCCACTCATGACAGTCCAGTTTCTGTTAAGGCTTTCCAATTGATCTTTGGGAAGAGAGATTCCCCCTTCCTCAAGGGCGCTGACTAACCAGACAATCCGAGGATTGGTCTGGTATTCATAAAGCCCCCCCTCCTCATTGGAAACTTCAGGAAGCTGGTAGAAAGGATGCCCCTGCTCTTCCATCCCCATGCCTAATTGGATTCTCAATTGATTTGGTTTGCTCAATTCTTGTACTTGCACATCTGTCACACTCGCACCTGCCGCCAATAAGCTGTTCGTCACCTCCTGGCGATAGGATGGATGATCTGCTTTTTCTTGCACCTCTAAGTTCAACGAATATCCGCCCGTGAAATCCATCCCAAAAATCGTATTTTTCTGTGCAATAAACAAATAGCCTCCGATCAACATGACAATGACTGAAAGCATGACTGCTTTTTTCGTCTGCCCAATGAAATCAAACTGCGTTTTCCCAATAAATTCAGACATAGTGAGAGATTTATTATGGGGTTTTTTGACCCAGCCTGCGAAGAAATAGCGGGTCATGAACAAGGCGGTAAACATAGAAGAAATAATTCCTATGATCAAAGTGATGGCAAAGCCTTTGATAGGTCCTGAATCAAACTGAATAAGGACTAAAGCTGCAAGGATGGTGGTCACGTTAGAATCCACAATCGCACTAAATGCTTTGCGATATCCAGCTTGGATAGCGGAGCCAATACGCCCCGAAATCTTGAACTCTTCCCGTATTCTTTCAAACACCAAGACGTTTGCATCGACTGCCATACCGATTGTCAAGACAATTCCTGCAATTCCAGGCAATGTTAAAGCTGCACCGATGTTTTGCAAGACGCCCCACATAATTAAAATGTTTAGCAATACGGCACAAGAAGCCACAAATCCAGCAAATCGGTAGTAACCCACCATGGCAATCACCACCAGTGTTAAGGCCACTAAAGAGGCTCCAATCCCACGAACTCTTTCTTGGGTTCCTAATTCAGCGCTTACATTTTGCTCTGAAAGAACATAAGGAGTAAAGCTCAAAGAACCCGCTTTAAGATCAGCGGCTAGTTGGTTGATTTCACGCTGTGAAAAACGACCACTAATGGTTGCGCCATCTCTTAGAGCTGCGCGTAGGCCTGGCTGGCTAATCACTTTTTGGTTAAGAATGACAGCCATTCTCCACCCTCTTCCATGGGAGTAGTTTTCTTTCGGGGTTCCCAGAATTTTATCTTCTGCAAACTGTGAAGTCCAAGCATAGAAATTATCACGCGGATTTCCTGCCATCTTATTGCCGTCGTAAGAGCCTTTCACCCCAAAACTCAGAATGTTACCTTGGGTGGGGTCATATCCCACTTGAACATTTGTTAAGCTAGAGCCTTCCAGCGCATAATTGCGGAAAACAATAAGCAAGGGGGTGGATTGCCCTTCCCATTCGGAGTAATCATCCCCACGCATAATCGCAATAGCCGACAAGGTATCATTAAAAGCATTGCTAGCCGTGGTATCCTCTGGCGAAGGGAGGCGTAAGCCATTCTCGTAAAGAACACGAGCGGCTTCACCGCGCGGAAACGTGTGTTGGCCATCGCCCCCTAAATGTCTCCAAGCAATCTCATTCACCCCTTGGGCATCTTTGCGGTTAGTCACCACTGCTTCATTCCAAACACCTTGCAAGAACTGGTTGACAGTATCTTTTAAGGCAGGATTATTGGGACTGAATTTTTCATTCACAATGTGAAAATACATGGCAGAGGCCTGCACTAACTCCGATGCCGAAAGGGCCTGAGATCCTGGAAAATCTAGAATGATATGGCTATTTTCAACCCGAATGGTACGCTCTGAAACGCCCATTTTGTTAATCCGCGTATACAATTCATTTGTCGCTTGCTTTAAATCCTCTGGGTTAGTCACAGGTCGATTGTTGTGATCTCGTAATCCAATCCGAACGGTTTTACCACCGGAAAGATCTAGCCCCCATTTTAAATTTTTACGATCGTCTCCCCTGAAATACTTTACAACGCTAAGTTTAAAGTTTTCCCAGTAAGGATTTCTTGTAGGAGCTGGAATGAGATATTTACGGGTCACGTCTAGATCTACCTGAGCAGCATTATAATCTTCCACCCACTTTAACAAATCTTCTTGGATACGGTCGCCGATTTTATTCTGCGTTAAAATGCGCTGCTCCACATCTGTGAAATCTAATACAGCCATTTTCTTGCTTCCTTTAACCCTAAAATCTTCTCGCGTAGCCGTTAAAAGTGGTTGGTAGTAGCCCTGCAATTCAAAGATAAAGTCTTTGCTAAATTCGGCCCCCATGTCGTAAGAAGAGCCTGGATAACCAATAAACCCATTTTTGCGCAACAGATCGTTCAATTGATTGATGTTATGGATAAGCAATTCGCTATCCGTAGATTTGGGATTATCCCGATATGTTTGTATAATCGTATCCAATCCTTTGGCAATCACATATAATGATCCCATATTGAACCCTTGAGGAGGAGCTTCTGCATACATCGCGGGTGCATAGACCACCAATCCCAATTTTTGGTCTTGTGCGGGAAGCTTTTTGAAAGCATCGAACAGATTAATAGGATAATTTTCCCTTACAAGGTCGGGATGCTGTGGCACCCAAGTTTGGTTTAACTGGTGAATCACTTGATGAATTTGCTTGTTTGCTAAAGAGCCTAAATCAAAAGTTAAGAAACTTTGCGCATTCGTCAATTGATTCAAGTTAATTGAAAAAGTCTCCGCATCAGGAGAAATGGTTTCATCTGCTAAACGAGAAGCTAAGGCGATATTATTGACGATAAAGTGATTTAGCTTATTTTTGAGATAAACTAAACTTTCGTTCTTTGGATCAGCCTCTCGATTTTTTTGCACATCCTCGTAAAATTTAATAGAAATCCGATCATTTCCCCAATCAATTAAAAGGGAATCGACAAAAGGATTGCGACCTTGCAAACTAATGGTTTGCAGAGCATTTTTTGGGTTTAAAGGAGTAGTCGCCAATGTTTTTTGGATTTCTTCTAAAGAAAGAGGAGAAAGGCTAGCATTAAATTCTGCGCTTCGATTGCGCAGCACATGAGCAGCGGTTTCTAAGGTTTGTTTTTGGTTACCTAGAGCGGCTAGTTCCTGTTCTTTTGCTTCACCTAAAAATTCGCCGCTATCTGTTTTCTTTTTTTGCTCTAAAATTAAAGCTTCACGACGAGCCTCAACCTTAGTTTTTAAATTTTCAACTTTAGCTAAAAATTTCTGAGCAAGCTCTTTTGGATTTTCGCCATTCACTTGCATAAAACTAGCAAATAATCTTTTGGCAATCCCGCTTTCTTGGGCAAATGATTGATCAATATCCCCAATTTCGCGCGCTAAAGCTAGAATTCTTTCTTCTACTTCTGGGCTGGTTGGATTTTTAACAATCGCTTTTACAATCGTACCAGCTTCACTAGGGCCCGCAAAGCTATGAGCAATCAATGCTGCGCGATCATACACCAGATCTCGGTAGGTGTTTGAAAGGGTTCCGTCGGGTTGATATTTGGGAATAAATTTGAAGAGTTGGTCTACTTCACTTGGGTCAAGATGCACCCCAATTTGGCGTGCCACTAATACTTCTTGAGCCCCATTTAAAGAAGCTCCAGGATAAAGGCTGAGTTGGGCGGGTACAAATCCAATGAGGGATCCAGCTTGAGGCAAAAACCTTTTAAAAAGCTCTGCATCTTGAGGACTTTTAAACCCCACGCGAAATAAGCGAGGGTCCTCTGCATTCAATTCAATATATTCAGGTTTTATTCCAAGCAGCTTAGAGAATGATTTCAACCATTCTCTGGATTGATCTTCAAGGGCATTGACTCTGTCTACAATCGACACTGCCACATCGTGCGCCCTTGGAGCATCGATGGGGCTCGACAAGGGTTTGCTATAATAGAAAACTGTCGGTAAAATATTGTAGAGAGTCAGAACAATAACCGCTATGATCAAATATAATTGCCATCGTTTTTGTTTTTCCATCGCGATATGCTTCCTTCTATATTAAATTGAACGTGAAATACGTAACGTGAGTAAAAGGGGAAGAATAGCAAAAAAAAGCGCATTCTGTCCACTATGAACTACCAAAAAGAGTAACCAAAGGTCTTTTTTAGCCTTCTAAGAAGTTTTGATATTCTAGAAGCTTTGAGTGGCCAAATTGTCGAGCACTTCGGAGGCGAAGGGAACCATATGCTTCCACTTCTGCTAGAGAAGCGCGCGAATCTTCTAAAAAAAGAAGCCCCCCTATGCGCAGCAAGCTCTTTTCATTCACCATTTGCAAAATTTTTTCACTAAACCCTAAGGCTTCCCCTTTTTTTATCAAACAGGAATCATAAGGAGGATCTGCATAAATAATATCAAATTTCTCATGACAGACAGCCGATTCTTTTAAGTAGTCAAAAGCATCATTAAAAAAAACCTGGCCACGGGCCTCTTCCTTAAGATTGGCAAGATTGTGTTGAATACATTGAATACTCTCTCGCTGGTTGTCAACAAAGACCACTTTTTTAGCCCCCCGACTTAAAGCCTCCAATCCTATCGCTCCCGAGCCGGCAAATAAATCTAAAAAATGCGCATCTTCAATATATAACTGACAGATGTTGAATAAAGCCGCGCGCAATTGATTAGAAGTGGGACGCGTTTTATCCCCTTTTGGGGCTAGAATCTGACGATTTTTATGTAAGCCTGCAATAATTCGCATCTTTATTCCTCAATTGCCATCGCTTGACCCGCTAACCAGGAAGTTGTCCAAGCATTTTGAAAGTTAAAACCACCCGTCACCCCATCGATATCCAAAATCTCTCCCGCAAAATAGAGATGCGGGCATAGGCGACTTTCCATGGCTTTAAAATTAATTTCGTCCAGGTGAACTCCTCCACAGGTGACAAATTCTTGCTTATAAGTGCTTTTCCCTTCAATAAGATAGCGATCCTCTTGAAGACGTTGCACAAGCCGATTTAGGCTGGCATTATCTAGGTTCACCCATTTTTTTTCTGCTTCGATCTCGGCACGTATCAGCAAGGCTTTCCATAATTGGCGGGGCAAAGAGAAAGGATTTTCTGATCCTAAAGACCGACGCGCAAGCTTTTTGCGCCCCTGCTGCAGGGTTGAAAGGGCCCGGTCTGCTAAAAATTGAGGAATCCAATTAATTACAAGAGTGCCTTTATAACCCTTTTGATGGAGATCTCGAGCTCCCCATGCAGAAAGCTTGAGAGCAGCAGGCCCACTAAAACCCCAGTGGGTAATTAAAAGTGGGCCCGATTGCGCAAGGGCAGTGCCTTCTATTTTGGCTTCGGCCTGTTCCACTGAAACCCCTGCCAATTCTTTAAGCGAAAAATTTTGTATATTGAAAGTGAATAAGGAAGGCACAGGAGGAACAATCGTATGCCCCAACGCAGCTGCCCATTGAAACGCTAAAGGATGGCTGCCCGTTGCCAGCAAAAGGCGATCCGCATAATGGCATTCCCCATCGCCTAAAAATAGCTTAAATTGCCCTGCCTCACGCTCTATCCGGACAATACCCGCTTCCAATTTAATCTCCACTTTGGCTTTGCGAGCTGCTTGCATTAAACACTCAATAATTGTTTGAGAACTATCTGTAAGAGGAAACATTCGCCCATCTTCCTCTGTTTTTAACATTACCCCCCGTTTCTCAAACCACTCAATCGTATCTCTAGGTTGAAAGCGATGAAAAGGACCTAATAGAGCTTTGTTCCCCCGAGGATAATTTTTAACAAGTTGGGCAGGGTCGAAACAGGCATGAGTCACATTGCATCTCCCCCCACCCGAGATACGCACCTTAGCTAAAACTTGCCTGGTTTTTTCCAAAATGGTCACTTGTGCTAAAGGATTTTTTTGCGCACAGGCAATTGCCCCAAAAAACCCGGCAGCTCCTCCACCTATTACCACACACTTTAAAGACATGCTAAAATTCCCAGAAATAAAAAAGAAAAGGATAAAGTAAAAAGGCATTTTATCCAAGACCTGAGAACAATCTCAGAGGAATTCGCAAGGAAGCAAACCATTTCTCCTTTTCTTTTGAAACAGGCATACAGGGCGCCTGTCTTTTCCTTAGCCGTTGGTCTAACTCCCATACTAGCCAAAGGTTGGAGAAAAGGTTCATTCGACTTAAAAGGCCTATCTTCCCTGTATAAGGTTAATTGATAGATATCAACCTTGCGTAAGCTAAGAGAATGAGCCCCCTTCCTTATTGTTACTTTTTAGGAATATCTTTAAGAACATTATCTCTGACATTTTTGTCTGATATCATCATGGCAACTTGTACCGTCTTCTCTACTTTTCCACTTTGGATTAACAGCGTAGAAATATCCTTAAGCGTAAAATTTCTAACGTTTTCGTAGGATATCATTCTGGCAACTTCTACTGCTTCATCTATTTCTCCACCTTGGGCTAATAGCGTAGAAGTATCCTTAAGCGTAAAGTTTCTAATGTTTTCTCGAGTTATTCTCATAGCAGCTTTTACCGCCTTAACTGCTATTCCACGTTTTGCGGCTGTTATAGAAATACCTTTAAACATAGAATTTCTCTGACTTTCAAAGGGTATCATCATGCCAGCTGCTACCGCCTTACTTCTGTCTTCATTTTGTGCTAATATTTTACAAATCTCCTTAAACATAGAATCTGCCCTGCGTTGGTCAGATAACATCACGGCAGCTTCTACCGCCTCCCCTACTTTTTCATTTTGCGCTAATACTTTGCAAACATCCTCAAGGATAGAATTTCTCTTAGCTATGTCAGCTATCATCGCGGCAACTTCTACCGCCTGCTCTGCTTTTCCATTTTGCGCTAATACTTTACAAACATTCTCAAGGATAGAATTTCTCCTATCTTTGTCGGCTATCAACGCGGCAACTTCTAACGCCTTATGTGTATCTTTATTTTGTGCTAATATTTGACAAATATCTTCAAGCATAGAATTTCTCTTATCCACATCGGATACCATCATGGCAGCTTCTACCGCCTGCTCTGCTTCTAAACTTTGCTCTGCAATTATGGGAATCTCCTCAAGCATAGAATTTCTTCTACCGCCATCGGATATCATCCTGGCAATTTCTACCGCCTGCTCTACTTTTAAGCTTTGAGCTAATATTGTAGAAATACCCTCAAGCATAAAATTTCTCTTATCTTCGCAGGGTATCAGCATAGCAACTTCTACCGCTTTATCTACTTTTCGATGTTGCAATAACATTTTACAAGCATTCTCAAGGATGGAATTTCTCCTATACTCTCGGGGCACCCACATGGCAGCTTCTACCGCTTTATCTACTTTTCGATGCTGAATCAATATTGTACAAGCATTTTCAAGGATGAAATTTCCCCTATTTTTGGGGGACACCTTTCTGGCAATTTCTATTTCTCGATAAGCACTGGCTAAATTGAATACGTCTTCAAAAAAAATTGAACTAATTTTGCCTATCGGCACCCTCTCTAAGCAAGTGCAATCCTCCTCACTTAAATCTTTTAAAATGTCTAAAATTTCTTCCTTCAATTCATCAATTGAGAATTTAACCGCTAAGAGGTCTACAGCTCCCAAAATTTTTTTATCAATTCCAAGGCGCAAAAGCCTTTCTATCTGACTTGCACATGATTTTTTTGGCAAATTTTCACCCAACCATTTTGCAAAGTTTTTTATTAAAGTAAATTTGTTGGATTTCACGATATCTAGGGAGGTTGCATACCACAAGCGATTAACTTTAGCAGCCGCTTGGATGTCGATCTTATCTAGATAGCTTAGGATGTGTACAAAAAGTTCAGGTGGCAATTTTTCGTTTATTAGTCCGTTTTCAATGATAGGTTGATTATGAGCTTTAAAACCTGCTCCGCCTGTTGCAACGACACTATTCATTTCCCTGCTCTCTTTTTATGCTTACAATTTTAAGAAAATTAACATGATTGTATCATAAAAATAAACTGATTCTAGTCATTCAATCACATGTCTTTAATAAAGGTAATCACCATCATTCGTTTGAGGCTTTAGCCGTTTCTTCTAAAAGTGTGGTAGGTTGGCAAAAAGCGATGTCATACACAATCTTCTAAGAATTTGTCGGGCTTTTCTCAGCAAGGTTTATTGGCCTCCATCTTGAATGCTATTCGGGCTAATTTTAACGCGAGCCTACCCACTGATAGAGGACTCGCCTTTTACCCCTTTCCTGCTGAGAAGCGCTGTGCCAACCTTTTAGCTGGATTCTGTCAAGAATACAGCTAACTGGATAGAGATCTAGCCGTAGATTCACTCACACGTTATTTAAAAGCTACCTCTAAGAAATAAGAGGTTAGCTCTTGCTCTAAGTAATTTTGCAGAATATAAACGCCATAGACTTGAGCCTCTACTATCCAAGAGGATTTATGTCATGGTTAAAGATTTACTATAACATGGTTTGGCCCCTTTGGGTTTAGTCTTAATACCAAATTGGAGGAATGTCAGCCTTTTTCCTGTGCCCCCTAGGCTTCGTCCCCTTCTTGCAATAAATAGGTATACTTGAAAAAGTTTTTTGGGCAGTAAGCGATAAAGATACAAACTATTTTGACAAAATTCAGCAAAGGCCGAAAGCCTTCAATGAAATGCCAAGCAGGGGTTTTATGCCGCCTATCCTAATTCTCGCTTGAGCTTTTGCTTAAGCTGTTCGCCGGCATACTCGAATGCTGCCGCACTCTTGTGAACAGCCACACGTACTAT
The DNA here is from genome assembly GCF_018342475.1 of Parachlamydia sp. AcF125. Classification (NCBI taxonomy): domain Bacteria; kingdom Pseudomonadati; phylum Chlamydiota; class Chlamydiia; order Parachlamydiales; family Parachlamydiaceae; genus Parachlamydia; species Parachlamydia sp. AcF125. Next base: position 736,869 of record NZ_JAEMUD010000001.1, on the reverse strand, counting down.
CTCCTCATTTTCTTTGAGCCGTGCACTGGCAAACATAAGCGCACATCCATTCTGCTCTACAGCAGCGCGCACGACTTGATCATTGTCTTTAACTACATCGCTAGCATATTGCAGCATCAATCCATCCCGCTGAACCATCTCAAGCATGAAATCCTTATCATTTTTAAGAATTTCCCCAGCATACTGAATTAGCAACACGTTCCGTTTAGCAGCTTTAAGCATGAAATCCTTATTGTTTTTAAGCGCATTGCCAGCATATTGCAACGCCCATTCATCCTGCTGAACAGCGGCCCATACTAATTCTTCCTTCTCCCTAAGGTCTGGGCTAGCATACTGTAAGGCCCACCCGCTCTGCTCTACAGCAGCGCGCACGACTTCGGCATCTCTTCTGAGCATTTCGTCGGCAAACTTAAGTGCCCACCCAGTCTGCCGAACAACTTTAAGCACGAATTTTTTATCCTTTTTAAGCCCTTCATTGGCAAACTGAAACGCCCATCCATCCTGGCCAACAGCGGCACGCACTATCTTCTGATTCTTATTCAAACCTAACAAGGCAAACTGAAGCGCCAGCCCGTCCTGCTTAACAGCGGCAAACACTACCTCCTCATCCCCTCTAAGCTGTTCGTCAGCATACTGGAGTGACCACCCATTCTCCCCCACAGCCACAAGCACTGCACCCTTATCCCGTTTAATCTCTTTGCTGGCATATTCAAGCGTTTGCCCATCTTGCTGAAAAGCAGCAAGCATGAAGTTTCGATTGTTTTTAAGATGCGGGCTAGCCCATTCAAGTGCCTCTTCATTCTCCAACGCAGCAACAAGCACTACACCCCCATCGCCTTTAAAACACTCTTTAACCTGCTTGAGCGCTACTCCATTCCTTTCAACAACAGCAAGGACGAAGTCCCTATTGTCTTGAAGCTGTTGGCTGGCATATTTAAACGCTTCTCCATCTTGCTGAACAGCCTCAAGTACAACCTTCTCCTCCGTTTTAAGCGCTTGGCTGGCATACTTAAGCGCCCGCCCATTTTGCCTAACAGCAACACGTACGACCTCCTTATCCCCCCTAAGCGCTTCATTAGCATATTTAAGGGCCATTCCATCTTGCCCAACAGCCGCGAGTACAGTCTCCTTATCTCCTCTAAGCGCTTTGCTGGCAAACTGAAGCGCTCGCCCACTTTGCCGAACAGCCGCGAGTACTGTCTCCTTATCTCCTCTAAGCGCTTTGCTGGCAAACTGAAGCGCCGCCCCATTCTTCTGAACAACTTCAAGCATGGAGTTTCTATTATTAAATCTTCTATTAGCAAAATCATAAACTCCCATAATAATATTCCCCAAAAAAGGGAATAGCAGGACAACACAGCGGGAACATTTTTTTTGCTTCAAATAAGTATAGTAGCGACTTTTTGAAATATCTGCTTTTTCTGGCAAAACAAAATGTTTCTGAAACAAATCAAACAAGTTAGTTACTGTACTCACAATTGGAATATAGTCAAATATACGATCTGATTTTATTAAAAAACTAACATTCTCTGTGACCATAATTACCCCCTTTTGACTGCCACGATAAATTACTTACAACAAATGGAAGATTAAAAGTCAAAAAGAAAAGAAAAAGCTTAAAATAGATAATGAAAATAAAAAACCTTATTAAATCCTATAAGAACTTAAAGGAAAAAATTCCGGAAGAGATTTAGTGCAAACGGCCCAAGATTTAGCCAAGTTTTAGTAAAGGATCAAGCTCAGCCAGGAAAATTCTCACTAAGACACTTTTTTAGAATTGAGGGAGGCAGCTTAGTTAGGCTTATTACAGCTAAATTTTTAGGCAGAAACAAAAATTAGCCCGCTGCATTTTAAGCAAAAAGGCAATCGTATCACGCGGTTTAGATGGCTAATTTTTTCTTCCAGTATAAGCAATTCCTCAATGACTTGCTTAAGGTTAAAAAAAGACAAAGTCATTTTCAATATCGGCAAAATTGGCCTTTCCGCGTCTTCAACCAAATTCTCCCACTGTTCAGTATTGAAGACTTAATCAGAAGTTCCAGTTTTGGTTCACTGAGAAACTTGCGGCTTTCCAGTAGGAGATTATCCCCTTCCTTCAAACTTTTGCGATAACTGTCATTAAACTCTTCAAATTCTTCATCAAGAGTTAGAAGCATTCGATAGAGTTTTCCGCTTAAATTTAAGAGCTGAGGCAACTTCTGTTGCAACATTTGGGTGGCTTCTGAAGGCCACAAGGTGTAGGCAATGATCACAGCGGTTAGGATTCCAAGCGCCGAATCTATAAACCGAAAAAACGCAAATGTCCAAGGACTAATCGACCGAGACATCCCCCAAAGAATCATGGCCACCGATAATGGCATGCAAGCGATCCGAATGCTGTCTTTTAAATTCAAAAAGGAAAGTAAGCAAACTGCCAAAATGACAAAAAATCCAAGCGTTAAAGGGTGAGCCCCAAAAACGACTTACAAACTCCGCCAATTAAAGACCCAATCAAAAACCCTAAGAAGCGCTCCCATGCAGCTTTATATGTACCTCCCAGATGCGCCTGTAATATAACAAAAGCTGACCACACACACACCATGTTCCACTTGCAAGTATATCCGGGTGGGCTAGAGCTTTACTAAACCAGACCCCTAAAAACCAACTTAGCCCCGCTGCAATCCCTCCTCGAATCGCCACTTTAAGCCCGATCCGGTCTAAAAAGGTTTTCCTTTTTCTAAACCGCATTTTATCCAAGCAGATAATGGTAAATTCGTTTAAATCTTCTGCTGTTCCTATACTTTAAGACGGTGTATTTTTTTTATTTTCAACTAATTAGGCGCGGTGTTCAGTTCCTCGATTTCTGCTACCACTTTACAACAGGCGGTAATGAACAAAGGATAGCCTCTGGATTACCTCCAGATTGAAAGCCAAACTTTGTTCCGCGATCATAGAGAAGGTTAAACTCCACATAATGTCCGCGCTTTTTAAGCTGAACTTCTTTTTCCTCGTCAGAAAAAGGCTGATTGATTCTCTTTTTAAGAATGGGGATGAGAGCTTTTGTAAAAGTTTCTCCCACATCTTTCCACATACAGAAATCTCGCGATAGGTCTCCCGTATTGTAGTGATCAAAGAAAACGCCTCCCACTCCTCTTTCCCTTTGCATGTGAGGAATGTAGAAGTAATCTCGAGCATTCTGGGAAAATTGGGGGTATAAATGAGACCCATGTCGATCTAATGTTTCTTTCGCAACCGCATGAAAATGGAGGGTATCTTCCTCATAAGGAAATCCCATCGGAGTTAAATCATATCCTCCACCAAACCAGGTTCGGTTCGCCGTCTCAATATAACGCACATTCATATGTGCTGTTGGAGCGTGTGGATTGTTCATATGGGTGATTAGGCTGACCCCTGTGGCAAAAAAAGCCCCTTCACCATCATTCATAGGGAATTTATCGCCCAATACACCAGACCAGTTCACAGCAGCTTTTTCAAAAACCTTTCCCCGAAGAACCGAGATCTCTCCTCCCCCTTCTCCTGAATGGTAGGGCCAAGTTTTGCGCTCAAATACCTCTCCATTTTCAAGCTCCTCAAAAGCCCGAATGATTGTGTCTCGCAAGTGCTTTAGATAGCAGATAACCTCTTGTCGAAAACCAGATGTTTCTTGGAAATTTTCTAGCAAGCATGTAGATTTCAGCTGCATCTTGGCACCTCTTTTTTTTTAGTTCAAAGCCTCATGCTAGCATACTATTCCAAAATTTATCAGCACTAAACGCAACCTTGTCCTGTTTACTTATTTTTATTTTTAACTTAACAAGGGATGGATAAGCATAAAAGGTGAGACTGCAGCGAACGAGCAGATCGTTAATAAGCTTCCCACCTGGGGAAAAAACAGAGGAGTTTCTTATACTTGGTCATAAGATTCCCTCACCCTTTTTTGTCTGCAGATCTCCCCGGCCGCTATGGCAAAGGCATTCGCTACGTTTATGGAATTTTTCCTTCCGGTAAGAGGAATTTGCAGGAGAAAATCAGCTTCTTTTAAGGTGGACTCAGAACACCCATATTCTTCATTTCCTAAAATCAGCGAAAAAATTTCGGGGAAGACAAAATCATACAGAGAAAGGGCATCAGGGCTTGTTTCAAGGGCTATGAGAGGTTTTGGAAGATCAGGTAATGAAACATCTTTAAAGCATGTGACCCATTCAAAAGTACCCATAGATGCTTTTTGAACTTGGGCATGCTCGATAAAAGGAGTGTCTTTAGAAAAATAAACGCTCCCTAGGGAAAAGGCTTCGACTGTCCGAATGATGCTACCCACATTAAAAGCTGAGCGGATGTTATCCAAATAAATGGCGATAAGGCCGGGCTCTTCCCATCCCTTTTCCCGATCTTGAGTGGAAATTTGAGGCAATAGGTTCCATTCCTTTAAAGACATTTTAGCTTTTTTGAGATGAAAATGAAATTGATCAGCTAGGCTCTTGAAATTACCCAAAGCCATTAAATCCATCTTCATCCAACTTAGCAGCGTTTGATAAGTCTCTAAAAGCTTTTCCCTCTCTTCTTTCTCCACTTTTTGCGCGTAAAGAAAACGGATTAATTCCGCGCATTTTTTATGCTGCCTTTCAATAGGTAAGCCGAGAAACTTTCTTTTTGTGAAATCAAACATGCTACCTGATGCTTTACTAAAGCATTAGAAAGATTTCATCTTTTCTTCTTTAGCAACTAGATATTCCTCTAATGGCCCGTCAAATAGATGAACTCCGTCAGCTTCAAAGGAAATAATTTTTGTGGCAACGGTGGAAATCAAATCACGGTCATGGCTTACAACCACGACTGTTCCTTTATACTCCGATAATCCCCAGGCTAAGGCAGAAACAGCTTCCAAATCCAAATGATTGTTGGGTTCATCCAATAGCAATACGTTGTGTTCTGACAACATCATGCCTGCTAAAATCAAACGAGCAGTCTCCCCTCCCGAAAGCGAAGTCACAGGCTTAAAAGCATCATCTCCGCCGAAAAGCATTTTTCCCATCACGCTGCGAATATCTTGATCATAAATGCCCGGTTTTCTCTCTTTTAACCACTCGAATGCTGTAACCGAATCCTTTTTCTCTACAATCTCGCTATGGTTTTGGGGGAAATAACTGATTTGCACATTATGCCCTAATTCTACTTTTCCCGAATCAGGCTGTAATAAACCAGTGAGAAGCTTTAGCAAGGTTGTTTTACCCCGGCCATTATTTCCGATAATGCCAATTTTGTCCCCTCGTTCAATTTCGAGGTTAAAACCTTTAACGACCGGGTGATCATAGGCTTTGGAGGAATGATCCGATTTAATCACAATTTTTCCGGGGGCTTTCTCTGTGGGAATGAAGCGAATATAAGGACGTTGAATATTGGATTTTTTTAGCTCTTGCGGCTGCAAGCGATTAATTTCACGCAATCGAGATTGCACTTGGCTTGCCCGAGTTCCAGCTCCAAAACGAGCCACAAATTCTCTTAATTGAGAAATCTTTTTTTCTTTAGATTTAGCATCTTGTTCGGCACGCTCCCGCACAGCTGTTTTTGCTACGATCATTTCGTCATAATTGCCCGGATAAACAATGATAGTGTCATAGTCAATATCAGCGATATCGGTGGTCACAGAATTTAAAAAGTGACGGTCGTGGCTAATGACAATAAGGGTCCCCTTGTAATTTCTTAAAAAGGTTTCTAGCCAGCCGATCGATTCAAGGTCCAAATGGTTAGTCGGCTCGTCCAGAAGAAGAGCTTCTGGGTTTCCAAATAAAGCTTGGCATAACAAGACTCTGAACTGAAGGTCTGTGGGGATTTCATGCATTTTTTTAGTGAAAATCTCGGAAGGTAATCCCATTCCAGAGAGCAATACTTCTGCATTTGCTTCTGCTGAATAGCCATCTTCTTCTGCAATCACTCCTTCTAAATCGCCTAAGCGCATGCCCACTTCGTCGGTCATTTCAACTTCATATAAAGCATCCCGTTCTTTCAGCGCTTTCCATAGACGAGAATTACCGGAAATCACCACATCTAAGACCAAAAAGTCTTTGAATTCCTCGATGTTTTGACGCAATATTCCTACATGATCCGGCAGAGTCACTGTTCCACTTGTAGGTTCTTCAACCCCCATAATAATTTTTAAAAGGGTAGATTTTCCGGCTCCATTGGGACCAGTTAAACCATAACGACGGCCTACGTTGAAAGTGATGGTGACATCATCAAATAACACGCGGCTTCCAAAACTTTTCGAGATCTTATTAAGTGTAATCATAAATTTAAACTTACCAAAAATTCAGGAGATTAAAATACGATTAATTTATCAAAAAAACGAGAAAGAAGAAAGTGAAAAATCCACCAAAAGCCTATTATATCCCCTTCATTCTTTAAGCTCTTGGATGAGTTTGATCGTATACTTTCTTTTTAAGGCTTTTAGAAACTTGGGTATAAATAGTCGTGGTGGCTAAAGAGGTATGCCCTAGAATCATTTGAATGGTTTTAAGGTCCATCCCATTTTCAAGCCAATGCGTGGCGATAGTATGCCGAATCGTGTGCGGCGTCACCTTGCCAATCAAGCCACTAGCAGTTAAATATTTATCAAACTTTCGGTCCACTGAACGGGTTGTCAAACGTGTACCAAGGCGATTTAAGAAAATAGCATCGGGATCTTGCTGTGCCAAATGCCCGTCTGTCTCTACGCACCTTTCAGGATGCGTCAAGTAAGCGCTAATCCAATCTGCTGCATTTTTAGTGATGGGAATGATTCGCTCTTTTTTTCCTTTGCCTTTAAGCTTAATCAACAAATTTTTTGGGTCAAATTCATGCCGATCTAAAGCAACAAGTTCGCTTACTCGCAAGCCTGAGCTATAGAAAAGCTCCATAATCACGCGATCTCTAAACCCTAGCAATGTTTTCACATCAGGTTGATCAAACAATGCCTGTACTTGATCGTAAGAAAGAGAGTTAGGAACTTTTTTTTCCACACGTGGCGACTCAAGCTCTTCTGTAGGATTGGTTGAAATCCATTTTTGCGTCAGAGTATATTTGAAAAAGGAGCGTAGAGAAGAAAGCCGGCGCACAACTGTACGCTTATGAACTTGATGCTCACTTAAGTAAGCAAGAAAACCTCGAATGGTTTTACGTGAAATTGCCTCTAACTTTAACAAGGAGTCATACATTTTTAGCCTTTCAGAATAGGCCTCATTGTAGCGAATTTTAGGAGGCAACTGCTGCTCGCCTTCTGGTAAGAAATCATGCTCGAGATACTCTTTTAAAGCATTCAAGTCGATGGCGTAATTGCGAACTGTATGCTCTGACGCATTTTTAACAATTCGCAAATACTCCAGAAAACGGTAGGCAGCTTCGATAAACACGTTAAAAACCTCATTTGTGGGGAACAAACCTTGATCTTGTAAAAAAAGAGGGCTTTTTGTCTACGAAATTGTCTAATTTGCCTAAATTTTAAATAAAACTTTTTAATTAATTAAAGAGACTATAGCCATATCCCTACTCTTTAATAAAAGGAAAAACCTTTAAATCTTCGGCCGCATAAGTCGCAGGGAAAATCGTGCGTGCCTCCGCCTCCATTTTTTCTACATCCAAATAGCGAGCTGAAAAGTGGGTTAAAATGAGCTCTCGCACATTTGCATCTTTGGCAATTTGGGCTGCCTGCTTAGCTGTGAGGTGATAATGGCGGTAAGCTAATTCTTGGTGTTCTTCCAGATAGGTACTTTCACAAAGCAAAATTTTGGCATTTTTCGCAATTTCAATCGCTTGCGGGCATACACGCGTATCAATCACTACAGCAATACTATCCCCTTTACGTATGGAACTTACCTCATCCAGCAGAACCAGCTTTTCATTTTTCATTAACTGTCCCTGCTTTTGCAATTCCTTAACTTGAGGCCCCACAATGCCGGATGAAAGCAATTTTTCACGATCAAATTTGCGCGCATCCGCTTCAGTAATTCTCCACCCAATATTTTGGACGGCGTGATCTAAAAAAGTGGCCTCAATTCTGAAAGCCCCATCATCGTGGACAACGCCAGCCTCAGAAACAGGGTGCTCGATCACATGAATATTTTCATGGTAAATCGTGCCATAACGCAGGCGATCAAAATACTTTTTACCACTTGCCGGATAATAACAATGAATGGGATGGGTGACTTTATCCAGATTGAGACGCATTAAAATGGAGCCAAGCCCTAAACAATGGTCTCCATGAAAATGAGAAATCAAAATGCGGGTGATCACAGTGGGGGCCACATTCGCAAAGATAAATTGCCTTTGTGTGCCTTCTCCGGGGTCAAATAAAAAACCTTCGTTATTCCAGCGGAAAAGATAAGCCCCGTGGTTGCGAAAGCGAGTTGGCTGCTGACTTGAAGTGCCTAGAATAATAAGGTCTCGAACGCTCATATTTAACTTTCGGGAAATTCAGAAAAAGTCTATCGTTTTTCAAGTTAATAAGTTGTTTTTTCTCGGTAATCATAAAGAATTAAACATAGAATATCTACTTCAAATTTAGCTTTCATCAAGGAGGTTAAGAGCGTGACATCCCCGTAACGTCATCCCCTTCCGTTTCCCCGTTTTCAGTTCAAATTCGGTATCCTCCTCTCAAACCTTAGCAGATCAAGTTCGAGTGATTGCAGAAAAACTTCAAAAGCTCGGCTTAAAAAAACAAAATAGCGTCGAAAAAGCAATCCTTAAAAAAACAAGCCTTCGATCTTAGGGGAAAGATAAATAGCTTTATGCAGTCTAAGCAAGTGACTACTAGCTGTCCATTGATTACCATTTTCCACCCTGCGTGTGAAAATTTTTGGCCTTAAGAGTTACTCCAAGCCTGTTATTTGCTTTGCGACATGCATTTTTGTGCGGCGTTGGCAATGTATATTCTGAGGTATATTCTTAAGCGTTTCAGCCAAGCCCACGAGATAATTTAAGAGCCTTTCCAAGAGAAGTAGGGCAATTTCCCTAACAAGTAACCAAGTAAAGCTCCACTCAAATGCGCCGTGTTGGCAATTCCCGGCGATAGAATTGTCAGCTGCATGACCTCTAAAGCAAACGAGAGCAATTGGATACCTAACATAGTGAAAATAAAAAACAAACTAAGCCCTAAAGTCAACCTTTGTACCTGATAACCCTCCCAAGCAGCATAACGTTGCCGCACCCAAATAAAGGCAATCATTGCACATAAAATACCGGAAAAGCCTAAAAAGTTTGAGCCACTCATTAAATATTGAGCGGTGTTGGAAAAAATACCCGTTAACAAGATAAACAAAATATATTTACCTTTTCCAATGCGCTGCTCAATTTGCTGCCCAATCGCAATCAGCCAAAGCATGTTAAAAAAAAGATGAAAAAGGTCGCTATGAAGAAGAGCAGGAGTAAAGAGTCTCCAAACTTCTCCCTGCCTAATTTTTTCAAACATAGGGGCTTTAAATTCCCAGATCGCACCGGAATACTGAAAATGCTTGACAATCTGGTCATAAATTCCTTCCCAATAAGGAGTATGGGAAAATTCTTGCAAAAGAGCTTTTGCTTCTGGAGAAGTAGGCAATTTCTCTACCTCAAATGCTTCGGCAAACCGATCGAGAACTTCAAAAGCTTGTGGATAATCGTAAAGCAAGGCTTTTTTGACCAATGATAGCGAAACCGGATAAGGGAGATGAGTCGCAGAGGTTTCAAATTGGGGAGTAGTGAACTGACTAATGAAGAAAATTAAAATGCAAGCTAACCAAAAGTAGAGAGTCACCCGCCCCATAGGTTGGGAGACTCCTGAAGAAACTTGCCTTTGACGATGGAAAAACGGAGGAGCTTCTTCTTCGGGAAGCAATGGATCCATGGGAAGCAGCTCCTGCTCATCTTCTTTTTTTTTAAACCTCAGCTCTCCCGGATTGCGAGAGAACGCATCGAGCCAACCTTGAACCTTTTCTAAATCCTCTTCATTGAAGATCCAAATCTCACTGCTCATCAATCCATAATCGGGGCTTCCCCAATCTTTATTCACATTTTGCTCAATTTGATACTCAACACCTTGCTTGTGCAAAAATGACCCAAAGGAGTGAGCAAGGTTTGGGTCATGAAAGGTATGAACTAACCGCATGTTTATTCCTTTAATGAATCGCAGCTATTTTCTGCACAATCTGCGAGGTAGACAGACCAGGTACTAAGTCAACAATGTGTATTCGTCCGCCATGGGCTTTAACAACTTCCGCTTCAATGCAGTCCATTCCATACTCCGAGCCATTCACATGAACATCGGGCTTAATTTTTGAAAGAATGTTCCGGGGATCGGTTTCATCAAACCAAGTGACAGCATCCACAAATTCCAAAGCAGCCATCATCTCTATTCGATAGTGGAGGGGAATAATAGGGCGCAAAGGATTTTTATAGGTTTGAATGGAACGATCCGTATTTAAGGCCACAATCAAATAATCTCCCATTTGTGAAGCTTCAAATAAGATTTGAAGATGACCTGCATGCAAAAGGTCAAAAGATCCATTGAGAGTCACAATCGTTTTTCCCGTTTTTCTCAAAGCGGAAATAAAGCTCTCTATTTGATCAGGAAGACATATTTTTTTTTCGCAGGCTTTTTTCCAAGTTTTTTTCATGCTCGCCTCTTTATCGATGCCTTTGGGGAAAGGCAATCTCAAAGACCTCATCATAATGCTCAACAAAATGGACTGTTAACCCTTTTTTAATATAAGAGGGCAATTCCGCATAATCGCGCATATTATCTTTGGGGAAAATCAACGTTTTCAAACCCGACCGGCAAGCTGCTACTAACTTTTCTTTCACACCGCCAATCCCTAAAATACGCCCTGTCAAGGTTAACTCTCCAGTCATCCCCAAATTATCCAAAACAGGCGTATCTGTCAGAAGAGACAATAAGGCTGTCACCATGGTAATTCCAGCAGAAGGCCCATCCTTTGGTGTAGCTCCTTCGGGAATATGAATGTGCACTTGAGATTTTTCAAAGAAAGTGTACTCCGGAGCATACTTATGAATGGAGCTATGCAAATAGCTCCAAGCAATCTCAGAAGATTCTTTCATAACCTGTCCTGCTTGACCAGTAAGCTTCATTTCTGTTTTTTCAGACGCCACTTTAATCGCTTCAATGTAAAGCGTTGCCCCTCCCAGGGCAGTCCATGCTAGGCCCATGCAAACACCGACAGGGGTACGCTCATAAAAACGATCGGAAACAAAAACGGGTTTACCTAATAATTCCGTTAAAGAATCTCCATCAATGCGATGCATTTTCTCACGTACTGCTAGTTGCTTAGAAGATTTTTTCTTTTTGTTCTTCCCTTCTTCTTGCTCTTCTCGCACAATCTTAACAGCAAGCTTTCTTAAAATCTTTTTAATATTGTTTTCAAGACTTCGCACACCGGATTCACGCGCATAACCGTTGATAATTGCACGCAGGGCATCCGTGGTAAAAGAAACTTGAGAAGCTTTTAAGCCCATCGCTTTGCGATTGCGAGGAATCAAGTATTTTTTAGCAATCTCAATCTTTTCCTGCATAATATAGCCGGATAAGCGCAAGATATCCATACGGTCTTTTAACGGTTCGGGGATGGTATCTAAAACGTTCGCTGTCACAATGAAAAGAACATCTGATAGGTTACAGCGGACATCCAAATAATGATCTAAAAACTCGCAGTTTTGCTCGGGATCGAGGACCTCTAACAAAGCTGAAGCAGGATCTCCTTGATAGCTGCTCCCCATTTTGTCTACTTCATCCAGCATGATCACAGGATTGGTCGTTTGGCAAAACTTTAGGGCTTGAATAAGTTTGCCTGGCATAGCTCCAATGTAGGTGCGGCGATGCCCTTTAATTTCAGCCTCATCGCGCATTCCCCCCACAGAAAAACGGTAAAATTTGCGATTTAGCGCGCGAGCAATACTTTTCCCAATGCTGGTTTTTCCCACTCCTGGAGGGCCTACTAAACAAATAATACTCCCTTTAATACCCCCTGAGAGTTTTCCCACGCCAATGAATTCTAAAATTCTCTCTTTAATATCTTCCAGGCCGTAGTGATCTTTTGCTAAAATTTTTTCCGCTTCTTGCAAATCATGCCGCTCTTCCGAATAGATCCCCCAAGGAATGATAGTCAACCAATCTAAGTAGCCACGGCAAACAGCGTATTCCGCTGACTGAGGTTCAAGCGCGCTGAGTTTATCCATTTCTTCTCTGATTACTTGCAAGACATCGGGGGGTACATCTCGACTTTTAAGCCTTAATTCAAATTTTTCCCGGTCTAAAGATTTATCATCTCGCTCAATCCCTAACTCTTTTTTAATCGTTTTGAGCTGTTCGCGCAGGAAGAAGTCTTTTTGGCTTTTAGAGATAGTTGCTTCAATCTTCTGGTTAATATTATTTTGCAAGATACTGAGGTCAAGCTCTTTTTTTAATAAGATAAGCGCTTTATCGATTCGCCTACCTGGATCAAATGTCTCCAAAACGTCTTGCAGTTCTTCGCGCGAAGCTGTAGTTAAAGCAACCGCAAAATCAGCCAGTTTACCCGGTTCTGTAAAATCTGAGTGTCCTAAGAAAATTTGCAGTTCTTCTTTAAACAAAGGATTGAGTTTAAGTAGCTCCTTAATAGTGGAGATAATGCTAATGGCATAAGCCTTTAATTCATTTGTCAAGATAGGGCTATCTTCGATGTAACTCACTTTCGCTTTTAAGTAAAAGGCTTCATCGGATAAGGACTCTTCAAATTTAATCCTCTTTTCCATGTTTAAAATGACTTGGGCACTGCCTTGCTCCATGGGAATGATTCTAAGAATACGGGCCATTACGCCCACTTGATAGAGGTCATTAAAGTTAACTTTATAGATATCTGAATCTTCCGATTTTGTTAAAAAAAGGGCAACACACTTATGCTCAGACTTTGCGATTTGTTTCAAGATTTCGTAAAATGGGCCCGGTTCTATGACAATCGGCGCTGCCATTCCAGGAAAAAAGGGGCGGCGCAATAAAGGAAATACATACAGATCGCTTGGTAAAGCAGATCCCTGCTTGATATTTTTCGGTGCCTTGTCTATGGAGTCCAACAAAGCATTTTCAAATTCAACATCTAGCGGATTATTTTCATTCTCTGGAATCAAATTATGCCTCAGTTTTTTTGTTGTATGTGCCCTTCACAAACTGTCCTTCATGCGTCTTTCGACCCCGGTTGGTTAGCTAAGCCACTCAGATTGAGATTAAAACAAGTCAAAAGTCGTGATTTTACTTGTTTTGAACAAATTTTTCAATCCTCAAGGTGAAGGACGGCATAATCCTTCTTTTTTTTGCCTATTTCTTGTATAAAGAAATAAAACTCCCAAAAATATCGGTAATCCTTTAATTACCCTTAAATAAAGACTCTTTGACGCTTATACATTTTTTGCTATAATAAACTTACCAAAGGCTCAACAAAAGTTCTTTTTCTCAAGTTTTAAGGCTTCTTTTTATGAACCCAAATTCGAGATTTGAAATAAATCGAAGAGGAATTGGCTGATATGACAACTCAATTATCAACCTCCGACTATTTGTATTTACTTCCTTGCGCGCGGACGAGAACCACCACTAATACGCAAGGCGAAAAAGTTAAAGAGAAGCTAAATATCAATGCGCTTAGCATCTGTTGGGACCATATTCGCGTATTCTTTCATCGCTTAGAGTTTTTTTTATTTAAAACGCATAAATGGCCAAATGTCGTTTGGCTTTCCGAAAAATTACGGGAAGAGTTAAAACAAATCAAAAAAGGGCTAAAAAAAACCGAAGTCGGCAAATTGCCCAGTTCTTATTCTCCCCAGAAAATTGCCGCTATTCAAAAAATTTATGAGCGGATTGACAATTGCGGGACCACCAATTCATCTATTAGACGAAAATTAAAAGAAATCGAGCAGTCTATTAAAGATATCCGTAAGAAAGTGAAACGCAGCCTTAATTCGCCTCCCTCGTCCTCTGTGTCTCTTCCCCCTCCCCCGGAGCAGGAGACAAAAAAACGTGCACCTTTTCCTTTACACGACGATCAAACTTTAGAAGGACTTTTTTCCGAGCCCGAATTGCTCCTAGAATATGCTCATTCCATTCGCAAAAAACACGCAAAAGAACCACACGATCAACTATTTTTTGAGGAGGTGGAGCGCCGTTTTAATGACAGCTGGCTACGCGCTTTACCTAAAGCTACCCCATTATATGAAACGTTCCGCGCTCAATATAATCCGTTTGCCAAAATTTGCGTGGTTAAAGACGAAGAGGGCAATCCTTTAATAAAAGCCTCTCTTTATCAATTTCAAAAAGCACTACAACTGGCCAAAGAGCATTTTCCTCATTTAATCTTATTGGCCTCTAATTCCACCCAACGGGCAAAAGTCACTCGTCTAATTCAAATCATTTTAATGGGCAGAAATTCTTTTCCTGATGACGGCACATTTCCTTCTTCAGAATTTTGCTTCACGCTTAGTGAATTGTATGGGGAAGAGGAGGGACAATTTATTCCTAAAAAAAGCGCTCCTTATTTTATCGAGATGGGCGAAAATGGCTTCCTCGATTACCAACTCACAAACCTTCAGAAAACACTCCAAGGGGTAGATAAAAATATAAGCTTTGCCAGTGCCATTGAATCTGCTATTGAGCTTTTCGCAAAGAATTTTATTGAAAAACCGGAAGATTTTTCTATTAAAATTCAAAATCAACGGTTGGAATTAGATCAGAAAATGTTTTCAATCATTCGAGATTTGTATTATCAACATTTATACAATAACCCCGAAGAAACAAGCAAAGTCATCGATCATTTCAAACACGCTCCTATAGTTAAAAAAATTTTGGACGCTTATCCGGGAACTGCGCAAGATCTAACCATTTCCCATCTCCCTGGAAATTTTCTCGAGCACCTTTTAGCCTCCCTGATTGAGAAATATACGACTTCTCCCAAGGAAAAAACGTTTGTTTGCGAGCAACTGGCCCGTTTCAAAGAAAACACCTATTTTTCTGAAGAACAGATAAAGAAAATTGCCGAAGCGACCAAACAATCTGAAAGCGTCATTGAACCCTTGATGAGAATTAAACTGCTGGAATTCATGATGATTCTCAACCAATCGATTGTTTTTTATCCTCAAGAAAATCTAAATAAATCCCACCAAAAGGATGTGGATAAAAACTTTGGAATATACGTTTCTGAAGCAGCCGGGTTAAAATTACTCCTAGAGGGGAATTTAACCAAATTTGACGCTGAGATAAAGTTTCCACTTAAAGCAAGCTATACCACTCGCCCGGAAAACTTGTTTGCAAATGATGCTCCCTGTGCTGAAATCTATTCCACGCTCACTTATCAAGCAGGACAGTTAACTGTAATAGACTATTCGTTTGTCAAGTTTGGGTGGCTTGCACCTGAAAGTGTGTGGGTAAGATTAGCAACGCAAATTGAACCCTACATCTATCAAATGCAGCCACCCTTTCGCGAAAAAGATCAGGCACAACAGTTGGAAGGGTTTCTAGAAAATTTGTCTGAGCTCTCTAAAATCCAAGAAGATTACGATATTCAGATAGATGATAAGGGGAGACTCACTACAGTTTCTTTAAAGGGATGGTTCGGCTTAGGCCTCTCTAAACCCAATCCACAAAACTTAAATGCTCTCGAATTTTTTTTCAAGTTACTCTTTCCTAGGTTCAAAAAGTATAAAAAAATTTGTAAGCGAATAGGGGATGAGAAAAAAGCCATAGAACTTTTCCAAGAAGTTTTACCAAAGGGAATGGAAGGATTATTAATTCTTCAAAAAACTTATGAAGGCCAAGAAGGGAACCTGCAAATTAAAAAACTTTATGAAAAAGTTCAAGCAAAATACCAAAAACTTATTACCCCTTTACCACTCCGATGGATGCGTTAAAAGCTCACTCTAGCTTAGAAATAAATGAGAAAGATTTTTTTTCTACTCATCGCAATTTTGTGGAAGAGAACGAAGCATGTTATTTACATGGGCATGCTGCGCTTTCCAAAAGCCATACGAGATATTTTGGGGCAGAGCAAGACCACCGGCTGCCTTATAAAAGAGATGTGGATCGGATTGTGCACTCTAAGGCCTATGCACGCTATGTGGATAAAACGCAGGTCGTTTATCTTGTCAAAAACGATCACATTACCCATCGCAGTTTGCATGTCCAGCTTGTGAGTAATTTCGCGCGCGGCATTGCAGAAATTTTACGCCTAAACCTCGATTTAGTTGAAGCAATTGCTTTAGGTCACGATGTAGGCCATCCCCCCTTTGGACATGAAGGAGAGCGATACCTTTCTAAATTGGCTCAGGAATATGGATTAACCGCGTTTGCTCACCCCTGGCAATCCTGTCACTTATTTACTCATATCGAGCCCTTAAATCTAGGCCTAAATGTCTATGACGGCTTCCTCTGCCATGATGGAGGCATGCAAGGGTGTGTTCTAAAACCTCATTTTGGGAAGAGTTGGGAAGATCACTTTAAAGAAAGAAATTTAAAATTAAAAGACCCTGATTTCAATATCATTCCAGGCACTATGGAAGGATGCTTAGTTAAACTGTGCGATACCATTAGTTATTTGGGACGCGACATTGAAGACGCCATCCAGTTGAAAATTCTGGATAGGAAAATGGTTCCCAAAACAATTCTAGGAACTTCTAATGGGGAAATTCTCTCCTTTGTCGCCCGAGATATCATTAAAAATAGCTATGGCAAAGATTACATTGCCCTTTCGGAGGAGGTCTTTGAAGCGCTTAAACTTCTGCGCCAATTTAATTTCAAGCATATTTATGTCCATCCCTTGCTCAAAGTAGAGTCAAAGAAAATCCAAAGAAGCTACCGCATCTTGCTTGAAACGCTCTTAAATGATCATCAAAAAAACAGGGAAAATAGCCACCTTTGGTCCCATTTTCTGCACAATAAAACTGAAAGTTATCGTTCTCAGTTCTCAGAAATCCAACAAATTTTTGACTACATTGCAGGAATGACAGATAATTATTTTGTGCGAACGTTGCAACAACTGATTGTTCCCATGCCTATAGAATTATGAATTATTCTCTTTTAATTGAAACAAGTACCGAACGAGGGTTAATAGCTATTTTTGCAGACAGAAGGGTTGTCTTCCAAAAAGCATTCCCCTTTGGAAATAGCAGCTCCTCTCATCTTCTGCCCGCTATTCAGGAGGGGTTAACTACATTAAAACTTAATCCTGTGGATTTTTCTCACATCATCTGTGGAGCAGGTCCTGGGTCTTATACAGGTCTTAGAATGGGAGCCATCAGTGCTAAGGTGCTTGCCTACTCTTTACACCTTCCTTTAATAGGAATTTCCAGTTTAAAAGGCTGGGTTCCCCCCAAGGATGGCCACTTTTCTGCCTTGATCGACGCTAGAATAGGAGGAGTTTATATTCAATCCGGTGTGCAAACCGAGGGAAAGGTTTCCTTTGAACCTCAGCCAAAATTATGCCTTTTAGAGGACTTAGCACAAGAAATTGAGAAAAGTGAGGTTTTAATTACGCCAAACCTATCTATTTTGCAGCCAAAGATTTTACAAGCATGCCCTTTTCTGCAAAAAGAATGGATAGAAACATCCCCTTCTCCACACGCCCTCTATGAAGCGGCCTTGGAAGAAATTCAAGCAGGCCGGGTTTCTCATGAGGGAAATATCGACCTTCTTTATTTGAGAAAAACCCAGGCCGAGATCGAAAAAGAAAAAATTAGGGCTTGTTTTTAGCAAGCTTCTAATTTAGGAAGACTTTTTATTAAAAATTCTCCCAATCTTTCCCCTCCAGCCAGGCTTAGCTTGAGTCGGGGCAGGATTGTTTGTTTGCATCGCATTGAGAGCATACCCTATTGCATCTGTATGTTGTTTGTATTCTCGTTCATTAAATGCCCGGATCTCGACTTGGCCATCGACATAAAAAGTTTCTGTTTTTCCTTCCGCCTGCATTTCTAATAAAAAAAGAGCCTCTTTTAATTTTTCTACCTCTCTTTCTCTCACGGTGAGAACGTTCACGTTTTCTTCTTTCCTTTCTAAAAGGGCAAAGCAGCTGCCCAAATAAGGCTCATCTCCCAAAATTTCAATAATTCTCTTCCTTTTCTTAACCTTTTCCTCTTCCGAGGAGGCTTTTTGCATTTTTTCGAAAAGGCGGTTAACATGCTTTATGAGCACATCCCTTCCATTTACTACAGCTAGACGAGGATCGACAGGGTAAAGAGGCTTTTTGCGGATATAAACAGGAATTTTTTCCCCATATTTTACAACGGGTTCAGGTAGTTTTTCGCATCTGGATAAGCTCCTGCGCGGCAGCCAATGTGACGGGTAATCGCCAAAAGTCATAATTTTGCCTATAGGGTTGTTATAGTCGCTTTTTAATTGGATGTTTTTGGAAAAGGATTTTTAAAAAACTTAAATAATTTGTTTGCCTTAGAGGGAGGATTTTGAGGTTCCCCTTTTGCTGCAGCACTTGCTTCTACTTCGATCGGTTGTGGGAAAACCTCCACTTTTCCTAAATAAAATTTTTTATAATTTTCATACTCAGACTTTTCAAAAAATTCGATAAAATTTTTAGGAGGTTCTTTAAAAGACTGAGGAAGCATCCATTTTTCTTCCCCTTTTCCTTCTTTAAATAGCAGTTCTCTAATGCGTGTAGAAGGAATGATATCTTCTTCTGTATGCCGATGAATTTTCAAACTTATAAATTCGCCGTCTTTTTTCGTCAAAATGGCAAAGCGGGCTTCTTTAAAAATAGCGGTAATATGGGCCCGATTCTTGGTTTCTTTTAAATGTTTTGCATTAAATAACACAAGCGCATCGTATAGCATTCCTACGTAAGCTATGGATTTAGCCCTGCGGTATTTAATATAGACAGGGATAATTTGCTCACTTGTGATTGGTTTGGAATCTGTAAACAATTCCGAGGAGATATTATTACCTGCTACCGGACTGACCATGGGGTCTCCTTTAGTTATTCGCCCATACGTTTAATTAAAAGTAGAGCTTTATTTTTTAGTTTCTTTCCTAAACGTTTTAGATCCGTTTCAATATACCTCTTGTTTTTTTTCTAAACAATGCTTTCTCCTCAAAAAAATTCTATGGAAACATAAAATAAAAATTAAGTATTGTTCGATTAAAGAATAAATTTAATTATTTCATAGGTTTTTTATGCAAGCTTCTGATCTGGTTCGTACGACCCTCAGAATGTCCACCCCCTTTTGTCCTCTCCCAGCTATTATCTGGATACCTTTTATGGTAGTACATACGATTCACCGAGGGTGGTGCTATTGGAAAAGGTTTCAGTCCTATAAAGATCCTAACAACTTTGCTACGCTCGCCGCAGGAAATGCGGCCTATTTTTTAGGAGCCGCAAATATCCCTGTCATCCGAGGGATCGCACAAGCCGTTATGATTGCCAATCGCATTTTTCTTTGCATTGAAAAGCAAGCTGCTATTCGTAGGCATTACCAATCATTAGTCTTAGCTTTTAAGGGACATTACGTCCCTCGTTATCCAGCCACCTGGCCTATGCAATCCAAAAAAGCTTATATCTCTCCTTCGACCTTAGTTTGGTACAAAACATTTGGGTATTCGGTTTCTTTTCGCCTACAGCGGATTGCTCGATGTGCTTATTTGATTTTATTAGATTCATTTCAGCTTAGCATGTTGATGATAGAGGCTGCGGAAAGTTTTTCCTGTAATCCCCCTCATAACAGCCATCATGTGAGAGAATTTTTTTATCATACCAC
This sequence comes from Parachlamydia sp. AcF125, assembly GCF_018342475.1. Lineage (NCBI taxonomy): Bacteria > Pseudomonadati > Chlamydiota > Chlamydiia > Parachlamydiales > Parachlamydiaceae > Parachlamydia > Parachlamydia sp. AcF125. The sequence continues at coordinate 717,150 of NZ_JAEMUD010000001.1, read as the reverse complement.
TAGCTCCATGGATATGCTGGTGAATAATCGCGAAAAACTCTTAGAGGAGATAAATAAACATAAAAAGGTGGTACAAGCAATCCTTTTAGCCATGAATATACCTATTACTGTGGATCAGGTTATCGCCTCATTATCCAAAGGGTTGAAAAACGCTGCAAGCCTGAATAAAGCATCCAAAAAAGCTCAAGCTGCCTTTGGAGGGTTAATGGTCGATTTGGTTAAAACGGGTTTACTTGGTTTTCTAGTTGGAATTGGTCTTTCCGAATTTGTTCCCGATGCTTTTATTACTGACTTAATACCTCCTTGGGAAAAAGCTGTGCCGCCTACGGAACGATATCCTCCAAAGGAGTGGGTCATTCTTCCCTCTAAATCTCCTCGCCGAGGAGCGCTCATGCAGCAGCGTTTATCCCCCCTCCCCAGAGTGGCAAGCGCTCCTCAGCTCACCTCTTCTCTTAAGGCACCTTCAAATGCTCTGTCTACCTCTCCCCTGCGCTCTCCTCCAAGTCCTTTGCTTGTCTCTCCTTTTGAAACTCCTCCGAAGTTCTCTGCCCTGTTAAGAGGATGCAAATTAATTTTTAGTTCTTCAAAAAGCTCCACCACTTAACAGAAGAATTAACCTAAAGCAGTATTCTTTTCTTGGAATATAAATCTTTTAAGCTCATACTAATAACCTGAACTTGGTGTTTTTGGAGCAGAAATCCAGACTGGCTTTGATTCCCAACGGTAGGCTCTTCTCGCAGAAGGATCCTGTTCGCGAAGTCAAAAGCCGCTCTTGATCGAAAAAAGCCCGAAATTCAAGTTAATCGCTTAAGTTTTTTCTCTCTAACCCTGTACGAAGGACGCTATTTTTCATGGAGACACAAAGAATCCGTCGCCAATTCCTCAATTATTTTAAAGAGCATGGCCACCGTGTTATTTCTTCATCCCCTGTTTTTCCGCACGATGACCCCACTCTTTTATTTACAAACGCAGGCATGAATCAATTTAAAGATGTCTTTCTAGGGAAAAGTGCGCGCGATTATCAGCGAGCTACCACCAGCCAAAAATGTATTCGGGTAGGAGGCAAACACAACGACTTAGAAAATGTGGGCCATACAAGCCGCCATCTCACATTTTTTGAAATGTTAGGAAATTTCTCCTTTGGCGATTATTTTAAAGCAGAAGCCATTCAATTCGCTTGGGATATTTCCACCCAAGTATTTGGGTTTGACCCTCAGTCTATTTGGCCAACCGTCTTCCGAGATGATGAGGAAGCCTTTGAACTTTGGACCCGTTATGTCCCAGCCAATAAAATTACTCGTTTTGGTGAGAAAGATAACTTTTGGAGCATGGGAGAAGTGGGCCCTTGCGGTCCTTGTTCTGAGCTGTATTATGATAGAGGGCCTAAATATGGCCCTGCAAATAATCCTTCCGAAGATGTCACCGGCGAGCGATATTTAGAATTTTGGAATCTCGTATTCATGCAATTTAATCGCCTAGAAGATGGCAGCTTATCCCCTCTCCCTAAACCGTCGATTGATACAGGTGCAGGCATAGAGAGAGTGGTAGGCTTGAAAATGGATGTGGATTCTGTATTTGGTACAGATGTCCTGCGAGAATTAATTGCCCAAACTGAGCAAGTCTTTAACAAGACCTACGAACCCCACAATAAACAAACAGCTCCCGCCTTCCATGTGATTGCCGATCACCTACGTTGCCTAGCCTTTGCAATTGCAGATGGTGTTCAACCGAGCAATGTCGATCGTGGTTACGTGTTGCGCAAGGTTTTAAGGCGAGCCGTGCGTTATGGCCGCTCGCTTGGCATGGACACCCCTTTTTTAGCCCATATTTTGCCGCGCCTTGTGGCTACGATGGGAGAAGATTACAAGGAGCTAGTACAGGGGCAACAAAGAATTGCAGAAATATTAACGGTAGAAGAAGAGGCCTTCCTGCGCACACTGCGGCGAGGAGGAAATATTCTTAATCAAATTATCGAAAGTGCCCAACATATGCATCAGCGTATTTCAGGCGACGATGCTTTCAAATTAAAAGATACGTATGGGTTTCCTTTAGAAGAAATTGAACTGATTGCCCGCGATGCTAATTTAGGGATTGATAAGGAGCGGTTTGAGGTCTTAGAAAATGAAGCCAAAGAAAGATCGCGGCAAGTACAAAAGACCACCCAGCAGATTGCCTCGCCTAATATCTTTGTCGATTTTATTAAGGCAAATGCAGGCACTGCTTTTCTAGGCTATCAACAGCTCACTTCAAAGGGAACTGTGACCGGGCTAGTGGTTAACGATCAATTTGTCGATCAAATCATCGCTGGTCAAGAGGCCATGATCATCCTCAACCAAACTCCCTTTTATGCAGAAATGGGTGGCCAAGTTGGCGATACAGGCACCCTGCTCAATTCCCATGGAGTGTTCTTTCAAGTGGCTAATACTATTTCTCCTTATCAAGGGGTTATTGCGCATGTAGGGACACTTGTACAAGGGCATTTAAAAGTTGGCGATCTTATTGAAGCCTCCGTCAACTCTCCTCGCAGACAGAAAATTGAAAATAATCATACAGCTACTCATCTCCTCCATTGGGCTCTTCATCATGTGCTCGGAGAACACGTTAAACAAGCAGGGTCTGTGGTAGAACCAGGTCGTTTACGTTTTGACTTTAGCCATCACAAACCTTTAACCAAGCAAGAAGTGCAGGAGATTGAAAATCTTGTGAATCAAAGAATTAGGCAAAACCTACCCGTCAAAACCTACGAGATAGCTTACGATGAGGCCCAAAAATGTACAAATATCAAGCAATTCTTTGGGGAAAAATATGGAGCTAAAGTACGGGTTGTAGATGCAGACTTTTCTAAAGAACTGTGTGGGGGAACTCACACCTCTGCTTTAGGAAATATCGGTTTATTCCGTATTGCTAAAGAAAGCAGTATTGCAGCTGGAGTGCGCCGTATTGAAGCTGTAACCGGTGAAGAAGCAGAAAGCTTTGCGCGCCATAGCGAACAGTTTGTCGATTCTCTAGCAGAACTGCTGAAAACTCAGCCTCAGAAATTGCAGGAAAGAATCGAGAAACTGCTTGAAGAGAATAAACAACTCGCCCAAGAAATAAAAAATTTGAAAAAAGGAAAGATGGAAGAGATGCTCACAGAGCTTGTGCGACAAGTCGAAATGATCCGCCATATTCCGGCTATTATTGCTAAAGTAGATATTTCACCCGCTGAACTGCGCAATTTTCTTGAACTTTTGCAAGCTAAAATGGGATCCGGCACCCTTGCTTTAGCTGTAGCAGAAGGGGATAAATGCCATTTAATCATTCGGGTTAGCGATGATCTTGTGACTAAAGGCATCCATGCTTCCCAACTCATCAAAACACTCGCCCCGATCATTGAAGGCACCGGTGGGGGGAAGCCCAACATTGCTCAAGCGGGAGGTAAAGCCCCTCACAAAATTGCAGAGGCTTTAACAAAATTCCGAGAGCTTTTACAAGCGCTCTAAATAGTGAAGAGGCCGTGTGATCGAACAACTTCTAAAACACCCAAAACTATTGGAGCTTCAAGAAGCTCTTCAGCAAGGTGATTCAGTGCTTATTGAAGAGCTTTGGAATGCTCCTAAAGCTCTGATTGCCTCTTTTGCCCTTCAACTCACAGGTAAGCATATTTTGATTCTAACAGGGGGTAGTCAGGAAGAAAGCCGTCTGTATCATGACTTTCCTTTCTTTTCTAAGGCCCCTCTCCTGGAATTCCCCGCCTGGGAAACTTTGCCTTCAGAAAATATCGCTCCCAGCCCTGATACTGTAGGTGAGCGATATAAAGCTCTCCGGCAAGTCTCAGTAGCTTCGCAACCACACATTATTATTAGCGGTTTGCAAGCCTGTCTTCAAAGCTTAATTCCCCCTCAAAATTTTGACTCTCTTTATCTGACTTTAAAAAAAGGGGAAACCTTCTCCTTCGAAAATCTCATCCAGCGCCTGCAGGCAATGGGATATCGGCGTGCCGCGGTAGCTGCTGATAAAGGGGAATTTGCTGTCAGAGGAGGAATTATCGATATCTTTCCTGTGGCCTCTCCCGATCCCTTCCGTCTCGAATTTTGGGGAGATGAGCTTGAATCGCTTCGCTTGTTTGATCCGATTGGTCAAAGATCGATTAAACCTATAGAGCAGATTGAGATCACTCCTGCTCAAGAGATGGAGCTGATCCAACAGTCTTCTAAGCTTTCTACAATTTTAGACTATTTAGGCCCGCAAACTATCGTCATTTTTGATGATCTTTTAGCCCTTGAAGATCGTTATTCCTCCTTAATTCACATTTGCGGGGCACCGACACGCTCTTTTCAAGGCATAGACAATTTTTTTAACCAAATCGCGCCTTTGCAAAAAATTTACTGGAGCCGGCAACCTATTGAAGAACTTACAGAAGTTAAACTTCACCAGGCAAAAGAAAAAGGCTTCTACTCTGAAAATGCGCCTATGCATGCTTTATCGTTTAGCATGTTTAACAAGAATTTAGTGGCTAAACGATGGCTCTCCCCTTTCGTCCCTTTAATCGATTACCTGCTCCCCTTTAGGGAGGAAGAGCAAGAGGTGTCGGGGAATGAGATTTTAGAGGGCTTTACCCATATCCCGAGAGAAGCGAGCCTCCATTTTTTATGTGCGAGTGAATTGGAGGAAAATACCCTTAAACAAAAAATAGCTCAAAAAAGCATTCAGCTTCCCCTCCAAACCATTTACCAAGAGGGTTATCTCTCAAGCGGTTTGGTTCTTCCTCAAGAACAGCTCTTAGTTATCCCTTTCACAGAAGTGTCACATCGCTATAAATTGCGCCGGCAAAAACTGCGCAGCACTTACCATACTCCTCCTTCAGAGGCGTATCATCTTATTCCCGGCGATATGGTGGTGCATCTCAACCATGGAATTGGTCGATTTTTGGGAATCGAAAAAAAGCTTAACCACAATGGAGTATTGAGTGAATTTTTTCTAATTGAATATGCTGAGAACGGCAAACTGTACGTTCCACTTAACCAAGCTCATCTTGTCACTAAATATATTGGAAGCAGCGACGAACTTCCAAGTATGCATACCTTGGGAAGTACCCGTTGGAAGAAAACCAAAGAAAAAACAGAAGAAGCGATAGTGGGATATACAAAAGATCTGCTGCAACTTTATGCTAGCCGTTCTTTAGAAGTAGGCGCGATTTACCCACCCGATAGTGCAGATATGCAAGCCTTTGAAAAAGATTTCCCTTATCAAGAAACAGAAGATCAGTTGCAAGCCATTGCAAATATTAAAGAAGATATGCAATCTGCGAAAACTATGGACCGGCTGATTTGTGGCGATGTAGGATATGGTAAAACTGAAGTGGCGATGCGAGCCGCGTTCAAAGCTGTTGTGGATGGGCATAAACAAGTGGCTCTACTTGTCCCCACAACTGTCTTGGCTATGCAACATTACGAGAGCTTTATAGAAAGAATGTCAAACTTCCCCGTCCGGATTGGGGTGCTTTCTCGTTTCCGTACGGCTAAAGAAACTAAGCAAACCTTGGAACAGGTTGCAAAGGGAAGCATCGATATTTTGATCGGGACTCACCGACTCATTAGCAAAGATGTGGTCTTTCACGATTTAGGCTTGTTGATTATTGACGAAGAACATCGCTTTGGCGTGAAGGCCAAGGAACATTTAAAAAAAATTAAAATGGGTGTCGATTGCCTCACTCTATCTGCCACTCCCATTCCTAGAACCCTTTACATGTCTCTTGTAGGGGCTAGAGATATGTCTGTCATCAATACTCCTCCTCAAGACCGTCTGCCTATTACTACGGTAATTTCAGAACCAAGCGATCATGTTTTCAAAAATTCTCTACTACGGGAACTGTCCCGGGATGGGCAAGCTTTCGTCATTCACAACCGCGTTGAAACAATTTTTGAAGTCGCCGCTAAAATCAAAAAACTTCTACCTCAGGCACGGGTGGTCGTAGGACACGGCCAAATGAGCGCAGATGAAATCGATGCGGTGTTCCATGCCTTTAAAAGCGGTTCTGCAGATATTTTAGTCTCAACTACTATTGTCGAAAACGGGATCGACATTCCCAATGCAAATACGATTCTCATCAGTCGTGCAGATCAATTTGGATTAGCCGATTTATACCAATTGCGCGGACGTGTGGGCCGGTGGAATAGGCGGGCTTATGCTTACTTTTTAGTCCCCAGTTTAAACTCTCTTCCCTCCTTAGCCCGGAAAAGGTTGCAAGCGCTGGCCCAAGCGTGTGGCTATGGAGGAGGGATGAAGCTTGCGATGCATGATTTGGAAATTCGAGGGGCAGGCAACATATTGGGGACTGAGCAATCAGGCCATGTCGCAGCCATCGGATTTCATTTTTACTGTAAGCTTTTGCGCAGGACTGTTCAAACTCTGCAAGGAGAACTTTCTCCAGGAATATGCGAAACGAAGCTTGAATTTCACTATGATGCTTGCCTTCCAGAAGATTATGTTAATGAAGTCAGCCTACGCATGGAAATTTATCAACGTTTAGGCGAAGCGCTTGCCTTAAGTGATGTGGAGCTTATCGAACAAGAGCTAAAAGATCGGTTTGGCCCGCTACCTACTCAGGTTCAGTGGCTGCTAGCGCTTACACGTATTCGTGTATTTGCTTCGCAGCGAGGTTATCTCTTATTAAAATTTGATAAGCTTGCCCTGTCTATTGAATGGAAAAAAGGGAAACACACTCTTTCCCATAAAATTTTATTAGGGAAAATAAAAACAGCGGAAGAGCTTGAAAGAGTGACCAAACAAGCTCTAGAAAAGTGGGAAAAAGAAAAATTTAGGCGTTAGTCGCCAATTGTTTTTTCAAATTTGCGCCTTCTACCTCTAAAAACGCCTTTTTCTTCTAACTTAAGTAAGTTATCTAACTCTTCAATAGCCTTTATTCCTAACTCCACATGCTCACCCGTATATTTGGTAAAAACATCTTGGGAGCTCTTTTTAGTCTTGATACCTTTCGGACTTAAAGGAAGGTCTGAAATAAGAAGTAACGCGCCAAGCGGTAACTTGTGATAATAGCTTGCCATAAAAAGAGTAGCGCATTCCATTTCAACGGCTTGAGGTCGAGTCGTATTCAAACGGGCCTTGAAATCTGCGTTAAATTCCCAAAACCGTTTGTTTGTGGTATGGGTAATTCCAAGATGATATTTAATCCCATCTTCCATCAAGACATTTGTCACGGCCTTTTGAACAAGAAAGTTTGCAAGAGCTGGCACTTCTTGTGAAAAATAGAAGTCTGAAGTTCCTTCCCCACGAATTCCTGCAACGGGCACAAAATAGTCTCCCACTTGATAATGGCGCCTTAATCCTCCACACATCCCTAAAAGAAGGCTTGCTTTAATGGGCAAATGGGCACATAAATCGACGATTAACGCAGCTGCAGGAGACCCAATCTTAAAATCGAGAATACTCACCTTTTCTTTGGGGGAATGGGCGACTGAAAACATCGATCCTTCCACGATGGGCACATCGCGGCTTGAAGCAAAATATTGCACATATTTAGGAAAATTCGTTAACAGGAGATAGGGTTGAAATTCAGCGGCATCTGATCCGGAATATCTCTCTAACGTGCCTATTGCAATCTCTTCTTCTTCTCTATCAAAGTTCGTTACTTCACTATCGGTCATGAATTTTTTCTCCAATTATTCTTTCCAATTTGCCTCTACTGTCCCGCCTTCTTCTATGAAGTTCTTCTATCATTCCTCCCCATCCCATCAAAGAAGGAAATAGCTTTTTTCTTTTTTGAGCGGAAAAGGAATTTGATTGCCCTGACTTTAATCTCGTGCATTTCTTTCTCTACAATTCCTCAACTTGTATCGATATTTTTTAAGAGTTATGTTTGGGGGTAATCTTGATATTCCTTCGCCTATACCAATAATTTTACTGAGGAGAGGAGACAATTTAAAACTCAGGTTAATACAGAATATGAAAAAGCTCAATCGTAATTTTAAATATCTAATTATCAATTACTTAAAATTAACCGCCCGCCCTCTGAGTTTGAGGTTTAAAAGGCTCAGTCAGCAAAGGAACCAGATATTCATGTCTTTCGATAAGCTGATTATGCGCCTCTACCAGATCTGCATACTTATTAAAAAGTGGCAACTGGGGCAAAAGTTCTTTCTTTCTTTCATAGAAAGACCAAGCTTTTATTGGAGCATACAGCATCGATCCAAACGGCAATATTCTTAAAAAAGTCACTTTGAGATGATTTTGTGCCTGGGTTAACTTAAACTTATTTTTGATCGCCTTGAGGAGTAGGATTTCCTGAAGGGCTGAATCGCTCTTATCATCCGGTAAAACAGCATTTTGCTTATCTAAAACAGAAAACTTTTTGCGGATTTTTTCGAGTCTTTCTAATAGAAAAGCGTTGAAATTTTTTGTGGAGAGGAACTCTTGATAAAAATCCGTCTCTAAAAATTTATTCCAATAATCTCGTTTTTTATCTCCACTCCATTTTTTGGAATAACTCAACGGTTTTAAAGTTAAAAGAGATCTTGTTGCCAAAAGGGGTAACGCCGATTTTTCCAACGCTACTATCCTATTTTTATGCTTTTCAAGTTTTTTGTTTTTATAACTTTCTAACAAAGCTTTGTCTTGCAAAATCGCCATTGTTCTCGCTTGCCTTGTGCTTGCCCTATAGCGTGCTAAAAGCGTTTCAGGAAGAAAAATAAGGCTTCCAACTAAAAAAATGGGATAAGCAATAGCCGAAATCACGCATTCTCTCACAAATGAAATACTTGCGTTCGTTTTACTGATAACTCGGCTCTTATTCCGATACTCAAGTTGCCAATTTTCATGGTTTGTCACTAGGCGACTAGTTGTCCTTACAATCGGCATTGTTTAATCCTATTATTTTATAAACAGTAATAGAAACTTTTTACAAACTTGCATGTCTTTTTAAAGCAGAAATCTATTTAGAGAAAATTTAAAACTTTTTTATAAAAACGATTGCCATTTGATAAAAGCGATTATTATCAATACTCATAAATTTACTAAAAAGGGATAGGTTCATCCAATTTAACAAAAAAATTCCACTTTTTGCGAGCACAGGCCTTCAGCAAAACTTGATAATCTTAGCCTAGCTAATGTTCCCGTGGTTATGTAACCCAAGGTAAAGGACTCATTGAGACCGTAGGACAAGTAAAAAGCTGGTCTCTTAAACTTGAGGTTTAAAAGGCTTAGCCAACAAAGGAACAAGATATTCATGTCTTTCGATAAGCTGATTATGCGCCTCTACTAGATCAGCATACTGATCAAAAAGTGGCAACTGAGGCAAAAGTTCTTTCTTTTTTTCAAATAAAGGCCGGTCTTTGCCTTTAGGATCCATCAAAAATCCCAAGGGCAACATACAGAAAATATATGATTTAAGCTCTTGTTTGGCCTGTATTACCTTAAAATTATTTTTAACTGCTTTAAGTTCCAGAATTTTTTGAATAGCCTCATTGCTATCACTACCCGATAAAATGGGATTTTGCTGTTCCAAAGCTGCCATTTTTTTTCGAATTTTTTCAAGTCTTTCAAATTCGCCTTTAAGTCTTTTTTGGGAGAGAGATCCTTGATAAAAATTTATCTGCGAAAATTTGTTCCAATAAACTCGCTTTTTATCCTCATCCCATTCTCGAAAATACGTCGGTAAATTTACCAAACTCCCCAAAGAGTTTTTCTCTAAAAAAGGCAGCGCTTTTTTTTCAAAAATAGCTATTTTATTTTTATACTTTTCAAGTCTTGCTTTTTTGTAACTTTCTAAACGGGTAGGGTCTTCCAAAATCGCCATTGTTCTCTTTTGTCTTTTTTTTGCCTGGCAAAAAACTGTGATCCCCAGAGGAAGAAGAAAAGGGCTCACTGCTAAAAAAAGGGGAGAGACAATAAACACCGAAAGGAAGCATCTTTTCACAACTTGTGCCAGTGTAACCGCAGGTTTATCATGATATTCAAGGTGCCAATTTTCATGGTTTGTCACTAAGTGACTGGTTGCTTTTATAATGGACATCGTTTAATCCTCCGATTTTATAATAGGTAATAAGGCTTTTTTCCAAGCTTGCATGCCTTTTTAAAGCAGACAATCTATTTGGAGAAACTTAAAGCCTTTTGCCTAAAACGGCTTGCCATTTGATAAAGGCGATTATTATCAATACTCATAAATTTACTAAAACGGGATAGGTTCATTCACTTTAACAAAAAATTCCCTTTTTTTGAGAACGCAGCTCTTCAGTAAAACTTAATAAACTTAGCCTAGCTAGTGCTCCCGTTGGTATGTAATCCAAGCTAAAGTACTCATTGAGACCACACACAGGACAAGCAAAAAACTTGGCCTCTTAAGCTTGAAGTTTAAAAGGCTTAATCAACAAAGGAACAAGACATTCATGTCTTTCGATAAGCTGATTATGCGCCTCTACCAGATCAGCATACTTATCAAAAAGTGGCAACTGAGGCAAAAGTTCTTTCTTTCCTTTAAATAAAGACCGACCTTTACCTAAAGGTGAGAACAAAAATCCCAGGGGGAGCATTGCACAAATAAATAATTTAAGATTTTCTGTAGCCCTCATTAACTTAAATTTGTTTTTAACTGCTTTAAGTTCCAGAATTTTTTGGATAGCTTCATTGTTGTCATCACTCGGCAAAATAGCATTTTGCTTTTCCACAATCGTCATTTTTTTTTGAATTTTTTCAAGTTTTTCAAATTCCTCTCTAAATTTTTTTTGGGAGAGATAGTTTTGGTAAAAATTTATCTGCGAAAATTTTTTCCAATAAACTCGCTTTTTATCCTCATCCCATTCTCGAAAATACGTCGGTAAATTTACCAAACTCCCCAAAGATTTTTTCTCTAAAAAAGGCAGTGCTTTTTTTTCAAAGATGGCTATTTTGTTTTTGTACTTTTCAAGTCTTGCTTTTTTGTAACTTTCTAAAGGGGTAGTGTCTTCCCAAACCGGCATTTCTTTTTGAATTTTTTCAAGTTTTTCAAATTCCTCTCTAAATTTTTTTTGGGAGAGATAGTTTTGGTAAAAATTTATCTGCGAAAATTTTTTCCAATAAACTCGCTTTTTATCCTCATCCCATTCTCGAAAATACGTCGGTAAATTTACCAAACTCCCCAAAGAGTTTTTCTCTAAAAAAGGCAGCGCTTTTTTTTCAAAAATAGCTATTTTATTTTTATACTTTTCAAGTCTTGCTTTTTTGTAACTTTCTAAACGGGTAATGTCTTCCAAAATCGCCATCGTTCTCTTTTGTCTTTTTTTTTCCAGGCAAAAAGCTGTGACCCCCAGAGGAAGAAGAAAAGGGCTCACTGCTAAAAAAAAGGGAGAGACAATAAACACCGAAAGGAAGCATCTTTTCACAACTTGTGCCAATGGAACCGCAGGTTTATCGTGATATTCAAGGTGCCAATTTTCATGGTTTGTCACTAAGTGACTGGTTGCTTTTATAATGGACATCGTTTAATCCTCCGATTTTATAATAGGTAATAAGGCCTTTTTCCAAGCTTGCATCCCCCCTTTAATACTAGCTAAGTGGATAAATCCCTTTCTTTTTGCGAGAGAAGCTGCAATTGAAGAGCGATAACCGCTACCGCAAATCATAAGAAGGGGCTTGTCTGGAGAAAGCTCAAGCTCTTCTTTAGCAAAAAGCGCTAAAGGAATATGAAGCGCTCCTGCTATATGTCCTTGATCCCACTCCTCACGAGTTCGCACATCAATGATAGGCTCATTAGGATTAAAATGGACATTCTGGGGAAGCATTAAAGGAAAAGAATCCTTCATGGATGGGGCTAGCAATTCCTCTTGCCACATCATATAACCGATCACATGATCTAAGCCAATCAACCTAAGCAGCTTCAAAGCTTGGACACAAGTTTCGATATCAGGGGTGACAAGCGCAAGGGGAGAGTCTGCAAGCAGAATTTCAGCTGCCCACTTAGTGAAAGAAAGCCCAAAAGGAATATTAATAGATCCTTTTACAAATGATTGGGCGAACGCTTCTTGGTCTCTAAGGTCTACGACAACCAGGCCGGGTGAATGCAATTCCTGAGCTTCTAACCGGCGAGGAGGAACAAGCGATTGAATTAAATCCGCCCCTTTAACATTTAACTGTTTTAAACGAGAAAAATAACTAGGCGCCGGAGGCATTCCCTCTAATAATTGTTTAATCCACATTTCTTCTGCTTGGGGGATCAAGTGAGGATTTGTGCGTTTTTCCTCCCCTAGAATGAGAAGACTTTTATCGGCAATGTTTTTTCCACAAAAAGAGCCTGCCCCATGCGCCGGATAAACGGGTAGATGATCGGGTAAATCCCTTAAAACATGAAAAGCGCTTTGGTAAAGCAGTTTGGCTAGTTCAAAAAGTTTGCTTTGCCCTAAAAGGTCTGGGCGACCCAGCGAACCTCCTAAAAGAAAATCCCCTGAGAATACAGCCAGGGGAGAATCCTGCTTTAAAATAAGCCACATGATATGTTCAGGAGTATGCCCAGGTACGTACCAGGCTTGTAAAGCCAAATGACCAAGGTTGAGTATTTCGCGATCTTTTGCAATCAGGCGATCAGCATAACGAGGTTGCCATTCTTCCCCCCCTAGCCCCGAACAGACAATCACAGGCTTTTTTTGCAAATGGTGCTTAAGTTCTTTTGCTCCCGAGACAAAATCTGCATGCACATGCGTTTCCAATATGTAGGTCACTTGAACCTTTTCTTCTTCAATTAACGCAAGTAAAGGCTCAATATTTCGAGCAGGGTCCACGACGGCAGCTTGCTGTGTCTCTTCATCAATGATGAGGTAAGTATGAATTGATAAATTTGGATTTTCGCTTTTTTTTATTTTCATTGCTAATTGAAACAATTATAAAATAAATAGATAAACAAATACATGCATGGTAGTTAAATAATCATTTATAATCAACAATAAAAATCAAATAAATTTTAATTTATTCTTTGATTCGTAGGACTACAGAGCCGTTCACTTTTCCCTGTTTTAAATCATCCAAAGCCTGGTTAGCTTTTTCTAAAGGATAAACATTTATTTGACTATGAATCGGAACTTTGGGTGCTAACTCTAAAAATTCCTTGCCATCTTGTCTAGTGAGGTTGGTCACTGAGCAGATCATCCTTTCCCCATAGAGAAGAGAATAAGGAAATGAGGGAATATCACTCATATGAATGCCTGCACAGACAACCCTTCCCCCTTTGGCCACCGCTTTTAAAGCTGCCAGAGCCAAGCTTCCTACAGGCGCAAATATAATCGCAGCATCTAGCTGAACAGGAGGCAATTCATCAGAACTACCTGCCCAAATCGCCCCCAATTGCTTGGCAAAAGCCTGGGTTTTTTCATCCCCAGAACGTGTAAAAACATAGACGCTTTTTCCTTGGTAAACTGCTAACTGAGTCATTAAATGCGCAGAAGAGCCAAATCCATAAAATCCTAACTTTTTAGCCTCTCCACTCATTCTTAAAGCCCTGTATCCAATCAAACCTCCACATAACAAGGGAGCAGCCTGTAGGGAAGAAAATTCAACAGGAATAGAAAAGCAAAAGGATTCATTCGCCACGGCATATTCAGCAAAGCCCCCTTGAAGTTGATAACCTGTAAAGCTTCCATGATCGCAAAGATTTTCACGTCCAGAAAGACAATATTCGCAGGCATTACAGCAACCCCCCACCCAAGGCACGCCAATTCGATCCCCAGCTTTAAAATTTTTAACTTCGCTTCCCACCTTTGTCACTATCCCTACAATTTGGTGCCCTAAGATGAGCGGAAGATGGGGCTGAGTGAGCTCCCCATCTCGAATGTGCAGGTCGGTTCGGCATACGCCACAAGCTTCTACCTGTACAAGAATCTGTGTAGAGGTAGGCTCGGGAATCGCAAGAGTAACACGTTTGAGTGGAGTTCCGGGTTTCTCAAGTACCATAGCCCGCATCATATCATCCCTTAATGACGAGTGAAGGTTTTAATCGGGCTACTTTATCGGCAAGCCCAGCTTCCTGTACCGCATCTACAACGCTGTCTACATCTTTGTAAGCATCAGGCATTTCCTCAGCAATCGTACGAGGAGAATGGGCTTTAACAAGAATCCCTTGTTCTTTCATATAATGAAGCGGATTTTTTTGTTTCCACAACTTCAAGGATTGGATACGGCTTTTTGCTCTCCCTGCTCCATGACATGCACTACACCACGTCAAAGGATTTCCCCTCCCCACCATGAGATGGCTGGCTCTTCCCATATCTCCTGGAACTAAAACAGGCTGTCCTGTTTGTTGAAAAAGAGAGTTAAGCTCCGCGGTCCCCTTCCCAAAAGCTCGCGTGGCTCCTTTGCGGTGGACACAAAGTTTGCGCATTTCCCCTTTGATTTCATGCATTTCAAATTTAGCGATATTATGGCAAACGTCATAAAGCAACCGAATTTCTTCAGGTGAAATTTGGCATGTTTCTGAAAAGCTTTGCCTAACAGCATGTAAAATTTGCTGTCGATTATTGAAAGCGTAATTTGCAGCAGCTGCCATCGCTTTGAAATAGTTTCGGCCTGCCTCGCTCTGAATAGGGGCTGCCACAAGCTGCCGATCGGGCAATCCTTTGGCATACCCTTGCTTGAGAAAATCATCCAAAGAGTCTTGACAAACCTGATGTCCAAAGCCGCGAGAGCCCGAATGAATCAAAATGTAGGTCTGCCCCTCTTCCACCTCCCAAGCTTTGGCAAGCTCTGGGAGGAAAATTTTTTGAATTTCTCCAATTTCCACAAAATGATTTCCTGAACCGATGGACCCCAACTGACTTTCTCCCCTCTTGCGCGCTTGCACGGACACAGCCTCTAACCCCCCGCCTGCAATAAAACCCTGGCTCTCCATACCTTCTAAATCTTCCTCGAAGCCATAACCCTGCTCAATCGACCACTTTGCTCCCTTGCCGATAAGCTCTCGATAATCTTTATCTGAAAGCTTTTTTTTAATCTTAGAAAAACCATGCCCAAAGCCTGAGGGCACATGCTTAAAAATTGCATTTAAGAGGGCCTCTTTAGTGCGAGAAGAAAGCTGTTTGAAGGGCAGAGGAACTAACGCTAAGCGAACTCCACAATTGATGTCATAGCCTACTCCTCCGGGGCTGATTACCCCTGTCTCCGCATCCGTGGCAGCCACTCCTCCAATAGGAAATCCATATCCCCAATGAATATCGGGCATTGCCACGCTATAGCCTACAATACCTGGAAGGTGAGCCACATGGCGGACTTGTTCTAGGGGTTTTTCAAAATCTCCTTCCCGTATCAACTCCTCTGTCGCAATCACTAATCCAGGAACAAGCATTCCCTCTTCTTGAGGTAAAAGGTAGGTGGCAGGTTGGATTTTTTTTAGATTATACATCGACAATCATCTCCCATTCTAAAAAGTGGTTTTTAGACTCCCGAATTTCTCCGTGTAAGCTGACAGCTTTGAAAGGGCATCCTAACTCCCCATCGGCCCGTGTAATCCCTGCATTTAAATGCCTAATGATTTCTTCTAAAGAATAAATGACGCTCAGGGGAGGGAAAAACAAGTGGATGGGAGGAAAAAGAAAAGATAAAGCAGCCTGAGCATGCATACAGAGATCGGAAAGTGTCGCTCCTCTTATACAAAAGGCGACATCTGCGGTGTGTTCCAGTTCTTCAAAGGGAGGAATTAAAGGATAACTCCACCGAGAGACATAATTTAAGTTTCCAAGACTTTCATAAAGATGGATCGCTTTCAAAACTATAGGAAAAGGTTTGAAAGATTTTCGCCAAACTTGAAAAGAAAAAGGGGCACGCGCAATGGTGATATGGGGAAGAAAAGATTCTCGCTCCCGAAATTTGAAACCCTGCTTTTGCAACCAATCTATAAGTTTTTTTTGATATTCTTCAACCAATTGACTGCATGCTACATGCCAAGCCACCACACGCGGATGCTGCTTAGGGAGGAAAGTGAGCCGATCAGCATACCCAAGTAAGCCATATTGGAAGCTAGGCTTAGGAAAAGTGGGCAGCAGGGTGTTAACCTTCTGCCCTTCTACATTTCCTAAAAATGCTAAAGTCATATGCCTACAAGATTCCTCTAAAACTCTCCCTGCTGGCAAATCTGCGGGCCAGGGAGCTTCTGCTTCAAATCCAAAAAATAGGCGCTGTGCTTGTTTAGCCATTTTGGTCTGATTTCAAAGTTTTATACACGATTTCATAGACGTTATTGGAGATATTTTTATGGGCCAAAATTCTTTCTAACTGCTCCTTCATCGCTTTTTTTCTTAAAAAATCGAGCTTAGCATATTTTTTAAATCCCCCCGCTAGTTTAGCAGCCATCTGCGAGTTTATGGGATCCAGATAAAGGATAGTATCTGCTAAAAATGCATACCCTTCTCCATTATTGGCATTAAAGTGCACATGGTTATCCATAAAGCTGACAAAAAGCGCTCGCACAAGGTTTGGCACTTTAAAATCAAATGGAGGAGCTTTTGTCAGTGCTTTCACTCTTTCTAAGGCTCCATCTAATTTGCAAAATGCTTGTACGCTTAACCATTTGCACATAACCAGAGGATCATGCTTCCACCGCTCGTAGAATTGATCTAAGGCTTTTTGGCGCACAGGAGAATCGATCTGATTAAGTAAAGCGAGGGCCGAGAAGTGATCTGTCATATTCTTGGCTTTTAGAAACTGCTGTTCACAAAGCTGCGTAAATTCTGGTTTGTAAGTAGCCGAAAGATAAAATAAGCAGAGGTTTTTCAAGGCTCGATTGCCTACAGAAACTGCATCAAACGTGTATTCTACATCTGAATGGCATTCTTTATAAGTATTTAGCAATTCCTCTTCATAACGGGTCGCTAATTCCAAGATGGCAAATTCCCGCATCAGATGGACAGCATCGAAGTCAATTTCTTTTTGCTTTTGGTGCAGCATTTCCTCACTTGGCAAAGATAAGAGCCTTGCTTTGAGGGCTTTATCTAATGAAGGATCTGCCAAGGTTTTTCCAAACGCCCCCATAAAGTCCTCATCCATCATGGGGTCAAGTCCTTCATGCAAATCTTCTACCATTTCTAAAAGCACTTGTGTGGCCAACGTTTGGCTAGCATCCCAACGATTAAACTGGTTAGGATCATAGGCCATCAAAAGCGCATAATCGCGACGGCTATAGGGGGCTGCCAAAGTAATGGGAGCCGTAAAATCCCGATTGACTGAAGGGATGGGCTTACTGAATACATCTTCAAAAATAAAAGTCTCTTTTGCTTGAGAAATACACAGCACTGCTTCCGTCATCTTCTCCGAGCTGTTTGGTGGGATAAAAGAAAGGCTTTCCCCTTTATCGTTTAACAATCCCACTTTAAATGGAAAGTAAAAAGGGAGCTTTTCACTTCCATCTGGGGTGGGCGCACAAGACTGCTCAACCGTCATTTCAAAGCGTTTATTTGCAGCGTCATATTTAAAGCTTAGATCTAAGTGAGGAGTGCCACTTTGGGTATACCAGCGCTTAAATTGGGTCGTTAGGTCTTTCCCCGAAGCCCATTCCATGGCATGCACAAAATCATCCGTCGTGACAGCTTGACCGTCATAAAGCTCAAAATACCGATCGATTCCTCTGCGGAAATTTTCTTTTCCAATCAGCGTACGGATCATCCGAATGACTTCCGCCCCTTTCTTATACACGGTCGTTGTATAAAAATTGTTAATCTGAATATAAGAGCTTGGCTTAATGGGGTGAGCCATAGGTCCCGCATCTTCAGCAAATTGCAATTCGCGCAAAGCTTGTACATCTTCTATGCGGTGGACCGACCCTCTATCGGCAGAAAACTCTTGATCCCGAAAAACGGTTAATCCTTCTTTTAAAGTCAATTGAAACCAATCGCGGCAGGTGATTCGATTGCCTGTCCAGTTATGAAAGTATTCGTGGGCAATTACTTTTTCAACGCGTGTAAAATTATCATCGGTGGCTGATGCAGCATCCGCCATGACGCAATTGGTATTGAAGATATTCAGCCCCTTGTTTTCCATAGCGCCCATATTAAAGGAGTCGACCGCCACGATCATATAAATGTCCAAATCGTATTCTAAGCCAAAAACATCTTCATCCCATTTCATCGAGTAAATCAAAGATTGCATCGCATGTTGGCATTTGGACTCATTCCCTTTATCGCAGTAAATCTTTAAATCTACTTTTCTTCCAGAGCGGGTCGTGTAAACATCCTCTACACACCCTAAATCGCCTGCCACTAAGGCAAATAAATAGCATGGTTTTGCAAACGGATCTTCCCATTGCGCCCAATGTTTGCCCCCAACTAGATCCCCTTTTCCAATCAAATTTCCATTAGATAAAAGCAAAGGAAAACGCTCCTTATTGGCCACAATTGTGGTGGTATATTTAGACATGACATCGGGGCGATCTAGAAAATAGGTAATCCGTCTGAAACCTTCAGGCTCATTCTGGGTACAAAAAATCCCACCGGATTTATAGAGTCCATCTAAGGCTGTGTTTGCTTGCGGGTTGATTTGCGTCACAATTTCCAAAATACAAGAGGCAGGAAGGAAAGGAATGGTTAACCTTTTTTCATCCAACTGGTATTGAGATTCTGCAAGGGGCTTACCATCAACCTTGATAGAGAGGAGTTGCATAGATTCTCCGTTCAACACCAGAGGAGCTCCTTTTCCTATTTCTGATTGCTTGATAAAAAGCTTGGAAGCAACTGTTGTTTTTTCATCTTCTAGCTCAAAATGGAGATCAACTGTTTCGATCAAATAATCTGGGGGTCTATAGTCAGCTAAATAAATAGGCTTGGGAGCATCACTTTTCATGGATCTACTTTTGGTTTGTTAAAATTCTACGGGTTTTAATAATTCTAAACGTTTTTGTTTCATCGAATGAGTACAAGCTTGGCTCACATGTTTAATGAAATAATCATCATCTTCTATTGCCTGAAGCATGTCGACGATAACTAGATTATGTGTCTGCATCAAATCTCGGGCAGATAAGGAGCGGCCAGACCGGATATCAATCGAATGCACGCTGTTTTGTGACTCGAGTGAAAGAGTATGACCCCCAAAGAAAATTGCAATCGTATGAGGATCCTCCAAATCGATCGGAAATAATTTTTCCGGGGCTGTATTTTCTCGCTGCACGTTCCATTCCTCTCTCTTATCTTGCAAACCTGTGCTGCATATTTTAAAAAATTGATAAATTTCTTGAAGCGAGGTAATAGGCCTTGGCCTATTTTCAAGAAACAGGGATCGATTTTCAAAGCGCGCATAATTTTTAATAAAATCACATCCCAATTGTTTATTAATAGCTTGCACAACCTGTTGTAACTCATTCCCAAAAGCCCGAATTTGCAAAGTAAAGGGTATTCTTTGATTTTGCAAATGTCGAATCATTTTAAAAAAAGAAGGGAAGATTTGAAGGAGCTCGGCAAAATCCAATTGGCTTAAACAATAGCGATATTCAGCTAAAACCTGATTTTTGATGGGATAGGCTGAGGCCTGAATAAAATCCAAAAAATGAAAAAGTTTTTGGCGTCTTTTTTCTTTAAGTTGAGAACTCTGTTTATCTCCAGGTAGAAGGTAGCGATAGACATATTCTTGATAAGAGATCGGCTCGGCGACTGTTTCGCTCCATTTTTCTTTGTACTTATACGCCAGGGCCTGATTGATTGTATCTTTTACCGTTTTTCCAGCAACTCGATCTGAAGCGATGATCGTTTCCTTTAAATCGAAATGCAAGATGAGGCGCTCAGCGTAGCTGTGCTCAAAAAAGGATAAGAAGATGGAGAGATAAAGGAGTATACCTAACCCGATTCTCATGACAACCGTCCTTTAAGCGTTAACAATAGAACTCAAAAAAGCACTATAGCTTATTTGCTGCTAATAGTCATGAGAAAAAGAAAATTTCCCAAAAGCTCTTTCGAGCTTTTGGGGAGCGCAATTTTTCACTAAAACCAGTAGGCTAGGCCAACTTTAGCGCCATATCCGCGAATCCCGTGCTTTTCTTCACTCAGACTACGGTTATAAGCTGCTCCGGCATTGATAGAAACTTTTTCAGACAAATCGTATTCTAACATCGCCGCATAACTTGGGCCACTCGTGTGATCTTTACTTTTCAACCGTTGGTTAAGTGCCGGTTGCTTAATGGTGGTATGCGTACGACTCCAGGAGTACTGAACTTGACCAGACACTCTTAGATCAGGCCTGATACGATAAGTGGCTTCCATACTGATATAGGGAGAATAGGAGCGAAATCTTTCTTTAAAAATGAAGTTGTAGCCTTGAACAGGCATCTTAAAGGTAGTACGTGTGAAAGAATAGCCAATCCCTACAGCAGGGGTTAGAACCCATTTATCGCCAATAGGAAAACAATGCCCAACGCCTAAACTTGCTGTAAATAAATCCCCTTGGTTTGCTCCATACAAAACGCTCGGCTTTACACACCAGCCGTCTTTAACGATTATAGAGGCATCTGCTTTGTACGCAATCAGGTCCATTCTTTTCACAGTGCGGTTAGAATTCAAGACATCGATATGCACATAAGCTGGGCCAAAATCCACCTTTCCCCAAACTTTTGCGTGAATTTTTTGCTGGCTTACCACCCCTAAAAGGAGGGCAAGGACCAAAAATCGGGCAACTTTATTCAAGTTTAATCCGCTTGTTTCTCTCATCATGATTTCCTCATTAAAAATCAGGTGTATGAAGTTTTAGAATAGGTATACATTTTTAAACATTAGGAAAATTAAAATCCAGAAAATTCAGCATTTTAGATAAACCAAAAGGATAGCAAAACAATTAACAATAAAAGGGGAATTCTTTAATTTTTAATATCCGCTTCTTGTAAAAATCCCGAGAGTGTTTTTTTATAGCTTAAAATCTATACAGCAAGGGATAGCACGAAACTATTTTCGAGAGCTTTATGTAGGCGTATAGGAAGATTCAAGCAGAAAATTAAATGGGAGAACTAGCCTTAAAGTTTTTATGCTTAGAAAATTAGGCGAGGTTTAGTTAAGCATTGCCGCCGCACCTTTGAGAATTCCCTCATTTTTACCGAAAACATGCAAGTGCAAAAATGAAAGGCAAATTGCTACCCCTGCCGTGCTGGGAATGGTTAAAATCCATGCTATCATCATTTGAAAAACGATTTTCCATTTGATTGAGGAAAGCTTTTTTCCCACAGACCCTACTCCCATAATGGCTCCCGTCATGGTTTGGGTGGAAGATACTGGAACCCCTAAAGAGGTAGCCAAAAAAAGAGTCATTGCTCCAGCAGATTCTGCGCAAAAGCCCCCTGCAGCCCGAATCTTGGCTATTTTCATTCCCATCGTTTTGACAATACGCCATCCCCCTAAAGCCGTTCCCAAGCTGAGAGCCGCTTGGCAAAAAAGAATAATCCAAAGCGTGTCTAGATTGAAAAGAGAAAGCTTAACATTAGGTTCTAATAAACCAGCTGCCACCAAAATAGCTAAAATGATCCCCATAGTCTTTTGGGCATCATTTGCCCCATGCGCTAATGAATAAAAAGCTGCTGAAATAAGCTGTCCCTTTCGAAATCCTCTCTCCAGTTGAGAAGGGCTGCATCGGTAAAAAATCCTACACAGGCAAACCATCAGAATCGACCCCACGAAAAACCCTAGAAAAGGTCCAAGCACAATAAAGAAAAAGATCTCGCTTAACTTCTCCCAATCTAGGACATGCCAGCCTGCATGTGCTAGCCCAGCCCCTGCATACCCCCCAATTAAAGCATGGGAAGAGCTTGAAGGAATACTCAAAAACCAAGTGAATGCATTCCATAAAATAGCGCTGCTAATTCCTATCAAAACCACCAAAACATAGTCGCTTTGGCTGGGCTCAATCTTGACCATTTTAGACATTGTTTCAGCAACACGGGGTACAAATAAAAAAATGGCCGCAAAATTAAAACCAGCAGCCCAAAAAATGGCTGTCCTTGGCTTAAGAACGCGTGTGGAGACAGCCGTTGCAATCGAATTAGCAGCGTCATGCACCCCATTGACAAAGTCAAAAATTAAAGCGCAAATAACCGCGACGATAACCCAGATCATTTTCAAGAATTCTCCATTAAAATACCTTCTACGATATTGGCAACTTCTTCACATTGGTCAATGGTTTTTTCTAAGATTTCATACATCTCTTTCCACTTTATGACAGACAAAGGATCCAGCTCTTCCTCGAAAAGGCGCCCCATCGCATGTCTGAAAGTCATATCCCCTTCGTCCTCTAAAGCATCAATGACAGAACAATGTTGCTTGATTTCTGTATGCTTCATAAAGCGCAAATGTTTGATAGCCTTATAGAGTTCTTCTACGCACATTAAAAGAATGCGGGCCAAGTGCTCAAAATCGGCTCTCATTTCCCGTATTTTAAAAATTATCAGCGACTCAACCGCTTCTTCAATTCCATCTATCACCCCATCTAGCCAAGTTATTAGCTTGTGAATATCTTCTCGATTAATAGGGGTTAAAAATGTTTGGTGTAAATCCTCAATACAGGCTTGGGTTAACTCATCTGCCTTATGTTCAAGAGCTTGAATAGAGAGAGAGTAATGCTTGGGATCTTCGTTATCTTTGACAAGGGTGTAAAATTTTTGCGTAGCTTCCAAGGTTAAATCGACAAGCTTTTCAAAAAACTCAAAAAAACGGGTCTCGTTAGGAATTAGATTCGAAAACATAAAAACTTGCCCCAATGGTTGATGCTTATTGCTTATTTTTTTTTGACATTTTTACAAAAAAAGATAAATACAAATTTTTAAAAAACTCATAACTAGGCAATTAGAGGGCACTTTTACCTTTCTTATGGAAGAGAGTGGAATTTAACGGCCAAAGTTAAAAGAGGGCGATTGAAGTGCATAAAGATAGGCAATTCAAAGGATTGCATGAATCGAAAGGGGAAAGTCCCACTTGGCAAGGCAATTTCTGTTGAAAAGGTTGAATAGGGGAAACAGCTGAAAATGCAGCCAGAAGAGAAATGCTTAAAGGCCCCCTTCTTCAATTAGACAATTTAAGTTACTTTCCTATCTACTCAGATCTTTCTGGAGTTTTTAGCCATCAACCGCCTGAGAGATCACCTTATTTTCAGAGCAAATGGAATTAGTATTCACCTAACCAAATGCTTTTCTAAAATGGATCTGAATTGCAAAGGAATTTCAATTTTCTTTCGCGTGGTTGCATCTAATGTCACGTGAACAGTCTTGGCTGTGCCGACTAATTCTTTATCTTCTTTGTAAATGCGATAAACTACACTAAACGAGCTTGTTCCCACTCGTTCAATATTAAGGTGCACTTCGAGCTTATTGCCTACCTGCAAGGAGGCCAGATAGTCCGCTTCCGCATGCACAATCACAAAGATAAAGTTTTCGTGATGGAAAACTTGATTAAATCCCAGCCCCTCTGATTCCGCCCAATCTTCTAAAGCATCATGCGCAAATCGAAATTGGCGTGGAAAATACAAAATTCCCGCCATATCGGTATCATGCATACGGACCTTATTATAACTAATGTACATCTAGTCTTCTCATTGTGGAAAGTTAAAAGAGTCTTTTGGTGTAGCATAAGCGTTAGAAATCTTTCAAGATTTTTTAAAATGAAGGGAAGCGTGGCGCAATCCCCTCTGGTTCCAGCCATCGAAAGGTTCAAGCGAGCAGTTCCCACTCTTGTGCGAATAATAAAAATCGGTTATTTTTTAGCGTGTTTATAAAAAAGGACATTTAAAAACGACATGCAAATCTCCACAATTTCCTATTTAAATGAAAATGGCGTTCTATCTAGAGAGTGTCAGCATTCTATACCCGAGGAGGTATTAGTCCGCGGTTACGAAACAATGCTTTTGACGCGCAGTATTGATGAACGGATGATTACTCTTCAACGCCAAGGTAGCGTGTCATTTGCATTAAGCTCCTCAGGGGAAGAAGCTTGTGCCGTAGCTAGCGCAGCAGCTTTAAGTATGGAAGATTGGATGTATCCTCAATACCGGGAAGTGGGGGTCATGTTTTGGAGGGGATACACCGTTCAACAATATTTACACCATATGTTTGGCAATAACGAGGACATGATTCTTGGTAGGCAGATGCCAAATCACTTTGGATCCAAAGCCTTAAATGTTGTTCCCGTTTCCTCTCCTATTGGGACACAAATTCCCCACGCAGCCGGTTGTGCCTATGCAATGAAAATACACCAAGAAAAAGCCATTGCGATTGCTTACTTTGGTGAAGGAGCAACATCTGAAGGAGATTTTCATGTGGGCCTCAATTTTGCAGCGGTACGGAAGGTGCCCGCTATTTTCTTTTGCCGCAATAATGGGTATGCCATTTCAACTCCTTGCGCAAATCAATTTGCCTCTGACGGCATTTATCCCAAAGGAATTGGCTATGGAGTTCAAGCTTTTCGGGTGGATGGAAACGATTTTTTTGCTATCCATGAAACAGTGTCTAAAGCGAAACAACTTTGCCTAGAAGGAAAAGGCCCCATTTTGATTGAAGCTATGACTTATCGGCTAGGAGCTCATTCCACTTCAGATGATCCTAGCCGTTACCGTGCGGAAGAGGAAGCTAAAGCCTGGGAAACTAAATGCCCCATTCGCAGATTGCGCTTATATCTGGAATCAAAAAAACTTTGGAATACTCAAAAAGAAGAAGCTTTTCTTGCTAAAAGCAAAAAAGAGATCGATGAGGCTATCGAAACGGCTAAAAAAACTGAACCCCCTCCCCTCTCCTCTTTAATTAGAGACGTTTATTTTGAAATCCCGCAACGCTTAAAAGAAGAATTCCAAGCTATCAACCAATTGTATGGGGAAAGAGGATAGATCCATGCCCGAAATGAACCTTATCCAAGCGTTAAATCAAACCTTGCATCAACAATTTGCCAAAGAGGACCGTTTGGTGACATTTGGCGAAGATGTGGGTCCGTTTGGGGGCGTTTTCCGCGTAACCGCTGGCCTACACGAAGCTTTTGGGGATGACCGTTGTTTTAACACCCCTCTTGCCGAACAAGGAATTATTGGAGTGGGGATAGGGATGGCCCAGAAGGGCTTAAAACCTATTTGTGAAATCCAATTTGCCGATTACATTTTTCCCGCTTATGACCAAATTGTGAATGAGCTCGCTAAAATGCGCTACCGCACGGCCGGGCAATACACTGCATCCTTAGTGATCCGCACACCATACGGAGGAGGAATCCATGGGGGACATTACCATTCTCAATCTCCTGAAACCCAATTTTTGTCTATTCCTGGGCTTGTGGTCATTTTTGCCTCTTCACCCTATGATGCAAAGGGCCTTTTAACTGCAGCTATTCATTCAAAAGATCCTGTCATTTTCTTTGAACCCAAGCGTCTATATCGAGCGATAAAAGAAGAGGTCCCTGCAGAAGAATATACTATTCCCATAGGGAAAGCGGCCATTGCCAGGATGGGAAAAGAGGTGACCTTAATTGGGTGGGGGGCGCAACACCAACAAAATATGGAGGCAGCCCATAAACTTGCCCAAGAACACCATATAGATGTAGAAGTCATCAACTTACGTACCTTGAACCCCCTGGATATTCCCTGTATTGTCAACTCTGTCCAAAAGACAGGTCGCTGTGTTGTCGCGCACGAAGCCCCCTTAACAGCGGGATTTGGAGCCGAGATTGCTGCCACAATTATGGAACAATGTTTTTTAAGCCTACAAGCGCCTATAAAGAGATGTTGTGGCTTAGACACTCCCTTTCCTCATACGCTTGAACACGCCTATTTACCCGATGCTCATCGCGTAATCCAAGCCGTTCTCGAAACCATGCATTATTAAGCCGAGGCCATGATGGAAAAAATATTTACAGTAACGCTTCCCGATATTGGAGAAGGTGTAGTAGAAGGGGAAGTCATCGAATGGATAAAAGAATTAAATACCAAGCTTGAGCAAGATGAACCTGTTGTCATTGTCATGACAGATAAGGCCACGGTGGAGCTTCCCGCTCCCTATCCTGGAAAGCTTGTAAAAATATATTATCAACCTGGAGAAATAGCCATTAGAGGTA
Source organism: Parachlamydia sp. AcF125 (assembly GCF_018342475.1). Classification (NCBI taxonomy): domain Bacteria; kingdom Pseudomonadati; phylum Chlamydiota; class Chlamydiia; order Parachlamydiales; family Parachlamydiaceae; genus Parachlamydia; species Parachlamydia sp. AcF125. Next base: position 691,156 of record NZ_JAEMUD010000001.1, on the reverse strand, counting down.
AACCTCTATACGATATTGAACTGGATGAAGCTCTGTCTTGCCTGCCCACACAACAAAAGAGTGAGCAGATTGTAAATCTCCCCCTTGTTCAAAAAAAAGCAGAAGCAAAAATTGCGACTTGCGCACAGGGGAAGGCACTTGCTACTCCAGCTACCCGCAAGATAGCTCGCGATTTAGGACTCGACTTAAGCCTTATTCAAGGGAGCGGATCGCATGGGGAAGTCACGTTTGAGGATATTAAACGCCATTATTCTCACTCTCAGGCAAAAGCCGTTCCTCCCCTTGCTTTTCCAGACGATCAGATCGAGCCCCTGATAGGTATTCGGCAGCTAATGGCTCAAAAGATGGCCCTTTCCAAACGTTTCATTCCCCATTTTTCTTATTTCGAACAAGTGGAAGCCACCCGTTTGGTTAAACTTCGCCAAAAAGTAAAAGAAGAGGCAGCTAAAGAAAAAATCCATGTCACCTACATGCCTTTTTTGATTCGAGCTCTTTCTTTAACTCTGAAGCAATACCCCCTCTTTAATAGCTCTTTAGAACCCGAAAATCAACACCTCCGCATTCATCAACCACACAATATCGGGATTGCCATGGCCACAAAATTAGGGCTTATTGTGGCTGTCCTCAAACATGTGGAGAAGATGTCCTTAGCCCAAATCGTCAGAGCATACGAACAACTAAAAAACCGAGCTGTCCAAAATCGCCTTTCTCCCAACGATATGAAAGATTCCACCATCACAATTAGTAATTTTGGGGTGTTAGGAGGAGGAGGTTTGTGGGCTACCCCCATTATTAACTACCCTGAAGCAGCGATCCTAGCTGTCTCAAAGATTCAAAAGCAACCGCTTGTTATCAACGGATCTTTAGAATTGCGGGATACTTTGAATTTATCTTGGAGCTTTGATCACCGAATCATCGATGGGGATATGGCCGCCGCTTTTTCCCACTATTACGCTACCCTTATTCAAAATCCGGCTCCCCTTTTATAATTCAACTTAAATATATTTCCTATTTCTCTTATTATGGCCTTAAAAAGGAGTAAATAAGATGTCGGATATTTTCCTTAACTGCGCAAAATTAAATCCCTCTTATGTACAGTCTGCTTTAGGCGTTAAACTTTCCCAACTTCCCACTTTTTTCCGCTCTCCCTCAACCAGCCTCTTGCGAGAGAAAATCAATCGCATTTGGCATTTTATGCTCACCGGAATTTGGATTAATAAAAGCAAAATTGACAACCTTCTCCGCCTGGGTCAATTTCAAGCTATCCCGCTTTTCCCCAAGAAAAAAACTTTTATCCCCAGAACCTATATTTATGGCAATCCTGTGCTTAAAAAGTTTCCTCAATTTCAAGCTTTTAAAGTAAAACCTGCCGCTATTCCACACCCCCCTCCTCCTCCTCCCAAAAAACCGCCTTCTATCAAAAAGGGGGATCTTCTATTTACCCAACTACTCGCAGAATTTAAAGCTAACCCCACGACTTGTTTCAGGAAGTGTCTTCCTTTAAAGGCTGCTTTGCGCTCTTCTAACTCCGATCTGATGGGTGCCTTGATTGACGCAGGGTTTCCCTACCTAGATGAAAGGGGGGAAATGCGCGAATCCTTCCGCAAAATCTTGCTTGCCAATGCGTCTCCAGAAGTTTTGGAATTATTTATTAAAAATAAAAAGCTAGATCTACAACTTAATTCCCCCAAAGGCGCTTATCATATCTTGGAATTAGAAGGAAAAAAGGATCATTTAGAGGCTTTTCATCGCCATGAGATAAAACGAGAAGAGTATTTAGACTGGATTAGGCAAAAATTTTTGGCGCATCGGTTCGATGTAAGTGTGCAAGAAAATCAGAGCTTGGAATCGTTTCACCCTATCCAAACGCTTTCAGAAATGTTCGAATCTCTTCGCGCCTTTTTTAAACATTTCCCTGAGCATTATTCCGAATTAACAGCAGAGGCTCGGCAACAAGTCCTGGATGCCTTTGAACAGGCCGCAAAAGAGGCTCGCACAGACCACCCCTCCATTCATACAAGTCGCTTGGCAAGATACGAGCAAGGAAAAATTATATTGATTTCAGCAGGCTGGAATACTCACGCCCTTTACCGGCTAGCCTATAAAAAAGTGTTTCTTGAATGTAACCGAGGTGCTCAATTTGAAGAAGAATCTCCTCCGGGGATCCAAATTTATGCAATCGAGCAGCTAAACATACAAGCCTTAGAGCAAGCGCAAACTAAACCCTCCTTGGGGGAGGCTCACCAGGAAACGATCCAGCTTTATCAAAATTTAAAAGCTCAAAAAATCCTCAATTTTAAATATAAAAATTACGAAAAAGGAATATGTGCCTGGGCGGGTCTTAAAACAGCCTTTCGCGGGATGTTATTTATTCTGATTGCCGAAAATTTGCAAAACAGGGGCTTCGTGTCCACCCAAGCAATTAAGCAGGCCCAACGTCTTGCAAATAAAATTTATAAAAGCTGGTCTGCGTGGGATCGCGAACAAGCGCTTTTGCAGGCCCTGCGCCACTATGAAGCTTCTGCAAAAATCGACCCCAATCTTCCCCCTCTGTTGAGAGAAATTCGAAAAAAGTTCGGAGGATCGAAAGAAACAAAAAAAATAATGAGACTTTTCTTTTTGTCTCCACAATTTAAAGAAGCCCTTCAAAAATCTAAAGAAAATCTTCGGAAAGCTAAAGAAAAGCGCCAAAATGAACGGCAATCCTCCTGCTTTTCCCCTAAGTAGTCCTTTTTATGCCATTTCTGCAATATTTAAGGGCTCCATCAAAATTAAAAAAAAATTTGACGTTACTTTAAAATAACAAGTTTCCATATAATAGAAGGCATTTTTACAAGAATATTTATCTTATAAGGATGTTTATTTATGGCAGAAATTAATACCATTCACACTCTTTTTTCTAAACAACATTGGAAAACACCCTTTACAATTAAAGCCAACCTTCAGATGCCTGATGGAACAACTCGCACAGTAACAGCTGGTTTTAGCAAAAAAGCAAAAGTGACGATTATTACCCTCTTGGGTTTAACCCTTTTACCCTCTTTTGGCCTCAATATCCTGGTCATCATGCCTATGTTGGCCTATTTAAAACAAAAAAAAATCAACCAAAAGATTAAAAAATTAGGGTCCCCTTCCCCCACCCCCCCTTCTCCAATTCCACCTTCATCAAATACCCAATCTTTATTGCCAGATCCAGGCCCCTTGCCCCCTCCCCCAGCAACAGGTATCACGGTAGGAATACCAAACGTGGGAAATACCTGCTGGCTCAACGCCGTTTTAAAGATGCTTGCATGTGATCCAAACTTTGATGAAATTTATAATCAAAAAGAGTTTCCTCCCTTCTCTTTTGGAATCCCTGCCAATGCTAAAGAAGAGGTAAAAAGAGCATTAATTCAACACCAAACCCAACAAATTCAAGAACTACAACGCACCTTAAAAGTAGTGATCTATCAACTTCGCACACAATCCACAGGCAAGCTTGATATAAACCTCTGCCTACGTTTAGTTGACGCCCTTCCTATTTTAATGCCTGAGCAAAATATTCATAAATTAGAACAGCAAGAAGCCGCGGAGGCATTAAATTTGATTCAAGCTCGTTTTGGGTGGCCAAATACAGAGGGAATCGATCAAGACAATCCCACTAAAGAGACGAAAAGAAGATTACTTCGCTCTCTTAATCTGTATGAATTTCAAGGGCCGGGACCTGAAATGATTAAATATGCCTCTTTAAAACATTTTGGCACCCCTACCGTTACTCTAACTTTTACACCTGAGGAAGCAAATAAATTAGAACGGCTAGATATTGGCCAATATTATTATAACGAACACGCCCATGCGATTGACGTTCCATCTGATTTTGACCTCACGACCCTGCAAGCAACCCACATTGAAAAATCTTATCTGCTCAAGCAGATATTTATTAATCTCCCCGAACATCTCTATATCAATCTTCAAAGAAATCTTTTGGATGCACAAGGGAGAATGAAAAAGAATACGCGCAGTATTCAAGTGGATGAATGTGGCACCTTAGAATTAATGGAGCATGACCCCGGACAAATTGGAGTTTTGAAAGATGGCAAAACTTTAGCTATCATGCAAAAGTGCATTTGCGTATATGAAATTGCTACTGCCATTATCCACCATGGAGGAGAAGGGGGAGGACATTACACCTGTGTCGAAAAAACCCTCGACGGACGCTATTTTTATCACAACGATAGCTCTGTCTCCGAGTATACATCTGAACAAGCATTGAAGCTCTGTGCACAAGCAGCCTATTTAGGTTTAAGGCTTGTCAGAAAAATCCCAGCAAGTGGCTTTAATCCCTCTTCATCAGAGCAACTCCTCTACGCCTATTAAATTGCCGAAAGCCATCCTCAGGCTTTCGGTTCTACCTTATAACTTAAAACGCAGGGTTAGAGAGCTTCTTCAGCAGACGTATACGTGCTCTGTTGCTTTAATTCTTTTACAGAACTGATCGGCTTATAATCCAGAATGCTTCCATCCGGTTGGGCTCCTTTTAAAAGAATACCCAAACGCCTTTTGTTTTTTTTACTAAGCACAGAATTCGCATAATCGAGGCATTCTTCATAAGTGAGAGCTTGCAAAGCATGAATCCTTTTATCTATCCATTGGAAATCAGCTTGGTAGTCTGTTACCATCCATTTCAATACTTTGCCCATCTCTACAAGGCTTTTCGGCGGTTCTTGCAAATCAGCTAATAAAGAAGATTTAATCGCTAAAAATTGCTCTTCACGCAGCTCAGATCTTTTTAATTCTTGTAAGAAATCTTCGATAAATAGTTCAAAACGCGCGAGTAGATCCCGGGGATTATGCGTATTGGATTGCACCGCAAAAAAGTTGAACAGATGGTGTTTAATTTCCTCTGCTGAGGAGGATACAATGTAACCTGTTTGCTGCTTTGTGCGCAGGGTAGAAAAGAAGGATTCTTTCATGGACTGCATTAAAACTTGCTGGGCAGCGCGCGAGGTTAAGGAAAAGGGTTCGCTCTCTATAGCTAGTATCACCGCATTGCCTTGCGAGCTTGTTTCACAATCGATATAAAAAGGGCCTTCTTGGTTAGACAAGGCGATAACTTCTACCTCTGGACGCTCGTTTTTCAGATAAGTTTCGCCGGAAAACTGTTCTGAAACGGTTCTTGCACATTTTTCTGCCTCGCCTAGGGACATATTTCCATACAAAACTCCTTCAATAAAGACTTGTTCAAAGAGCTTTTTCCGATAAGCATTAAATTGCTCATAAGTCACGTTTTGAATCGCCGCAGCTTTTTGTTTTTGCATAGTAAAACTTTTATACAAAACCTCTTTCAACCATTCAAAAGCTTGTTTAATCGGCATTTCGCAATTGAAATTCAAGTACTGACGCAATAACATATCTTTATAAAGATTAAAGTTTTCTTTTGTTGTTTGCCCATTTTTTAAAGCGTCTAAAATTGTTTCAAAAAGCTTAAGAGCATTCTCACTGTACCCATCTAATGTGACAGAAATCCCATTCCACTCTTGATTGATTGTATAGTTCAGTCCCGCTAATTTTGCTGTATAACTTAAGGGATTTAAGGTTTCCGTTACACTTTTTACCGCTAAATCTGCCATTGCGATTTTCACGGGATCGTCCATCATCACCTCCGGCGTGCGAAATTGAAAAAACCAGTAAACTTTTGGTTCTTGATAACGTTCATCGGGGGCAAAATAGACAGTTGCCTTCTGATTATCTAGAATTTTCGTAGGCTGAGGAAGGTAAGCTGAATCCTGCAATTTAACTTTGGGATTTTGAATTCCTAAATGATGAGGGATAAATGGATTAGGTTCAGGGGCCTCTATAGCAGGATGGGGCTCAGCATCCTTCCATTCTTTCAAAACTTCTTCTGGGATGGAACGTATGGCAAAGGGAGCTCCCAACCATTTTTCCTTTTGGTCAGGTGGCACTTGCGTTTCTTCCGAAGGCGCAATCACATGCATTTCACAATTTTCTGGCGTCAAGGCACTTAAAAATTCTTGAATCAAATCTGGCTGGTAGGAAGTAATGATTTGCGACTTTTCTGGATAGGTTTCCAAAGGCTCATGAATAATCCATTGGATGTGTTGCATAAGTTGGAGGAATTCATCTTCTCTCGATTGGTATTGGTAGTTTAATGTTTCTGAGCGCTTTACTTCATCAAATATATATTCAGGAACGCCTTTTGCTGCGAGAGTAGCAATTGCTTGGAAACAACGCAAGATGACCGTGTTAATTTTTTGCAGCCCCTCTTGAGTTAAGTCTACCTCTAGATAAAATTCAAAGAGTTTTTCACCTGATTTTACTCCCCCGCAGCGCAATCCTTCTGCAAGCTTTTCTCTTTTTAGCTGGGCAAGAAGACTTTTTTGCCCCTCATGCCCTAAAATGAAGCATACAATATCCTCAGGTTTTCCATCTTGCATCTCTGCAAACTTGGCAGGTAACTCCCACAGCAATGTAATCGAACGGAGATTTTTAAGAGGCTCTTCATAAATCATTTTACCCCGATTAGCAGGTAAGAAAGCTGGCAGGACGGTACTAAAGGGTATTTTACGCAAATTGGGAATGTCAGAAAAGTTTTGGACTGCTAGCTGCGTAAGTTTTTCGAGAGGTTGGTTTGAATAGAGGATCAATTTCATCAAATTAGCGCTGTAATGAGTCTGATACCACGAGATAAGGGTTTCGCGCGTCACATTTTTTAAAGTTTCGCTGTTCCCGATGTTAAATTTAGAATTGGGGTGCTCGGGGTTTTGTAAAGCTTTGCGTACAAATAAAAATCGAAAATCATCATTCTCTAAATTTTTAGCGTATTCTTGATCGATTGCTTTCAGTTCTCTCTCTACTCCAGAAGGATTGAAAAGGGGTTCTTTGAAAAATTGAACAAAACGATCCACAGCTTGATCAAAAGCGGGATTATTAATGGTAAATAAATAACCCGTAGCATTATTAGCAGTAAAAGCGTTGTAAGTTCCCCCATTTTCGCTGATAAAACGGCTATATTCAGATTCAATAGGATATTTTTTTGTTCCTAAAAACAACATATGCTCGAGAAAATGGGCAATCCCTGGGTACTCTTTTGGGTCTTCCCAGCTCCCTACTTTTACACTTAAAGCAGCCCCTGATTTTGCTGCTAAAGGATCAGAAATGAGGTAAGCTTCTAAGCCATTCTTTAAGCGAATCTTTAGTGTTTTCCTTTCAAAAAAGGTGGGAGTCAAGAGAGGGATTTTTGCTCGATCTTTTATAAGGGTATAAGAAGAAGAATCTTCTCCATATAGCAAGCAAGATGACCATCCAAAAATTCCCACAATTAATAGACCTTTGAGACACCAATTATTCCACATTCTTCACCCTTGTCCTTTTGTGTTGAAAACACTTATCTTCTCCCGTTTCTATAAAAACTCTCAAGCAAAACAATTTTATTTGCTAAATTTGTCTTTAATAAAGAGACACAAAACCAAATTTTTTCTTTAATTTTATCTTTTTTTACCTCCTTTTCCTCTTTTTATAAATTTTATACGTTTTTTGGTTGATTTAAATTTTTGATTTTGTTTTTCTTTTTCGCATCAAATGGTTTAATTTCTTTAAGCTTTATTTGATACCCCAATTTTTTGTCCGACTAATTGGAAAAGGAGCATGCTCCCTTCTCAAATATTCGTCAAAGATTGGGCTATAAGCTAAGAGGCATGAATCCCCTAATTTGAGGATTTTTACATCCATTTACTTATAGTAAGCAAAAATTTTGTAGATCAAATAAGTCGAAAATGAAATAATTCATTTCACTTTAGGTATTTCTTCGCAAACTTTAATGATTATTTAGTTTAAATTGGAGAAATTTTTATTGATTGAATTGGAAAACCTTGGTAACTTGGACTCACTTCCATTGTTTTTTTTATGAACTTGAGCTCAAGATGAATAACCAACAGGTTTTTGTGAAAAATACAATCAAATGTATTCGAAAGTTGCATTTTTGTGCGGGGCATCGAGTCATGGATCATGAAGGTAAATGTGCAACAGTGCACGGGCATAACTACTATATCCACCTCGCTGCTGAAGCGCCTCACTTAGACTCTTTGGGAAGAATCATTGATTTCTCAGTTTTAAAAGATCGTATTGGATCTTGGATTGAGGAATATTGGGATCATAACTTCTTAGTGTATGAGCGAGACGAGAAAGTCGTGGAAATGCTGCGTAATATCCCAAGAAAAAAGGAACCTTTTATCTGCAAGTTTAACCCAACCGCCGAGAATATGGCAGAATATATACTCCGGGAAATCGGGCCCCTTATGCTTGAGGGGACGGGGGTGACAATTACAAAAGTCACATTATATGAGACAGATAATTGCTATGTAGAAGCCTATTTATAAGAAGGTGTAAAATGCTAGAATTAGATGAAAAAGTATTCTCAAATCCATTTATCAATGCCCATATGAATGATACGTGGGATGAAATTCCTTATCCCTGGAATGACAATCAATTAACGGATGAGGAAAAAATAAAAAAAATCGAATATTATTTCGAAAAAATCCTTTTAACTCTTGGAATGGATCTCGAAGACGATTCCATTAATAAAACTCCTCATCGCTATGCCAAGATGCTAGTGAAGGAGCTGTTTCCTGGGTTAAACCCCCATAATTTCCCCAAAATTACCACTCAGGAAAACAAATTTAATTATCGAAATATGCTACTTGAGTCTCATATTCGCATAAATAGTATGTGTGAACACCACTTCGTTCCCATTTTAGGTTATTGCCATATTGCTTATATCCCAAATGATCGAGTCATTGGCCTCTCCAAACTCAATCGAATCGCCCATTATTTTGCGAGAAGACCACAAGTACAAGAAAGGCTGACTAGACAAATTAAAGAATGTCTATGTTCTATCTTAAATACTCCCGATGTAGCCGTTGTGTTAGAAGCGACCCATTTTTGTGTAAAAATAAGAGGAGTAGAGGATCAGGATAGTTTAACCCGCACAAGCGACTTTGGAGGCCTTTTTGAAGAAGAAAGTTACCGCAAGCAGTTTTTAGAGGCTATTCCGAAAAACAAATCGTAAACTCTTGCGCACTATTTGTATGACAAGCATCTAGTGCGCCTGCTTTTTTGCAAGAGCTTATGCCCCTTCAAGAAAGTAAAAACTGAAAGTCTTCTGCGGATAACGGAGATTGGCTATCAGAGTCGTCAAATAGATTTTCAATCATTTGGCGCTTGTTTTCTTTTAATTTTAAAATTTTCTCCTCAATGCTTTCGAGGGTAATCAGCCGCTTAGCAATTACGGTAGCTTGGCGTCCAATCCTATGAGCGCGGTCAATCGCCTGATTTTCAATGGCTTCATTCCACCAAGGATCAAACAAATAGACATAATCAGCCGAGGTCAAATTTAATCCCACCCCACCTGCTTTTAAGCTGATGAGAAAAAAAGAGATCGAGGGGTCTTCCTGAAATTGGGTCACCACTTTCTCCCGATTCAGCGTATTGCCATCTAAATAAACAAACCGCCATCCTTTTTTTTGTAATTCTTTAGCAATCAATCCAAGCATGCGTGTAAATTGGCTGTATACCAGAGCTTTTTTTCCCTCTTCCGCTAATGTTTCTAAATCTTGGATCAATACCTCCAATTTTGCACTGGCTGCATATGTCCCTTCTTGAGCTGTCACTAAAAGCGGATGGCAACAAATCTGGCGCAAGCGCAAAATAGCTTCTAAAACTTCCATGCGATGTTTTGAAATCCCATCCAGCTTAACCTTTTTAAACAAATTACCCCGTATGCCACTCAAATAATCTTCATAAACTTGCCGTTGCTCAGCACCCATTTCAACCCATACTCTTTGTTCGATTTTGGCGGGTAAGTCCTTTGCAACTTCTTCTTTTTTTCGACGCATCAGGAAGGGGCGAATTTTCTTTTTAATTCTCTGTAAATACCTTAAGTCTCCTTCAGAAGCTTGCAAATCGTGTTGAAAGTCTTTTTCACTCCCCAAAAGTTCAGGCATTAAAAAGCGAAATTGGGACCATAATTCCCCCAGATGATTCTCAATAGGAGTTCCTGTAAGGGATAATCGAAATCGAGCTTTTAGTTGAATCAAGGATTGAGCCGTCAAAGTATGCGCATTCTTAATCGCTTGGGCTTCATCTAAAACAATTGCTTGGAAATCGATCTCCTTAAAAAAGGGCAGATCGATCCTTAGAGTCGCATAGGAGGTCAGAATAATCCCTTTTTTGTCCCACGCCTCCCATTGCTTAAGGCGATCGCCACCATGATAAATAAAGAGACTTTGTTTTTTTAAAAATTTCTCTATTTCTCTTTTCCAATTAAAAATCAAAGAAGTCGGCAAAACAATCAAAACAGGCATCGTAGGGTCTAACATCGATAAAAAAGCTAAAACCTGCACCGTTTTGCCTAATCCCATATCATCTGCTAAAACTCCATGAAAATTATGCTCGAACAAAAATTTTAGCCACTTTACCCCTGCTTCTTGGTAAGGACGCAAACTTCCGGTAAAATTTACTAAAGGTAAAGGTGTCGCTTCATTTAAGTTCAGTAAACCTTGCCGAAGTTGCGCAAAAGAGCGGTCTGTGGAAATGGAGTAAGGAGAGTCAAATAAATCTACAAGAGAGCCAAAATGACTTTTTTTCGTTTTAATGCCTCCCGCCACAATTTCTCCTTCTTCTGCTAAATCAGACAGGCCACTTTTATTAAAATTCTGAGGCAACAATCCCACTACCCCAGAGCCAATCGTGACAAAGTTTTCTCGGCGATTAAAAGCCCCCACCACAGCCCCTAAATCAGCTTCATAATTTTCAAAGCGCAATTTCCCCCGAATCAAAATTTCTTTATGGCCTGTTTGCAAGTCTAAAGTTCCACTCGAGTAATTTACCACTCTCTGCCCTCGAAAATCCCATACTGTCCAGCCTAACTCTAAAAGAAAGCTGAGGCTTTTAGGAACCTCTTCCAAGGGACAATAGTATTGAGAGGTCCCTACCTGCTTTTTTTGAAAACCTGTCTCGAGTAAATCTCCCTCCCATAAGCTCTCTGTTTTGAGATCTCGTGGAATGGAAGAACAACTCCTTTCTCCATACTGAATCCTGCTTTCTCCATAGCACATCCACAAATCCGCAAATGAACCCCATCGATCTTTTAAAATTAGGCAAGGGAGAGGCGACACTTCTTGAAAAAGAGCAAGGGATTCATTTTGAAAAAGGATTTTTGCTTCTTCTAGCCTGCTGTCTTCTCGAAACTCTTTTAAAAAGTTTTTTACCCATTCTGGGGAGGGCTTAATCAACATTTTCTGCAAATTTTTCCAGGAAACCTCTGTCGAGATGAGGCGCAAAAAATTTCCTCTAATAAACCAGTGCGGAGGGCCTCCCGTCACAAAATCACACTCTCGAATATCAAATTCCTCTTGAGACGTCTTAAGTTTACCCGAAACGGCTACTTCTGAGGCCTCCTCCACCACGTAATAAAACTCCACAGGAGTGAAAAAATCGGTAATCAACGCCCGATTATCAAAAAATAGACTTCCTGTAGCTGCTAAAAGCTTTAAGGCTTTTAAAGAAGAAAGGTTAGAAATTTTTATGATCCAAGGATTATTTTCGGAAGGGGTGCCCTCTTTTGCTAAAAAATGCAGCACCTCTTGTTCTACTTTCTCTTTTCCGACGGCTAGAGCAAGCAAGGAGGAAAATTTTGAAAGAGGAGCTCCATGATGATCTTCTACTTTGACTGAAAATCCGGACTCTTCTACTAAGCTTTTTCTTTGGATGGAAAATTTAAGTGACATTTAACCTTTTTAAAGCAAAAGTTGCAAAGCAAGCTAAATTTTACGGAAATTTCTATTTGTTGGAAACAGCGAATCTTTTAGAATAAATCCTTTAACTGTTTTTCAACATCAAGGGATCCTTTATGATCGCAAATCTTACCCAACAAGAATATCTCACTTATTTCGATGCTATCCAGGAAGTGGCAAAAATTTCTCACTACGGAATCTCGAATGTTACGATAGAAGAAGAGAAAGTCTTTGTCTCCCTCCCCAAATATTCATGGATACACGCCCGCCTTGCTGAGATCAGTCGTTTAATTTCCAGTATCCTTTCCAAAAAAAAGCGACAAGAGCGGCAGCAAGCCACCGACCAAAAGCTTAAGTTAGTGGCCCAATCGATTCAAGTTATCAATAAGGCAAACACACGTTTGCGTAAAATCGTGAGAGAAAACGATAAAGTAGAAGCAATCACTTCCCCCAATTACTACACTTTGCGAGCAGCTGCGCTTTTTAAAAATTACTTTCAAATCTTTCAGAAATGGAATCAATGCTCCGAAGAGCCCAAGAAAAGAACTTGGGCCCGGCTAAAGTTTGCCTTGAGAAAATTCAACGGCTATCTAATTCCCTCTCAAAAAGATCTGAAAATAACTAATCAAGCAAATGGCGAATTATCTAAAATTTCCCCGTCCAGCTTATATCAAAGCTCAACCCAGCCCTTTATTAAAGTGTGCCGATCAGTGTTAAGGTATACAAAAAAGCTTGATTCTTTCCGCTTGCAGCTCATGGGAGGTTTTACACATAAAGCCGGAAGTGAGGCTTCAGAAATTCGCAAAAAAGAAAAATCAAGCCTAGATGCTAACGAAGATAAAGCTTTTGAACATGTCAATTTAACTGCCGCAGATCCTATGGCTTTAGAAGCGTACTGGGAAGCCATGCGAGCGACAGTACGTCCGGGAGTTCACCAGCAACTTGAGCTGAGTGATGAAGGAAGAATCCTTCATTTTAAAACCCAGGTAGGGGAATCATTGGAAGTATTTTTTAAAGAAACAAGAGACCCAGCTTTTCCAAACACAACTTCTCTATTTCAATTATTTCATTCTGCCAAGCACCATTTTTGCCACAGTGAATCTTCCAAAAAGCAAGCGATCCATAGCTTAATTTCTAACTGTCTTAAACCTTACAGCCAGCAGATAGTCGAAGAGGCTTATAGTGAGGTCCCGCTCGACCTTTGGTTAGAAGAATCGATTAAATTATTTCCAGAGAAAGAAAATTGGATTAAGGCCCTCTTTTTTGAAGAGGTCATCTATACCATTTATAGAAGTGATCATACGCGAAAGGAGCAATTAGAGGAATTTTCTCAAAATTTAATTTGCGACCTTTTGCCAGAAACATATGTCACGGAAAAACTCGCTAAAAGACCCAAGGCATCCTAAACAGGATGCCTGGAGAGAATGGTTAAGCTTCTGGAAAAGCATCTTTCTTCACCATCTTTTTTGAAGGAGAGCGTGTGGGCCGTACAGGCCTGTCTTTAGTCAAATGTACCAGCTTGTTCGGACTGTTAATGCGACTTAAAACAGGAGAATCCCCAGGATTGGATTCAGAGGATTTTGAGCCATAAGCGAACAAGATATCATCCGTTTTAACAGGACTATTTAACTGAGCTATTGGGTTACCTTCAGGCCACAACACGCCCTTTCGCAGCTTGGAACTCCCGTTTTCTTTTAGAGGGGTCTCCCATGTAAGAGGTAGGTCATAGAGAGAAGGATTAGGGGTAGAACAAGCTGGACGTTCAGGAGTCATGCAAATGTTGGGTTTGGGACTCAAAAATTTTTCTAGGTCGGCTTTAATGCGATCTCGTGCACCTTTTTGCAGGGTAGTGCCCTGAATAGGAGCTGGGCTTGAAGCCTTGAGCGCTTCCTGGGTCTTATTTGCTTTAACATCTTCCTCTTTCAGAGCCTTCATTTGACCTTTCTGGTTCCAAACTTGCGCCGCTTTCATGGCCGCAAAATCAGTTTTTCCATTTGTAGCAGGCTTAGCATTTTCTGAAGAAGAGATCGCTAAATCAATAAAATCGGAGCTTGCTAACGACCGCATTTGCCCCTCTTCCCCCTTTCTTTCTGCCTCTTGAGCCAAGGGAGAGCTTTGAGGCGAGGTCGAACCCGAAGAATGGGAGCCTTTATCCATCTTCACCGGATCAGCTTCCCTCTTTAAGGCCTTATCTCTATTAAACACTATTTCTTCCGGTAAAGAAGATTCAGCATGATCATGATCTTCTGGATATTCCCCTATCTTCACAAACTCTGAACTTAGCGAGGGATTCATATGTCCCGCTTTCACCGAAATCACTCCATTTGCAGTAGGCTGCATGGTTGGAAAAATCACACGATCGATAGCTCCCGATCTCATAAGCACTTGTCCATTTTCTGGCTTGTCAGTATTTGTCCAAATCTCCGAGGTGGGTGCTTCTTTGCCATTTGTCTTTACTACTGGGGGTGTGATTTCCTCAGATGCTTTCAGGGGGATTTTGGGTGGTAAAGCTTCATCTGGACCAACAGAAATGGGTATTTGTTGAAGATTTTCTTCCCTTTTTGCCGCTTGGCTTACAGACTTTGGTGGTTGAGGCTTGGTCTCTAGAAGGGGAGTGTGGGCTCCATTCAATTTTGCAATTTTCTGTCGCACAGTTAGCCCCTCTGATGAAGCCTCCTCACCTGAACTCTTTAATGGAATTGAATCTTTGGCCTCAACAAGGTTTCTAAGAGTGAGAGATTTGTTTGAATCTTTTTTTACCAAAAAGTTTTGCAAATCTTTATTCGTAGGGGTTGCAAAGCTTGGAGAAGGTTTATGAGGAAAATTTGGTGCTGGAGCGCTAGCCTGCGCAAGAGAAGGAGAAGCTAGATGAGATGCTTGGCCTTTTAGCTGATTGGAAGTTTTCTTGATAGCCGGAAGCGCCGGGGAGGGAGGAGGCGTGGGTATAACAAATACAGCGCGTTTCTTGAAAGGTTTTTTTACCGTTCGAATAAGTGCAGACATAAACTTTTCAAAAAATTTGACAATTTTGCGCACGATACGGGTGAAGAAACATTTAATGCTTGTTACTTTTCTGGGTTTGTTTGCTGCTTGAAGAGCCGTCTGAGATACAAACGAATTAATGAAAAAAGTTGAAAAAGAAGCTTCGTTACTTTTTATGTTAGCAGACTTAGGAAATTTATTTATTAATGAAAACTCGACATTCATCGCCAATTCCTTTGATTGTAAGCCACGTTTAAAATATAAAAAAACGATCAGCACCGCTTAAAGAAAGAATAGGGTCACACTAACTAAATCCTAAAAACATTACAAGTAGGAAAAAATCATTTACTTTTTGATTAATTGTAAAATTGCATAAGACTGAGTATGTGATGCTTAAGAAATGAGAAGACTTAAAAAAAAGCTTCTCACTGCTCTAACTTTCCAGATCTTAAAACAAAGCTATTTTTAAGGAACCGCCCTTCTGATTTGACTTTTTGGGCGGACCCTTTTGCATACAAAGCGTGATTTAGGCCTGTATTATTTACGGGAATCGCAATCCCACCGAATAAGATGTACTGTGCTTAGTTCTTTTAAATGAGCTAGATTTTAAGGCGCTGGAGGAAATAAAATTTACCTGTAGCTGCTAGCCTAATGATTTCTGATATTCTTCCCAAGTCATAAGTGACGCAACTTCTTCTAAATTGTCAAGCTGTACTTTAAAGAGCCACCCCTCTTTTTCGGGCGAGTCATTGATTTTTTGTACTTCAGTAGAAAGCTGATCGTTTACCTCTAAAATTGTTCCGGAAACAGGAGAATAGACATCTGAAGCGGCCTTGGTAGATTCAAGTACAGCCGCCTCACCACCTTTAAAAACTTTTTTGCCTACATAGGGGAGCTCTACATACACAATGTCTCCCAATTCCTGCTTTGCATAAGCTGTCACTCCAATAGTCCCGATGGGGCCTTCCAGTTCTATCCACTCGTGCGATTCTGTATATCTTTTCATGGCTTCTCCTTTATTAACCTCAAAGCATGATGGCTATTTAGAGCTGTTTTTGGCATGGATTAACTTTAAACTCCCCCACAGAGCTGGTTGTTGATCGATTTGGTATTCATTGGAGAGCACAGAAAAATGCTGAGATGGCCTTTTTGGACGGTTAATTCGATAGGTAAAGCCCAGCCGATCAAACTGTTCTGGATCATATCCATGTAAACACTGCCGGGGAATAAAAATATAGAACGTATGATCCTTAGAAGTAAAATCTACTTTCATTTGCAGTTCGCTAGGATCGCATAATTCATGGGAATCCTCAGTGCGGAAACGGGTAATTTCTCCACAAGAAACTCCTTCTACGCTTTTGGCTAAAAAGAAAAAATGGTGGCAAAAACGGGTATTAAAACCCGCATTTTTCATGTCTCGCGTGTCTAGAAAAAGCTCGATACTATCCCCATTCTGAATATTGGGATAATGAGCTTCCACGAAAGGAGCCTGAAGTTGAACAGTACAAGCAATTCCTTCAGCATGCCACCCTAAAGCAACCTTGGCAAATGGTTCTTCGCTGGATAAACCTGAATTATCGGGCAGAAAAAACTTCTCGTGAATAGGCTTGGAGAGAAAGGGGTGCTTTCTCTCCATTTCACATGGATAGCAATCTGCTTGAATCTGAAAAAAATTAAGGGGGCTTACAGGAACAAAGTTATCCATTTTCCCTCCCTATTTAGATTCCTCTGCTACACCTGCTTCATAAGAACGGGTGAGATAAGCCAGCGAAATCGCTTGTTTATCTGAGATTTCTTTCAACACTTTCCTCATTAAGACTTGCTGAGCGTCATCTGACAATAGGCGATGAGCCACACTCATTTGCCTTTCAAATTCATGGCTGTCTTCACGAACGCCTTTAGTTTGAATGGTAAAGAAATGGATATCCCCATTGGGAAGAGGCGTAACGGGTGACCAGTCACCTTCACTCATTTTAAGAGCCTTCTCTTTTGCTATCCCAGTCGCCTCATGATCCCGGTCAATTTTATAAGCCTCTTTTACAAGCTTCCATTGACTTTTAAGGTCGTCAGCATCAGTTTTTGAAGAGGCCTCATTCACCCATTCTGTAACCTGTTCAGGAGTTTTTTGAATGGCTTGCCTAGCTTCTCGCATGTAAGCATAAAAACGCAGCGGTGCACTCAATTCAGGTGTCAAAGTTTGAATCAATTGACTGCTGTCTTTCGGTTTATTTTTTTGGTAATCTACATTAATAGCAGATAACAAAGGCTGGAAGTAAGTTTCTGCGACTTTAGCTTGTACCGTCGCAAAATCTTTCCACGTTTTGTCTTCATGCTGGAATTCTTCTTCTCTTTCTTCCCGTATTTTGGTGTAATAATTTTCCAAAGTTCGAGTTAAAAGCTCATCCAAAATTCCCTGTTGGTCAGCTTCTTGGAAGGTCATGATCGTTTCAGCAGGAGCTTTTTGCAACACTTCAATCCTGTAATAGTGAGTTCCATTCGCGGTAAAATGTTTTAATTTTTCTTCTGCTTCTCCCTCTTCAGGAGAGCTAGCGGCCTGTCCTTTTAAAGGAGCTTTATCTAATAAATTCATGAGCTCTTGAGAATCTTTAAGACCTTTAATAAGCGTAAATCCCCCTTTTTTAAGAAGCCCTACAGTCACTACTTTCGATTTTACTTCCTGTAATGCCTTTGATAGCTTAGCAGGATTCTCTTCTATCATTTGCGACCGTGCAAAAGCATCTATCCTAGCTCGAATTTTTTGATCTAAATTTTCCAGCACAGCAAAGCGCGTTTCTTTCGTATCAGCTTTCGGCGAAGCTAACTCTGGAAAGTGGACGGTAAGCTTATCCCAGTTTGCCTCTTGTACTTCCCAATTCCATGTTTCTTTGATTCCAAACAGAGATTGCAAAGACTTTTTATCTACTTCTGCTATTTCGACCGTATATTTTTTTTGCACTAATTCCGGTGCCAACTTTACAACCTGCTCTACACTACGCAATTGGGTAGGCAAATGCAGTAAATTTTTTGTTGCTACTCTCCTTTTCGCAATCGCCTCGAGGTAAACTTCAAATTTTTGCAGGGAACGCCAATCAGCAAATCTTAAAGAGGGGGGCAAATGATAAACATCCCCTGTCACCGATTCATTTCCAAATTGATGGATTTGCCCGATGGTTAAAGGGTCTATAAAAACAGAACTGCCCACGTCGTGAAAAAGGCGTCTAAAAAGTAAAACCTGCCTCCAGATTTGCACAGCTTTTGTTTGTTCCATTCCCATTCGGCGCAACTGTTCATGGAAATATTCGCGACTGCTCGCTAAGCCCAAATAGGGACTTGATTGATTTTCTTGAAAACTTTTTTCTGAGTGCTGAACTAAATCTGCAAGAGCCTCTTCTTTTGTCACCACATACCCTTTTTGCTCGGCAATCGTCGCTGCATTTACAATAAATTGAGCAACCAAATGGACAAAACGGGACCCAAACCAATCTTCAATTGTGTGATAACCAAACAGAGAGAGGTCCATGCGCTCTAAATTGAGATCGGGAGAAATCCAGTCATATTGCCTTTCTTGATAGCGCAACACATTACTAAGCAAAGCCGGAGGAAGTTGACTTTGGCCTAAAAAGAGCTTTACTCGAGATGCCAAGCTTTGAGAATCTGTCGCTTTGTCAGAAAAACGCAAAATATCAAAGTTTGTTTTCATGTCTGGCGCAAGGTAATTCCAGACCGATTCGACCCCCACAAACTTTGCTTGCGGATGGGTATAAAGGGAAAAATGTTTTTCTTTTTCTAGCTTTTTTTGAAGCTCGTCTTTTAAATCCTTCTGATAATGGTGGATTAAAACTTCTGCTAATCCTGTTTGGAGAAAGTCTTTTTTAATCACCCCATCATTCAAAAAATTGGGCCCCCACATGCCTCCATAAGATAGCTTATCCTCTGAATCAGTCGCGATAAAATGCACAATATTTTGCACGTCAGTGCGGCCTACTTTTGAACCATCTACCTTATAAAAGGCTGTTTCATCAGTTCCTGGGGAGGAAATAATCTCATTATAAGTCCCAAAAAAAGAGAATGTGATCACAATCACAAAAGTGATTACGAGATAAAAATATCGCTCATAAGTTCGAAAAAAATGGAGCATAAGGTTCAAGTCCTCCCTTCAAATTGGCTTGCTCTTGGTAAAGAGGAAATCGTAACAAAATCGCTAGAATAACCACAAACTTTTTTCCATAAGAGCATTATGTTAAGTTTAGATTTTAAGAGTTTCCAAAGAAAGCTTAAAGTTTAATGCAGGAAAGTGCAGAAAATGATAGATTACCTTACAAGCCTCTTTTTATCGAGCCACTATGTGCCTATTATTACTTGTCTTGCTTTTTTTACACGCCTCTTCTTACGCTACTCCCTACAATATTTTGGATGCTGGCGAATTTGTACTAGACTCGCAAAAGATCCAAAAAGAAGGGAAATTCGCCATCGAAGAGCTGCAAGGGCATTTATTTGCCGAACTTCCAAACGATGCTTTTACACCCTATTACCCGATAATTGACGAAGAGGATATTCTGACTATCACACTTTATCACCCTTCTCGCCGCGATCTCATGGCTGCCATCCAATTGATTAACGATCGCGCAGGGGGATTTCGAGTGGTGAATGGGAAGATCTCCTTGCCAGGATTGAACGCTTTAAAAGTAAAAGGGATGACCCTTCCGGAGGCTCGTCAAAAAATAAAAGAGCAATATAGAGAACAAATCAGCGGCCTTGAAGTTTATCTCTCTTTCAAAAGTAAAGCATTCCATAAAATTATTGTCACCGGCATGGTTTCCCCTCCCCCCTCCTGTGCAGATGGGCAATTAAGATTATATGAAGTTTTGAGCAAAGCCTTTATCCCCCCTACCGCCAATCTATTTGCAAGTTATGTTTTAAGAGAGAATATGCCCCTTAGGCTAGATTTATTCCGACTTCTAAAAAAGGGGGATATGAGCCAGAACATCGTGATGAAAGGGGGAGACAAAATTTTTATTGCCAGCCCAACTGATCAGGTTGCCATGGTTTTAGGAGAGGTCCTCTCCCCTAAACGTATTCCTTTATTAGCGGGATATATTTCGCTGAAAGAAGCGCTTACCCTTGCACGCGGCATGCAATTCACAGCAAATAAAAACCATATTCAAGTGATTCGAGGAAACATCTCCTTCCCAAAAATCTACTCCTTCCCTTGGGAGGTTGTAGCCCAAGAGCCCAATCAAAATCTCCTCCTTATTCCTGGAGATGTTGTCTATATTTCCCGAAAGGCCATTACGGAATGGGCTTTATTTATGCGCGAGCTAGAGGGAACCATCCGTTTAATCCCAGCCGTAGAACTCATCCATAAAATGTCTAAATAAGGGTTTAAACCCTTGGAGTACAAGTTGAGTTTTAAGTAAAAACATGGAATGATGGAAGAAAGCAATCGGGAGCGCGTAATGAAAATTGCATTAATAGGCTATGGAAAAATGGGGCAAATGATTGAAAAGCTCGCAACCCAAAAAGAGCACCAGATCGTTTCGCGGGTTACCTCTGCCGATTGTGAAGAGTGGAAAAATATTCACAAGGCTGAGGTGTGCATTGAATTTTCAACACCTGAGTCGGTTCTAGAGAATCTAGAAAAAATTTGCAAGCACGGTCTCCCCACTGTGATAGGTACCACAGGATGGTACGACAAACTGAGCCAACTCAAAAACTTGATCGATAAGTATCAAGTGGGAGTTTTGTATAGCCCCAATTTTTCTTTAGGCATCCACCTCTTTCTGAAAATGATTCGCCATGCTGCCCAACTCATGGCCTATTTTCCCGAATACGCAGCTGCAGGCATTGAATATCATCATCACCAAAAATTAGACAGCCCTTCAGGAACCGCAAAAAAGCTTGCTCAAGTGCTTAATGAAGAACTTAAGCTTAATCCCCCTTTGTCTTTTTCAAGCGTCCGCTGCGGCACATTTCCTGGAACGCATACCGTCCTTTTTGACACGTTTGCAGATACTCTTTCATTTACTCATGAAGCTCGCAGCCGGGAAGGATTTGCTGAAGGAGCTCTTCGGGCAGCAGAATGGCTCCTGGATAAAAAAGGAATTTACACTTTTGAAGAATGCCTTAACTTAGAGAAATTTTTATGTCATTAAAAGGAACAATTACGGCTCTTATTACTCCCTTTACTGAGCAGCTGCATCTAGACGAGCAAGGGTTAAGGGAAAATATCCACTTCCAAGTTAAAGCCGGCGTAAATGGGATCCTAGTTTTAGGAACGACCGGCGAATCTCCTACCTTATCTTCTGAAGAGCAAACGCGCATCATTAAAATAGCCATTCAAGAAGTTAAAAATAAAATCCCCGTCATGGTTGGAGTGGGCTGTAATAACACCCAACACACCGTCGAAAAAGCAAAAAAAGCCCAAGATTTGGGAGCCAATGCCCTTTTAGTGGTCGCCCCCTATTATAACAAACCTTCACAAGAAGGCATTTTTAGACATTTTGAAGCCCTATCCCAGCAAGTCTCTTTGCCCATGTATGTGTACAATATTCCTGGCCGAGCTGGAGTAAATATCGAAGTAGCCACCCTGCAACGAATCGCTGCTCTTCCCCATATAGCGGGAATTAAGGACGCCGCAGGAAATTTGCTACAAACAACCGACATTATTCAACAAGCTCGTAAAACTTGCTTTAATTTTCACGTTTTATGCGGAGATGATGCTTTAACTCTACCGATGATTTCCTTAGGAGCCCAAGGGGTGATTTCGGTCGTCAGCAATCTAGTTCCTGAGCAAGTTAGCCAGATGGTCGACCAAGCTTTGACAGGACGGTTCGATTTAGCTCAAGAAAGCCATTACAAGCTTTTAGCTTTGTTTAAAGCGGCTTTTATAGAAGTAAATCCATCTCCCATCAAAACAGCCATGCAGATATGTGGATACCCTTCTGGAGGCTGCCGTCTGCCCTTATGCGATCTTTTACCAGAAAATAAAGCTAAGCTTAACCAGCTGTTGCATGAGATGGATTTAATCAAAGGCTAGGTCAATCATGGAAAAAATCCCCGTGGGAATTTTAGGCGCCACAGGTATGGTAGGGCAACATTATTTGCGCTTGCTAGAGAATCATCCCTGGTTTGAAGTGACCTTTCTTTGTGCTTCTACACATTCTGCTGGGAAAACATACCAAGCAGCAGTTGAAAAGCGATGGCATATGCCAACCCCTATTCCCAAACGTGAAAGTCAATTGTATGTGGAGCCAATCGATCAAATTTCTACCGCTTTAAACAAGTGCCGATTTGTTTTTTCTGCCGTTGATTCTGACACCGCCCAAGAGTATGAAGAGCAGTATGCCGCTGCAGGCCTTCCTGTGATTTCCAATGCGAGCTACCATCGACAAACTGCCGACGTCCCTATCTTAATCCCCGAGGTAAACGCCTCTCACCTCTCCATTCTCCCTATGCAACAAAAAAAAAGAGGATGGAAAAAGGGATTCATTGTGACAAAACCCAATTGTTCCATCCAAAGTTATATGATCCCTTTGGCAGCCTTGCATGAAACATTTCAAGTTCAAAAAATCTGGGTGACAACCATGCAAGCTGTCAGTGGCGCTGGCTACCCGGGAATCCCTTCATGGGATATCTGTGAAAATATAGTTCCCTATATCGCTGAAGAAGAGGAAAAATCGGAAAATGAGCCTCTTAAAATATTTGGAAGTATTCTTAATCACGAAATTGTCCCCACTTCTCAAATCCATATCTCTGCTCATTGCAATCGTGTACCGGTTCTAGATGGACATTTAGCCTGTGTCTCTGTAAAGTTTTCAAAAACCCCTTCGCAAGAAGAGATTCTTGCCGTTTGGAATTCCTACGCCCCTATGACGCAAACCTTGCAACTCCCCTCAGCTCCCCAAAAAACAATTCTGTATCGGAAAGAACCCAATCGCCCTCAACCACGTTTGGACCGCGATGTGGGCAAAGGAATGTCAATCACCGTAGGACGCCTTCGCCCTTGCAATTTATTGGACTTTCGTTTTGTGGCTCTTTCTCATAATACTTTAAGAGGAGCTGCAGGCGGAGGGATCTTGAATGCGGAATTACTTTTTACCCAAAGATATCTCTCATGACAAAACGCAACCCCCATTTTAGCACTTTAAAACCTACCTACCTTTTTCCCGAAATCAACCAACGCAAACAGCAATATCTGGCGCAGCACGCCCATGCCGAATTAATTAGCCTAGGGATTGGGGATACCACTGAGCCTATTCCTGCGACCATTACAGAAGGCTTGATAAAGGGAGCGACCCTCCTAGGAACTAAAGAAGGGTACACCGGATATGCGCAAGAGCAAGGTCAAAATTTACTTAGAGAACGTGTAGCTGAAAAAATCTACGGTAACCGTATTGCTGCGCACGAAGTCTTTATCTCTGATGGAGCCAAGTGCGATATTGGGCGCTTGCAAACGCTTTTTGGAGGGGATGTCTCGATTGCAGTGCAAGACCCTGCTTATCCTGTTTATGTAGAAGGAAGCATGCTTCACGGGGTTAAAAAGATTTGCTATATGCCTTGTACCCCGGAGAATCACTTTTTTCCCTCGTTGGAAACCGCACCACCTGCCAACTTGATTTATTTTTGCTCACCCAATAATCCCACCGGTGCTGTCGCTAACCATGCCCAATTAAGGAAGCTGATCCAATTTGCAAAAGCCCATCAATCAATCATCCTGTTCGATTCTGCCTATGCCCATTATATCCAAGATCCCTCTTTACCACGCTCCATTTATGAAATTGAGGGAGCTCAAGAAGTGGCCATCGAAATGGGGTCTTTTTCTAAAATTGCCGGATTTACGGGAGTTCGATTAGGCTGGACAGTGGTTCCTGAAAAACTCCTCTTTGAGGATGGAACGCCGGTGATTAAGGACTGGACACGTCTTTTTACTACGTTATTCAACGGGGCTTCCAACATTGCCCAACATGGAGGGATCGCCGCCTTGTCTGACCAAGGATTTGAGGAAATGCAACAGCTGACCCGTTTCTACCTTGAAAATGCGCGCTTGATTGTGGAAGGGCTCAAACATTCCCGCCTGGAAATTTATGGAGGAACCAATGCTCCTTATGTATGGGTCCGCTTCCCCGGTCAAAAGTCGTGGGAAGTTTTTCAAACGTTGCTAGAAAAAGCTCAAATCGTGACAACTCCGGGCTCAGGCTTTGGACCTGCAGGTGAAGGATTTGTTCGCTTAAGTGCTTTTGGGCAGCGGGAAAAGGTAGCAGAAGCCGTCCTCCGTTTGCAAAAAGTTTTATAAACTCTTCCTGGACTGTATAAGAAATCCAATTTTAAAACAAATCAACAGATCCCTTAGATCTCCGGCAAAGGTTATAGAAGAAGAGAAAAATTTAAAAGTTGGAACTTCTCAGAAAACCTCCCGCTATCTAGAAGGCCCTGCTTCTCGAAATTGCCGCCAGCCAGTCATAAATGCCATTTTATGGAATTAACTAGCGAAAAAAGCTTTTGCTTTTACCGGTTTGGTAAATTTTAACTGATCAACTTGCAGTGAAATTACATAGGGATTAATTTCCTTTAATGCTTCTTTTTCCATTTCAGGCGAAGACAATGCATAATGATCAGCAAAATTAATAGAGGACAAATTCCAGAGCAAGTGAATGTTGTCTAAGATTTTACGATTGGTTGCAGCTGCTTTAGGCATATATTCTTTTCCCCAGCCTCCAAAAGCACTCGGATGATTTTCTTCA
The DNA here is from genome assembly GCF_018342475.1 of Parachlamydia sp. AcF125. NCBI lineage: Bacteria > Pseudomonadati > Chlamydiota > Chlamydiia > Parachlamydiales > Parachlamydiaceae > Parachlamydia > Parachlamydia sp. AcF125. Next base: position 666,645 of record NZ_JAEMUD010000001.1, on the reverse strand, counting down.
TAAAGAAGTCTCATACCTTTAATTTCTGAAAGAAACAAGGGCTTATTAGTATTTGCCAGATGTGCATTCCAAGAACCTGTTGATTGCAATGTCTCAATAAAATCGCGAACTTTTTCTCCAAATTGGCTTTGGCCTCGAGGAGTAAGTATTTTCCCCATTGCACCTTGTTTTAAACATTTTTTCATGAAAGTATCGTCTTCTCCCCTGTGGTATCTACAAGTCGCATAAATTTTTAAAATAGCTCCTAAAAAAGTAGCAGGGATAAGCAAGGTAATCATGCAAGCTGTTTTTAACCATGAATGTTCATTCACTTGATAAATAAGGTCTATTTGAACAGCTTTTTGGCCATTTTCTTGAATAAAATCTATTTTCTTTCCATTCCAAAGATATTGGGTGGGCTTTAACAAAAAATTAGCAACTTTTTCAGAAGTCGGAACATTTTTTGCTTTAATTTCTGCCAACAAAAAATCATTTATTTGATTCATAATAATGCCGCCGATTAATCATTTAAAAAGTATGGTGGTGCCAATTTATAAATTAAACCAATTTTATTCAATTAAAATAAAAAAGGTATAGCCTAAATCTAAGGCAAACAAATGAAACGGCTTACTCGTTCTTCGCTCATTTTTAGGAAAAGATGAAAGCGCGTCTAATAGCCGGCCCATTCTCAGAAAGAGATGCACAGCATTCTTTCAAGTCATCCAGGGATTCGTGCGTGACGCTAATGATAGCATTCGAGTAATGCCCAAGCAGCAATTTGGCATCTCCACTATTTACAGAAGAATGGCTCACCACAAAAATCCCGTCATAGTTGGGCAAAAGAGAGGCAAGGTATTGATTAAACTGCGACGAAGCCAACAATTCTGCCTCGTAACGAGAGGTAGCGCCTGCCGGTATCGCATCAAAAGAGGGGCATTGGATAATAGAAGGGACTTTTTGGCCCGTTTCGAGATAGGGAATTAAGCCACTATCCTCTCGAGAACTTTCTGCCATTTGTGTTAGAGGAAGAATTAAAATCTTCGATCCTGTTTTAGAAAGTAGCGTGGCTAAACTGCGACAATATTCCGCTCCTTTGCCTTCCAATAATAGGGTCACTTTTCCTTTTGATAGGCATTCTTTACCTGAATGAATAAAAGCAGCTGCTTTTCTCAATGTATCCTTATCTTGTTCGCTGATTAAGCTATTATCCCAGTCTTGAAAAGAGGTAGACAGGCGCCCTAAAACTAAAAAACCCGAGGCTGTAAGGTTTTCTTCACTTGCTGGGATTCCCTCCAAGATCGCTTCGATAACCACTTTTCCTGCGGCCAAGAATGTTCCAAAAACGGCTCCCAGCAGAGTAAACAATAGCAATTTTGGCGAGCGAGGGTGCAAAGGGGGCTCTGCAAAATCTAAAGGGGCTGATTGAATAATTTCTAAGTTGCTCGCAGTATTTTTGGTTTCCACTAGGCGTGTTAGCTCTTCCACCATGGCCTGATTAGAAGCCATTTGCAAATTCACCAGCTTTTCTGCAATCCAGCGGGAGGGCAATTGCTGAAGTTGATATTGTAAGTCTTTCAATTGCTCTTGCACCGCCTCTTTTTCTTCTTTAAGATTATCTAAGCGGCTCTGAAGGAAATTCCCTAAATTTGTTTCTAGGACGGAGATTTTTTGCTGGCTTAACTCTAAGATCACATTTTGCAGGGCACAGATTTTATTTGTGAGAAGCTCAATTTGCAAGCGGGTGAGTTGTTGCGTTTGGTTTAAGTGAGCTTTTAAGAATTGCTTTTGCAAATCTAACTCTTCTCTAAGGCGCGCTTGTTCTTTTGCGCTGCGATTTGCCTGGTCTTGCAAGGATAGGGCAAGAGTCCCTGCTCGGTCGATCATTTGGCGGCTGACAGAATCTGTTAAAACCGAGCTTAAGGAACTGATTTCGAAAGTTTCGTCCTCTAACTGAGCAATAATAAAATCTCTTTGTTTTAAAAGCGTTTCTGCTTGGCTTACCTCTGTACTTAGCTGTACATAGAGCGAGTTCGCTGTCGGTAAGCTAATCCCCTGAAACTGTTTTTGAGGAAGTTGCTGCCTGGCGATCCTTTCACTTAGAGTATTTTCAAGGACTTCAAAATAATGGGTTAACTGATGGAGATAAGCAAGGTAGTTTGCCTTACAAGAGAGGAATTCTTTCTTTCGCGGAACCCTTTCTTCTAAAGAACAGGTGGCAAAATTGCGATAAGCTTCTTCCAGCTTAGCATTCCACAGATTAACAAAATAGTCTGAATGATCTAAATGTTTGACTTGGATCCCTTGAATATCATCTCCTTCCAAGCATGCCAAGATCTGTTTGGCTTCATCCATATACTTTTGGGCTTGTTCATGTTCTTGGATCTGCTTGGCAAAAAGATTTCTATGGTCTCGATCTTGATAGGGAGAGTGGCGGCGCACGACTAAATTAAGCCCATCGCACTCTTGCTTAAGGGTTCTGATTTCAGCTAACATCGCATTGATCACTTGAGGGTCACTTGAACCTTGCCGATCGAGGAAAACAATATTTCCATTTTGGGCTCTTTCTAACCGTTCTATTTCCAAATTAATATCTAGCAATTTTTGCCTATGTTTTTGTAAAGCTTCAGCAAGAAAACGAATTCCCTCTTCTGTATTGGTAAAGCCTGTATTGGCCACATCAGAGGATACACGGTCCGCGAAATTTTGCATCATGTCATGCAACCCCGCTCGCATCATTTCCCGCCTATTTTCCAAATAATTAATCTGTTCTTGGGAAACACGTTGGTGCTCTTTTTTTAATAAAGCTTGATAAAAAGCCATGATCGTATTTAAATGCTTGCACCCCTCTTGCCGGTTTGGCCAAAAATAGGTCAGTTTTAAAATATTTCTATTTTGCGTATCAGATTCTACGTTTAGCCTTGAGAATAAGTCTTTCACCACATGTCGAATAGCTCTGAACGTTAAGGTGTATTCTTGGCCTGTCAAAGGAGCACTATTTCCTCTTTCTAAAACTACCTGGAAGTCCTTAGTGGTAAAGGGAATGCCTAAAACACCTTCTCCAAGTAAATGAGCATGGTTTTCGGAGATTTGATACGTGTTTTCTGTTAAGAAACGGATAGAAAGAATCAGAGGAATTTCCCCTTCATATTCAACTTGGGTCACTTTTAAATTTTCTTGGAAATCTTTAACGGCGGGCACTAAGCGATTGCGCAGATAGGAGTATTCGGTGCGGAGATTGTTTTTCATCCGTTTAAACAGGGGGAAAGTCCACCCTTCTTGACGCAAATCAGCCTGTATCCCGTGTATCCTAATCACATCTTGAAGCAAACGATTTGATTTCATGACCACCAAAGCTTCACTTTTACTTGTTTCTCCCCCACTTAAAAGCGAAGAAAATACCTGATTGCTTAACCCGGGATCTTTGGCTCCTTTTTCTTTAAAAGTCGCTTCGATGATAAATTCAATAGGCTGAATAATCGCATAGGTAAATCCCAAACAGGCACAGGCTAATGCCCAATAAAAAAGCCGTTTTTTAGCTTTTTTAATTGCCGTCCAAAAATCTGAAAACGTGACTAAAAAAATCTCTTCATTCCGATCCATATACCCGAGCCTTAATCTGTTGTTAAGCGATAAACGCCATAAGCTGCTTGCACTCCCTGGAAACTGGGAAGGAGTTGGTTGATAAAGCGGTTCCAAGAAGTAATTGGTTTTTCGGAGACATATACCGTATCTCCTGGCATGAGAAGTAAGCTGTTATTTGGAAGGTGGATAATATGTTCCCAAGCTAATACATAGATTTTGGGGCAAGGAATATTTCCTCTAATAACCTGAATGCGCCGCCTATCCCCTGTATAAGGAATTCCTCTTGCGGCTACTAGCGCTTCCCGCAAAGACATAAAGCCGTACGGCAAACTCACAGCAGTAGGTAAGCCGACTTCGCCCATAAGCATAACGGTAGCATCTGAAGGGCTTGCAATGAAAATTTTATCGCCTCCCCTCATCACAATGTTTTGACTCATGTCGCCTCCATTCATTAATTTATATAGATCGACAGGCAAGGGCTGGCCGTTTCTCAAAACATAGCTCATGTATAAATTCGCTTGCGGAGGGGGGGCTGCTTTTGAAAGAACCTCAAATAATCGAATTTTTCCATCGACAGGAACCGCCGGAACTTTCACAAGGCCAGCTAATTCCACTTTCCTTAACAACCGATCCTTATAACCAATGAAAACTTCCACATCTTGGATATGTTCGCTCAAGCGAGCTTGTACTTCCAGACGAGCTTCTTCCAAGGTCAGTCCTTCAACATAGATGGATTCAATGTCTGGAAGCTCGAGCTTACCTTGATAAATTCTAAACCCCCCTACTTTTTCATTAATGAATTGAAAAGATTCCATTAAATCTTTTCGCTTGGGATGGTAAACCACCACGTTTAATACATCATCTTCGGCAATGGTATCTTGATATTCTTCCATGGCTTCAGAAGGAATACCACCTGTTTCTATCCCTTCCATTTCTAGAATGCCAAATTTTCCTTCCCGAATTTTATAGGAATCGGTCACAAATTCATCTGCACCCACAATCGCGTAATCGCAAAAAGGGCGCGTACATCCTGAAGCCACACAAATTAATAATGCAAAAAACACAAGCGATTTCATCTTTAGTTCCTTTTCAAACGCGACTCAGCCAGTTGTTCTTCTCGTAAAGAGAGAGGATCATGAAAAGTTGAAGAATAAGATTTGGCTAAATGTAATCCATCATATTTACCTTATTACTTCTTAAATCTAAAGGTTTTTATAAATTCGAAGCATGCGATAATCGCTTCAAAATGACCGGAGCTAGTTGATTTTGCGCTTCTTAATTTTTTGAAAGCGTTCGACATCAAAGCTTTCGTAAAAGATTTCATAGAAAGACACGTGCACTTGTCCTAACCTTTTGCGCCCGAAGCGGGATATATGCTTACATTGAGTCAAAATAATCTCTGTTTTTCCTTGATTTTTTGCTCTGCTATAAGCCAGAGCGAGTTGCAAACCATCCTTTAAGGTTTCGCTATCGGGCCGTTGCCCTTTAGGAACCGGGATGACAACATGTGCTCCCGGAAAATCTCGCGCATGAAGCCACCAATCTGATCCACGCGCATACGAAAAAGTTAAACTTTCATTTTGCTTAGCGCCTTTCCCCACCCAAATTTTCAAGCCTGTTTCCGATTGGTACTCAAAAAATGGAAGGGAAACTGGTTGTTTTTGTTGCTCGCCATGGTGATAAAGCTTCCATTTTTCACGTATCTCTTGCAGTTCCTGCTCCGTCGAAACGTTTTCAGCCAGACTAAGCCTCTGCTCCCAACCTTTAATGTCTGCTGATGCTTGATTGAGGAGTGCTTGGCAACGCTCTACTCCCCGCTTCATTTTTTTAGCTTTTTGAAACAGCTGGGCAATATGAACGGACGGTTCTTGATGTTCGTCAAACTTTAAAGTGTGTAGCTGCCCTTCATGAAACCAGTCTTCAACTTGTAGGCAAACCACCCCTTTTTTGATACGAAATAAATTGGCTTGAATCAGTTCTCCTTCTTGCTGAAAACTTTCCCACTTCGTCAAATATTGCAATTCTTGGGTATGTTTTTGGATGTATCTCTCCCCCCTTCTTATTTTTTCTTTGATCTCTCGGCATAAAGCCTGTTTTTCTTTCTGGAAAGCGGCCACTTTCTCCAAATGACAATAGCGATTTTCAATCTCTTTACTTAAAAGATTTTCTTCATTTTGAGTTGTCAAAGCATTTGGATGGTGGGTAGGTAAGGAATAAATAGCCGCTTGAGTAGGATTTAGAGCCACCAATATATTATTTTGAGAATCTGTTAAAAATAGATTTGGACGCTTGGAGAAAAATTCCCCAATTAATTGAAAGCATTGCTTCTCTTTTTGAAAAGTCAGGTGCAAAATGCGATCATGATTGAGCTGTTCAATTTTTACAAGACAGCTCTCTTTCAAATAAAAATAAAGTTTTCTAGGCAGCTCGGCGTGGTTCGCCCGCCATTTTTGAAAAGTTAAATGAAAACGCAGGAAGGGTTCTTGAAAACACAGCAATAAGTTTAAGATCGATCCCTTGTTCGTTTTACAAACAATCAAAATTTTTCTTTGTTCTGCTTGAATGCAGTCTAAAACTTGGGCACCCTGAAGACACTGCAATTCTACTACTAGAGGCGCCATCTCTATCCGATTAAGGGACATGCTTTTCTATTGCCTTCTGCAAAGCCTGGACTTGATCCGTTTTTTCCCAGGTGAATTCAGGATCTTCCCGCCCAAAATGTCCGCTAAAGGCAGTCTTTTTATAAATAGGACGGCGAAGATCCAACATTTCGATCAACCCATGGGGAGTCAACGGAAAAACGGCGCGCACGGCTTGTTCAAGCTGTTCGCTACTATACTTTGAAGTTCCAAAGGTTTGAATATGCAAAGCCGTTGGCCGAGATACCCCTATGGCATAAGAAAGCTGAATTTCGCAACGCCTGGCTAAATTGGCCTTCACGAGATTTTTGGCAATATACCGAGCCATATAACAAGCCGAACGGTCGATTTTGGTGGGATCCTTGCCTGAGAATGCGCCCCCTCCATGACGAGCCATCCCTCCATACGTATCGACGATAATTTTTCTTCCTGTTAATCCTGTATCCACTACAGGCCCTCCTAATACAAAGCGTCCAGTGGGATTAATAAAGAAAAGCGTATTGCTATCCATGAGTTGCGGAGGGACTATTCGGCGCGCAAGACACCTCATATCATCATAGATGGTTTGGTTATCTACATCGGCAGAATGCTGCGTAGAAATGACCACATTGTGCACGCGTAATGGGCAACCGTATTCATTATATTCCACCGTTACCTGTACTTTCCCATCGGGACGTAAGTAAGGGAGTTCTTTAGAAACTCTAAGGCGATATAACTCTCGCACAAACGCGTGCGCAAGAGCTATGGGCCACGGCATTAGCTGGGGTGTTTCATCAGAAGCATATCCAAATACTGAGCCCTGATCTCCTGCCCCCATTTCATTTAGCGCTTCTTCTTGAATACCAAGCGCTATATCGGGGGATTGCGTATGTAAAGAAGCCAAAATGCCACATGAACGAAAATCAAATCCTAAAAAGCCTTCTTGATATCCGATTTCTTGAATGGTGCGCCGTACAACATCTTGGTAATTCACATTTGCTGTCGTCGTTATCTCCCCTACCAGCATGACCAGCCCCGCAGTCACAAGCGTTTCACAGGCAACCCGAGAGAAAGGATCTTTCTCTAGGCATGCATCTAAGATAGCGTCCGAAATTTGATCGGCAATTTTGTCAGGATGTCCCATAGCGACAGATTCTGACGTGAATAAATAATTTCCCATTAAGATCCTGTATGCCATGCTAATGGCTATAAAGTTGCTTCAAAGAAACTATAAAAAAAGCCCAGCTATTAATTCAATGAGAGAAATGGACGTTTAAGAAATAAGGGAGGATGGTCCTTGTTTGTTATATTTCTTTCGAGACAGCTTCAGAATGGCATTCTTTTTATGCAAGGTACTGCATAAAAGATCAAAAAGCTAAAATATCAGATCAAAAAAAAACCAGCTATAAGCACATTTATAGCTGGTTCATTCACTCTTTCCTTCAAAAGAGATTCTTTATTTCACGCCTGCTACAGGCGGGACTGCTGGCTTTGGTGCAGTTTCTCCCGCAGATGTAAGAGCCACAAATTGCTTATTCAGCGAGCGCACTGCCATTATCCATACAACAATCACGCCAATTGTGGCAATCGCGACGTAAGGAGTAATTGCGCTGATTGTTCCAAAGAGTACAAGGAGTCCTTGTTGGATGAATGAGCCACCCGATTTTCCAAGGCGAGCTCCTACCACGTCAATGGCTGCTTTTCCTTTAACTTTTGACTCTTGGTCGAGAGGGATGTATGCCATCTCTTTGGTCGGATCAAATAGAGAATACTTGGTAGATTTACTCATAATATTCTGAATCATTCCAATGACTACAGCAAGCATCAGCGGAGTTGTGCCCAACATAGCCACATAGCCTTGTAATAAGTCTCGGAAGATAACGAAGGAGAAGAATCCAAGCGCTGTAATCAGCAATACAACAGGCGTTGCCATCGCTGCAAATCCCCATCCTTTCTTACGGATAATGTATCCACCCACGAACATCATAATGATGGTGGTAGCACCAGTAAAGGTAGAGAAAGCTCCCATAAAGGTACTGTATTCATTGGGATTAGGATATTGCAATTTAAGCTGGTTTTTCCAGGTTACTTCAACGAGGTTAATGGAAATTCCGTAGCAGATAACTAAGATGGCGATGCAAAGAATGTATTTAGATTTACCCAAAAAGACGAAGCTTTCCATGATAGACATTTTAGGCTTGGATTTCTTAGGTTGTTTTATATCATTTGGATCGTAGTAACGAGGATCTGTTAGCACGTTACGCTGCATCCACCAATAAACAGTAATCACACAAATGCCTGCGATAACCACAGCTCCCATCAAGTAGTTAAGGGAAACTTGCCATGCATCCACATCAGGGGGAAGGTGTTTTCGAATGTCAGAAAAATACATAATGGTAGGGCCCGAAGCGAGCAATGCGACGTTTGCACCTAATCCAAGCAAAGTGTAAAAACGTTTCGCTTCCGCCACTTTCATGATGTCGTTTGCAAACCCCCAGAACATCAAGGAAAGAACGGCGCTTCCCCATAATTCGGAAAGAATGTAAAAGAGAGAATATGTCCAATTGCGATAACAAGCAACTAACCCTGCTAAACCTGCAGGTAGGAAAGATTGAATGTACTCTGCAGAAGTCGTAGGATGTAAAAGTTCTCTATTGGGGTAAAGCAGTGTGGTAAATAAGGCAAAGAAAACAATAAAGGGAGTAATGGTGACATAAAAAAGGTTTTCCTTGCTAAGAATGTTGCTCAATTTGGCATAAATTAGCATGAAAACAACAGCAGCAGGCACCACGCCCCAAACTTTCAAGAAAGGGATTGCTTCTGCTCCAGAAGAAGTCACAATTAAAGTATCCTTCGTATCCCTTAAAATGGTATAATTAAAAGAAATACAAAAAAACATTAAAAACATGGGCAAGAGTTTCTTCAACTCATAATTATGCACAGGCCAAAAAAATGAGCGCGCCGGCCCAAACTCTGGCTTGGATTCATTTGTCATAAAACCAACCTCAAATTAGTTCATATTTTTTCAATTCTAGCCATTATCTACAAAACGCAAGACCGTTTTATATGATAAGCTTATTCTTTAAATTTAAGAATTTAAACTCTTTCGATTAAAAAGGCAAGAAAAATGTTGGAAAAGCAAAGCTCTAAAAAGACGAAAGCACTCCTAACATAAGAGTGCTTTCGTAAATCAATTGAAAAATCTATTCAATTTTTTTAAACCAAAGTTGGCGAAGGAAGAATTGCATTCATTGGGTTGTGTTGGCTAGTGATACTTTCCACATACAAATTCCACAGTTCCGCATCAATTTTCCCATGACGAATCGAAGCAATTAATTCTCTTTTAATAGTACGAAGATCTTTTTTAGGAGTTAATTTTCTAACCATATCTTTATCGCCGGCCAAACGAGCCATGTTTAGCATGCGTTCAATATCTTGCTTAGAAAACTGGAATTGATCTCGTCGTTTTCTAGAACCTCTAGCAGCTCTTGGTTTAGGAGTTACAAGAGTAGGTGCTTCGGGATCGATAATGTATTTTTGAATTAAATCAGCCAATTCAATAGGATCTTCTGCTTTCAATTTTCGCATGGTAAAATGGTGAATGTAACCTCCTGTATCAACAGGCAAATACCGACAAATGTCGTTTTCCTTTTCTCCCGCTATTTTTCTAACAGCTGCGTGAATTAACGCTTCTATCTGCTTCGTGTCGACTTTTACTTTTTCTCTCTCTAATGTTTGGGTCATCTCTACCTTCCTTATTGTTAATCAAGTCAATTAATACCTAAAATCAAGCGCTAGGGCTTTCAGTTTTCCATCTGAAAAACTGAGTAATTATAAAAAATAAAAATAAAAAGAAAGTTTTTACTGATCGAATTTTAGAGAAATTTTCGCCTTAAATAATCTTGTTCGACAATTTTTTGGCAACTTCTCATTCAACTCTTTTCGCAAATTCTAATAAAACTTACGCCCTGAGTATCTAAAGGCCCCTCTTATGCGCTATTCTTTCTCTAGGTAAATAAGGCTTAGATCACAAACAGGAAGGGGTTTTTTTCTATACTCAAATTAGTAAATTAGGAACTTAAAGATTTGTATGATTTTTATGCAACAAAAATTCAAGGAAAACTTAGAAATAATTCAATTGTCCGAGTAAGAACAGTTTTCAAACTTTAACGATTTTTTCCATTAACCCTATTTTGCCAACATTTCCCCCCATTTTACGCCATTTTTCTTAAATTAAGGTTTGAAAGGTTTTTTAACCCCAAAGAGAGATTAAACTTTTGTTTGCAAAAATATTTATTGCAGACCTTCCTCTTACTTTTATGCGAAAAAAGGCTTTGTACGTTTGCCTTAATTAAAATAGACTGTTTGTTCCTCCGTGCGTAAATTTTTCAAAGCTTTTTTTGGTGTAAAGCAAGAGTTGAAAAAGCTCCCTTAATATCTTTTGATAGGAAAGGATAAATCAGATAAAATCCCATTTTCTAGCTTAATTTAATTTATTTTGCTTTTCACCAAGGATTGACCATGCCTATCCCCATGTTTGATAATGTTCCAATGCCTTCAAGTCCTTCTATCCAGCATGTGATTGCCATTGCTGCAGGGAAAGGGGGCGTTGGTAAATCTACCTTGGCAGTTAATCTCGCCCTAGCTTTGAAAAAGCTTGGATATAAAGCCGGAATTTTAGATGCAGATATTTACGGTCCTTCTATCCGCAAAATGCTTCCTGAAGATCGCCTGCCAACCCAACAAGAAAGAGAGATCACCCCGGCCCTTTGTCAAGGAATTCAGATGATTTCGATGGCATATTTTAGGCCTGAAAATGAAGCAGCTGTCGTCAGAGCGCCCATCGCCAATCAGGTGATTTCGCAATTCCTCCAAAGCGTGAGCTGGGGACAGCTTGATTATCTTCTGATTGATTTTCCTCCCGGAACAGGGGATATTCAATTAACCCTGAGCCAGCAGGCAAATTTAACAGGAGCGGTAGTGATTACGACTCCTCAAGAAATCTCATTACTAGATGTTCGAAAAGCCGTGCATATGTTTAATCAAGTTAAAATCCCCTTGATTGGAATTATCGAAAACATGAGTTATTATGAAGACCCCTACTCCCAAGAAAAGCGGTTTATTTTTGGGGAGGGTGGAGGCAAGAAGTTAGCGCTGGAAATTGGAGCACCTCTTTTAGGGTCCATTCCTCTTCACCCCGAAATTTGTCGAAGTGGCGATGAGGGCTCTTCCCTTTTTTCCAAAACTCCTCTTTCCTCTAGCGCCCAAGCTTTTCAACATGCAGCTAGCCAGCTTGTCGATCACGTGGAGGCCCTAAAAGAGAACACAAAAAAAGGGCTTTCTCATTTTGAACTAAACTGGAAGGAGATGGCTACATGACAAAGGCACCGGCTTTGTATATTTGTTCGATTCAACAAAAAGATAATTATACCTTTACAATCGAATGGAATGATGGACGCTTAATGGATTATCGTTTAGCGGATCTTCAACGCCTGTGTCCGTGCGCAGGGTGTTGGGATGAAGGCAATCAAAAGCGGATTAATCACGCGCAGACTACTCCCGATCATTTGAGTGCAATTAAAATCACAAGCGTAGGAAGGTATGCGCTTCACATTCACTTTTCCTCGGGTTGCTCAAATGGCATTTATTCCTATGATTTTCTCCACGCACTTCCACTAAGGACCCATCCATGAAACGATTTAGCCTTTGGGCATTTTTTCTCAGTTTAATCTTGTGGGGATGTGCTTCAGAAAAAAATTCAAAACATCTTTCCACTTCGCAAGAAAGGAAAATTCCTGTCTTATCCACTACAGCCATGATTAACGATTTAGTCAAAAAAATCGGTGAAAGCTATATTGAAGATCGTATTTTGATTCCTGGAGAACTTGATCCCCATTCTTATCAGCTTGTTAAAGGGGATGACGAAAAACTCACTTCCGCGAAAATTATTTTTTATAATGGCTTAGAACTTGAGCATGGCCCTAGCCTAAAACAATACCTACAAAAAAGCCCGAAGGCGATCTCATTAGGCAATAAAATCTTAAGCCAAAACCCGCATACCATTTTACAAGAAAACGGCCAATTTGATCCGCATATCTGGATGGACATGTCCCTTTGGGCCCAAACAGTTCCGTTTATTGCTGAAAAGCTTTCAGAGATTGACCCTGAACATGCTAAAATTTACCAGGAACGCGCAGAAACGCTTTACAAAACTCTATTGGAAATCCACCAAGAAATCCGTGATGAAATGCAGCAAATCCCTGGCCCCAAACGTTTTTTGGTGACAAGCCATGATGCCTTTAATTACTTTGCAAGGGCCTACCTAGCCGAGGAAGAGGAACTCTCTTCGCAAAAATGGAAAAGCCGCTTTGCAGCTCCCGAAGGGCTGGCCCCTGATAGCCAACTTAGTGCGTTCGATATCCAAAATGTGATTGATCACTTAAAAAACTATCACATCCATGTTCTTTTTCCAGAATCAAACGTCAGCAAAGATTCGATTCGCAAAATTATCTATGCAGGTAAAGAGCATGGCCTGAATCTGATTATGGCCCAAGTGCCCTTGTATGGAGATGCCATGGGCCCTCCAGGGTCTTCCGGAGATACATACGTGAAAATGATTCAGCATAATGCGCGGACGATTAAGCATTATCTGCTTACCTATCCAGATACACCCAAATATTCTGTTCATATACAAGAGTCTTGCCATGCCAAAATCCCGTGATATTAACCTTCCCAATGCCTTAGAAGCTTCCCAACTAACCGTCAATTATGATAAGACGCCGGTTCTTTGGGATATTTCTTTAAAGGTGCCGAAAGGCCAATTAGTGGGCATCATCGGACCAAATGGGGCAGGCAAAACAACATTCCTTAAGGCTTGTTTAGGCCTTTTAAAACCCTTATCTGGGAAGATTTCTTTTTTAGGAGAGCCTTTAGGCAAAGTTCGCTTAAAAGTCGCCTATGTGCCTCAAAAAGAAACGGTAGATTGGGATTTTCCTATTACTGTCAAAGAATTAGTCCTCATGGGACGCTACGGAGCCCTAGGTTTGTGCCATAAACCCACCGAAGCTGATAAAGCATCCGCTGATCGCCATCTTGGCACTTTAGGGATGTCTATTTTTGCTGATCGTCAAATCAACCAGCTTTCAGGTGGGCAAAAGCAAAGAGTCTTTCTTGCAAGAGCCCTTATACAAGATGCCGATGTGTATCTCATGGATGAACCTTTCACCGGTATTGACATTGCAACTGAAAAAGTCATTATAGATCTTTTACAGCAGCTAAAAAAACAGGGAAAAACTGTTTTTGTTGTCCATCACGACTTAAACACAGTCCGCAATTACTTTGACTGGGTAATCTTGTTAAATATGCGGCTCGTTGCAGCCGGACCTACTGAAGAAGTCTTCACGCCTGAAAACCTTCACGCCGCTTACGGTAAAAGCTACGCGTTATTTGATGAAGCCTTGAAAATCTCTCAACAAAAAACCTCTGGGATGTCTTAAAAGGTACTTTGTGCACACATTCATTTCATTTTTTACAGACCCTGTTTTGCGAGCTCCTACAATGGGATGCATGCTAATGAGCTTTTCGGCAGCCCTGGTAGGGGTCATCGTCTTCCTACGCAAGCAATCTTTAATTGGCGAAACTCTTTCGCACGCCGCCTACCCGGGAGTCATTTTAGGGGTTATTTTTGCTTCTTTGATATCTTTAGAGCAAGAGTTACCTATTGCGACCTTAATTATTTTAGGGGCTTTCATGACGGCGTTAATCAGTTTATGGTGCCTCCACTTGCTAGAGCATAAATGCAATATACGCGCTGATTCAGCACTGTGCTTCATTCTGGCAACTTTTTTTGGAGTTGGCGTCACTTTGGCTAGCTATTTACAGTTTGTCTCTCCTACTTTTTATAAACAGAGCCAAAGTTATTTATATGGCCAAGCCGCCACTATGAACGACTACCATGTCCTCTTATATGCGCTGCTTTCTTTAATGATCGTTTTAATGCTTATTTTTTTTTATAAAGAGCTGCAAGTGATCACTTTTGATCGAGAATATGCAAAAAGCCTGGGAATTCCCCTTAAGAAAATCGATACCTACTTATTTATTCTCATCGCCTTAGCCCTCGTAGCAGGCATCCGTTCTGGGGGAGTAGTCTTAATGTCCGCCATGCTCGTCATTCCCGCAGCAACTGCTCGCCAATATACCAATAAATTAAGTCATATGTTTATATGGGCAGGCTGTTTTGCTTTAATCAGTGGATTCTTTGGAAATTACTTTTCTGTGGAAGGAAGCGCCTATTTTGCTAAGAAATATGCCATAGGTAGGATTTCCCTCCCGACCGGACCCATGATCGTCTTGGTGGGAGCTGTGATTTGCTTATTTTCTCTCTTATTTGCCCCTGAAAGAGGTTATTTATTGCGCCTGATTCGTATTTTTCGCTTTCAAGATCGGTGTATTTCCGAAAATTTGCTAAAAGCCATGTGGTATCAAAAAAATCGACAAACGTTTTCTCTAGATGCCATTTTTGAGTTTCAAAGTGCCTCACGTCTCTATCTATGGTTTTGTCTGATGCGGCTCGTACACCATGGATGGGTCGCGCAACAGCATTGCAATGCCTATGCCTTGACTTCTGCTGGAGAGGCTAGAGCCGCTCATATCGTGCGCCTCCATCGTTTATGGGAGGTCTACCTGGCCGATTATTTAGGAATAGGCGCCGAAAGGGTGCACCGAAGCGCGGAAGAAATGGAGCATATTCTCACTCCAGAATTAGAAAAAGAACTCATTTTGCTTTTGAAAGATCCTAAAGAAGATCCCCATCATCAGCCTATTCCCCCAAGCCCATCTTTGTAGGTGCATTTTATGGAAAACCCGCTTAATCCTTATACAGACAACCTATTTCTCGATTTTTTTTATACGCTCATTACCCGCCTATTTCTTTTTATGACAGGCAAACTTTCCTTAAATCAACTTGCAAACGATGAAATTCAGCTGATCGTCCTTATGGCAATTTCAGCAGCTTCTGCTCTAATTGGTTGTTTTTTAGTCTTAAGAAAAATGACCATGTTGGCAAATTCTCTCTCTCACACCATTTTAATCGGCATAGTGGGGGCATTTTTTTTATCGCACGTATTCGTTCCGGGAGAGCAAATACCAGCAGATGTTTCGCTTAACTTGCATATCATGTTACTTGCAGCTTTTATTATGGGACTTGTGACAAGTTTTTTAACGGAATTTCTCACTAAAACGCTTAAGATGCAAGAGGATGCAAGTACGGGGATAATTTTTACCACTTTATTTGCCGCAGGTATTATTTTGGTTACGGTTTTAACACGCAATGCCCACATTGGCACTGAAATCGTGATGGGAAATGCAGATGCCTTATACCTGGAAGATGGCTATTTAGCGGGGTTCATTCTCTCCCTTGATTTGATTGTTTTAGGGTTTTTTTTTAAGGAATTTAAAATCACCACCTTTGATCCCAACCTTTCTCAAGCGCTGGGTATCTCACCTTCTTTCTTTAACTATTTGTTAATGACTTTAGTTTCCATCACTATTATTGGGGCATTTCGAGCTGTGGGTGTCTTGATGGTCCTTTCCTTCATTACGGGTCCTCCCTTGACAGCCAGGCTACTCACCGCGCGCCTAAAGGTCATGCTTGCCCTTGCAGCAAGCTTAGGAGTGCTTGCTTCGCTAGTCGGTGTGGCTTTATCGCGCCACATTTTGTCTGCCTATGGTATCGCCTTATCCACAGGGGGAATTGTTGTGTGCATCACGGCTCTCTTTTTCGTGCTAGCTTTACTCTATACGAAACTTCGATTGCGCAAAACTCTAAACCATCAGGCGCCCTAAATAAGGGCTAAGATTAGGTTTTCAAAGCTTTACCTACCTGTAACAAAACTTTTCTCGAAAATAAGAAAGAGAGGTGTCCCATCCCCCGAAATTGAAGGGTTATAGCCTTTTTATTTTGCCCTAAAGCAGATCTGTTAGGCTGAATCAAAAGATCTCCCGTGCTGGAAAAATGATAAAATTGAGTGGGACTTTCTTCGTTTTTTTTATTTTGTTGAAGCACAAACTCAGATTGAAACTTCATTTGTTCGACACATTTTCCTAACCGCAACATAGCCCCCAGGGTCGCAACTTTTGTGCCTATCAAAGGACTACCGAGGGTCACCACTTTTTTTACACTGCCTTCTTTAGCCAGATCTGTGGCATAATAAGAAGCTACAAGTCCTCCCATTGAATGCCCAATAATGTTTAATTGATCCGTGCCTGCCTGCTGGGCGATTTGCTCTGCTTTTTTTTTAACTTCACCCGCATACTCTTCTAGAGAAGCAAAGGGGGGATATCCAAAATCTAAAATATGCACAGAATACCCCTTTTTTACGAGATACCAGCGATAAATAAGCCAAGCTGTCGGATTATGAGCAAACCCATGCAGTAATAAAATGGGAGTCAGATGTCGCACTTCTTTAGGACGCTTATCAGCTATAGAAAAAGGATAGGCCAAGGCAAAAAAAGGGAAAACGGCTAAATCTCCTACAAATGCCCGAATATAATCGAGGACTAAGCGAACTCTCTCTTTGATCACAGGCAATCGAGAAAGCTTTACCTCAGTTGGAGAGGGTGAATTTTTTTGAACTTTAAACATACCCTAATAGACTAGCAATTTAATGGGAAAATATCAAGGCCCATCATCTTGGCACTCTATTGCTTAATCTGCTAAAATTGTAACTTACACGCTTGACATAAAACAGTTTTATTCATACGCTTTATAACTTCAAGTGAGGAGGCCCTTACTGAAACCCTTTCACTTGCAATTTAGCTTTGTAAGCAAGAAAACATTTGTATAAAGGAGCAATGAATCATGGCGCATATTCAACCATTGGCAGATCGTGTTTTAGTCAAACGTACCAAGGCATCCACTTCAAAAGGAGGAATTTTACTTCCTGATTCAGCCCAAGAAAAACCTAAAGAAGGGACTGTTATTGCTGTGGGACCTGGAAAAATTAATGAAAATGGAGAGCATGAGCCCCTCTTATTGGAGGTAGGTGCTCGCGTGCTGTTTAGCTCATATGCAGGGACCGAAGTTAAAAGTCCTAACGATGAAGAAACCTACCTTATTCTCAATGCAGATGACATCTTAGGCGTTTTTGCATAAATCGAGCCTTTATCACTTATTTATAGGAGTTTGACTTATGTCAAAATTATTACAATTTAACGAAGAAGCTCTCAAGTCTATTTCTAAAGGGCTTAAAACTTTAGCAAAAGCAGTCAAAGTTACATTAGGCCCTAAAGGGCGCAATGTCGTCATTAACCGAGGTTTTGGCTCTCCTCTTTCTACCAAAGATGGTGTCACAGTTGCTAAAGAAATTTCCTTAAAAGATAAATTTGAAAATATTGGAGCTCAGCTTGTCAAAGAAGTTGCTTCCAAAACCTCTGATATCGCGGGAGATGGCACAACTACAGCTATTGTGCTTGCAGAAGCCATTTACAGCGCCGGACTTAAAAGCGTCGTTGCAGGAGCCAATCCCATGAGCCTAAAACGGGGAATCGAGCGCGCTGTAGAGATTATTAACAAGCAAATCTCAGCTTTGGCCTCCCCTGTAAATACCTCTCAGGAAATTCAACAAATTGCCTGCATCTCTGCTAACAATGATCCTGAAATTGGAGAGATCATCGCAAAAGCTATGGAAAAAGTAGGCAAAGATGGCATTATTACTGTAGCAGAAGCAAAAGGGATTGACACGACTCTAGACGTGGTGGAAGGCATGCAATTTGATAAAGGGTATGTATCTCCTTATTTCGTCACAAATCCTGAAAACATGTCTGCTGAGCTGCAAAACGCTCTGATTCTCATTACAGATAAAAAATTATCTTCGGCAAAAGAACTCATCCCTATCCTAGAAAAAACGATGGAAAAAGGGTCGCGTCCTCTCTTAATTATCGCTGACGATATCGATGGCGAAGCTCTTGCCACTCTTGTGGTCAATAAACTTAAAGCAGGACTCCCTGTTTGTGCTGTCAAAGCTCCAGGCTTTGGAGATCGCCGCAAAGCATTGCTCCAAGATATAGCCATTTTAACGGGTGCAACCTTTATTTCTGAAGAAGTAGGCTTGCAAATTGAAGAAGCGGATTTATCGGTTCTCGGTAAAGCAAAAACAATAAAAGTGACTAAAGAAGAAACCACTATTATTGATGGCATGGGCGATGCACGCTTAATCCAAGAGCGGATTAACCAAATCAAAGCAGAAATCTCCAATCCTTCCACTTCTAATTATGATCGAGAAAAGCTGGAAGAACGTTTAGCAAAAATGGTTGGAGGAGTGGCCATCATCAATATTGGAGCTGCCACAGAAACAGAGCTTAAAGAGAAAAAAGCCCGTGTAGAAGATGCTTTACATGCGACGCGCGCTGCTGTTGCTGAAGGAATTGTTCCTGGCGGAGGAGTTGCCTTATTGCGCGCTGTGAAATCTCTCGACAATCTCAAAGCCTCAGGCGATGAAGCAACTGGAATTGGGATTATTAAAACAGCTGTCTTTGCTCCCGCAACCACCATTGCCAATAATTGCGGTAAACAAGGCAATCTGATCGCGGAGAAAATTTTTGAAGCGCAAGGTGCATATGGCTACAACGGCTTGACAGACGAATTCGGTGATCTTATTGAAGCCGGCGTCCTTGATCCTGCGCGCGTTACAAAAAGTGCCTTAACAAACGCGGCTTCTATAGCAGCACTCTTGCTGACAACCGCAGCCGTCATCACCGACAAGCCAGAACCAAAATCCAAGCAACCAGATATGTCCGCGATGGAAGGCATGGGCGGCATGGGAATGGGTGGCATGGGCGGTATGGGCGGTATGGGCGGCATGGGAATGATGTAACTTTTTCCAATATTTACAGAGGCACTGCTCGTGCCTCTTTTTATTAGAAGGAACAGATAATATGCCAACATACGATTATACATGCCAAAAATGTGGCCATCAATTAGAAGTAAATCAGAAAATTACTGCTGAACCCCTTACCACCTGCCCTGCCTGCTCTAACGATTCTCTGCGAAGAGGGCCTGGGGGCGGGAGCAGCTTGCTTATTAGAGGAAAAGACTTTTATTATACGGATTACGGACCAGGCAAACAGGCTGCTTCCAAGCAGGAAGGGAGCTGTTGCCCATGTGGAAAAAATGCCTCTCAGTGCGATTCTTAGATTTTCAGTTTGCTGAAACAGAGAAATTTCAGCAAACTTTTCCCAGTTCTTTCTTATTTCTATACGCTTATTTTTGAAATTCCCCTATTTCTCAGATTTCGAAAGGAGTTTAATTAAGCAAACCCAAAAATACTTTAACTTTTTAGGGGAGTAACTCTAATTGTTACATATAAATTTATATTTAAATGTAATTTTAAGCCTTCATCACAACTAAAGGATTGTGTACACCACTCAAACTTGTCGCCCTTACCACAGCTTTTTTTATCTTTTATCCCGCAATAGGAGAGGTATAGCCTAGCCCATATTGGCAATTAAAACTCCATTACCTGCAATTTCCTGGAATTATCCTTGGCGCCGCCATACCCTACACAAAATGCCTACGGTATAAGCCTTAAGTATGAAGCCAGACCCAAAATTTGTAGTAGAAGGCTTAACGCGCCTGGAACACGCAAAAAAAGAGCTGAAGCGAAAGATAAATTTTTCTGCACATTAAAAGAGATGCAGGCACTAGCCCAGTGGATTATTCCTGGGGCGGGATTAAGGGGGGCTCGTGCTACAACAAAACCATAGGTTTATCCAGCTTCTAGGGATACACAAAGGAGCTGTCTTAATGCCCATATCCAACGCTTAAAAAATTTAAGCCTAATCCACTCCAAAAAGGGCTTTGCCATGCATTCTATTGCAGGGCAATTTCATCGCTTACTGGCGCAACTGCTTTTCTTCCTTTCGAATTTCTTGATCTAATCTTCCAAGATCGTATCCTTCAAAATCCACAAATTTGAAAAAACGTTCAAATTGAGGGAAAGCTTGGCTGACTTTTTTCGCCATTTCTTGAGCAATGAAACGATATCCAGCATGCCCTGCGGCTGCCGAACGTAGCTCACAAATCCACTGCAAAGCGCGCAAATTCACGTGAAAATACCACCGGACGTTGTAGGCCATTGGAACGACATACTGTGCTTCCTCTGGTAATTCCGTCGACATCGTATCATAAGCTTCTTTAGCAGCATGCAATGCCTGCAGGTATGGCTCTTCCAGCTCTGTTCCCACCAGTTCTGGGGGCACATAAAAACCATAATCGCAGCTCAAAAATTGTCTTTCTTGAGTCAACAAACGATGGCGATGCAAATCGCGGTACACTCCAAAATCTGTCACCATTTCAAAAGTAAAGTTTGCATGCTCTAGTGCGCGCGGCGATTTGTGCCTTCGATTTTCTCGGGCGCTGCAAGCTGCGTCCAGGATACGCGCAATTCCTTCTTCTGGCAATTTGCGACAATATTGCAATAGATCGTGATATCCTTTATCTGAATGAGCAAAGAGTAAGGCAGCAGCCACTTTAACTACAGCCTCTGAGTCGGAAGAAAGCAGCCTCACTCCTGGCTCCATCATCCTTTCAGGAAAATTTGTATTTTGGGCAGTCACTACCGCTATTTCCGCCTGCATGGCTTCATAATAACGGGCAAAACTTTGGTGGGTATGGTGGAAAAGGTCAGCTCGACGAATAAAGGAGGGAATCACTTTACCTAGCTCTTCGTAAGTACGCTTACCTAAATCTTGTAATTCAGCTAAATTATTGCAATGCATTTTATGAATTAATTGTTCATAAAAACGCCCATTGCCAAAGATCCCCATATTAGTCAAGGTTCCGGCCGGCAACAACCCTCGCAAACAATCTAAAACCTTTGCACGCACAGCTGCCGCATAGGCAGATTTTGAAGTTGCCTGATCTTTTGGCATTTTTTCTTCAATCATAGTGGTGAGAGGAGGAATAAGTTTACTATAAGTATCAAACAACATGTTGCAGGTGTTGACGTATAAATCCCGATAAGCAGAGGTCATTAAAATCGGTTCTTTATAAAAAAGATTTTCCCCTTTTACTTTTTGGTCAAAATAAACATATCGGGTCGATTTTTCGAGTGGAGAACCTCCAATGCGCGCGTCTTCTATCAATTTAGCTGCAATCATAGAAATATTTTCAATGGCTAAATGCGCTCCCCCCAATTCTCCAATAGAATCATCCCCATATCCATCTAAAATGCGGTCATAAAAATTTTGGGCTTTTCGAATCGCTGCAGTCTGAGCATTCTGCCATTCAGAAGTCTCCCCCGATTCCCCTCCTGCAATAGCCGCAAAAGCGCTCTCTTCATTATTCGCTATAAATTCTTTTAAAAGAAGAGTGCGTAAACCCAAGGTGGACCTTGAATAACGTGAAAATAATGCTCCCTTAATCACTTCGGGTAAGTTGCGCAAAACAAAAACGTGGCTGTGAGTATTCGTTACATAACGCTCAAGAATTTTAAGCTGACTTTCACTAAATTCTTCGTAATCGTCTAATAACATGGGTGAGTCCTTCTTCATCTTTTGATTCTACAAATACAGAGCAGTAGTAAGGTTGCCAGCTCTTTTTTTAGCGTGCAAGGAAAAAAGTCACCTTTGCCTGCATGTTTTCACCATCTTAAATAATTTCGATAGGCTGCATTCCAGGAATAGGTCACTTTAACTTTTTGGTCAAAATCGTGGCGTACCTGAATGGCAATATAAGGATAGGGATGCCGATTATCAAAATTACGCCCTTCTGTTTCTTTAAAAATTTTTATATAAATTTCTTTATTATATAGGGGTCTTTTCGCTAAATTGCTAGTGCTTTTTTCCTCCGTCTTGAATTCCGTATATTCGCTTTTATTCAAATACTTTGAGTCATTTTTATAAAAATTTTTCACGAACTCTATGATCGCTTGAGGGTTATTTTCCATGCCTTGAACATAAAAAGCAACCTCAGCCCCAATCATATGTTTTGAATACCGGTTTTCGGGGGTTTGGTCAGAATAAGCATGGTGGTCTGGACAGCTGTGCCCGCAGGTGATGACAACTTTGCTATTTGTTTTGGCCTGAATATCATTCAATAGATCGATCAAGATCGGATAAATAAATTCCTCCCCCTCTCTTAAAGGCAGGCTATGTTTTCCGCTACAATCATAAAATCGCTTAGTCTCTTTTTCGGTTTGAACGACATGTTCTGGATTTAAACTGCTACCTTTGCAACGAAAAAATTCTTTGGTAATCTTCGGGCACCCTCCAATCACGTTTTTTTCCCAGGGGTAGAGCTGGGCTTCTACCCCTTCCGGCAAAGGAATAGCAAATAAATATTCGTCATGAACGCGGTAAATATATTCTCCTTTTTGATATCCAGGATGAGCATCTAAGGGTAAATCAGAGGAAGAGCATGCGCTCAAAACAGCCCACGCCAAAAAGGAGAGCACTTTCTTAAAAAATCGTTCCATATAATTTTCCCTTTTACATGATCAACCTAAGCAACTTTTCATCAGCAGTGCACTTTCCGGAAAATCCACTTGATGCAAAAAAAGGCCATGCGGAGGGGCAGCTTTCCCCGCTTTTGTCCGGTCCTTCGCTAAAAAAATTTGGGGAATATCTTCGAGGGGTCGGTAGCCACTCGCCACTTCTAATATAATGCCGACAATATTTCTGACCATTTTGTAGAGAAACCCATTTCCTTCAAACTCCAGGCGACATCCCTCTTCTTCTAAAACAACCTCCACTCTTTTAATGGTGCGAACAGCATTTTGAGGATGTTCGCGATGCGCTTCATTGGCAAATGAGGTGAAATCGTGTGTTCCTACAAAAAACTGAGTGGCTTCTTGTAAAAGAGAAAAGTCAATTTTTTGCCGGATATGCCAGGCATAAAATCTCACAAAAGGACTTTGCACACGAGAAAGAGTTAAATGATAGTGATAAGCTTTGCTACTCACGCTATACTGAGCATGAAAATCAAGAGGGACAGGACAAATGTCTTTGATCCGAATATCTTTAGGCAAAAGCCCATTTATCGACAATAAAAAGCGGTTCAGATCAAATTCTTCATCAGTAGAAAAATGAGCCACTTGCCCTCTAGCATGCACTCCCGCATCGGTCCTCCCTGAAGCCACAACACGCACGGGCTGACGAACAATTTTACCAATTTCTTTTTCCACAATTTCTTGGATAGCAAGTGCATTAGGTTGAATCTGCCAGCCACTATAATGCGTTCCATCATAGGCAAGGGTGATTTTATATTTATAAGCCACAGCCACCTGCCTGTGAATTCTCAGCACTTTTTTTGGCAAGCCACTGTTCTGCCACAATTAGATCTTCGGGCGTCGTAATTTTTAAATTCGCATAGTCTCCTTCCACAAGTTTGACCGGCTTTTCTAAAAGTTCTACCATAGATACGTCATCCGTGACCTCCCTATTTAGCTCGTGCACTTTTTTAAAACCCTGGTGAAGTAAACAAAAATCTATCGCTTGAGGAGTTTGTATTTCCCACAACAAAGAACGGTCTAAAGTTTTATCGACAAAGCCTGCAGCTGTACTTTGTTTGAGAGTAAATTTAAGGGGCATTCCTGCAGTCGCTGCACCATGCTCTCTGGCAGCCTTTAAAACACGCTTAACTAAAAGTTGATCAATACAGGGCCTTGCCGCGTCGTGAATGCAAACAATTTGAGGAGGCTGCTTAATCGTTTGCAAACCATTCCATACTGAATCTTGCCTTCGGGGGCCTGGTAAAGCAAAGCGAAGACGTGGGTCACGCATATAATTAGCAAATAAAGAATGGTAAACGGGATCGCAGACCACTACAATTTCTAAAATTTCTGGCAAAGCCATAAAACATTCTAAACTAAAAAATACAAGGGGCTTACCAGCTAAAGGTAAGAACTGTTTAGGCATAGCTTGACGCATGCGAGATCCCCTGCCTCCTGCTAAAAGGATAACGCTGGCCAGCTCCCTCATGATTTTTTTCTCAACGTCAAAAACAAAATTTCAGGAACGGAAAACCAGCGAAATTTCATAATTCCGCCTACTCCTCGATTAACATACACCCATTTATCGAATACTCGAAAGAGACCCTTTTGAAGAGCCATATTTTCTAGCTTGGTAAATTTCTTCCACATCCACGGAAGATTAATTTGGCATCCATGCGTATGTCCTGACAAAACCACTTCTCCGGGATAAGATTCAAGCAAAGCGGTGCTATCTGGATTGTGCACTAGAATAATTCCTGGATATTGTTTGTCATAGTTTTTAAAAGCTATTTCTGGCAAGCAGCGCCCTGCCATGTATTCACCTAATCCACAGATATTTAAAAAGCTGTCCCCAATTGCAACCTGCTCGGTTTCATTATGCAAACACTTAAAAGAGGTTTCTTGCAAAACAGAAACTAGCTCAGGATGAAGGTCGACTTTCCGCGCACGCTCTACAATGGTTCCGGTTACCTTTACATCACTAAACAAGCGTTGAAAACCGTTCAAAAGGTTCGATTGAATATTCTCAACCACGTCATAATCCCCTTCATGGTTGATCGAAATACATTTTTCATAATCATGATTTCCAAAAATCGCATAACATCCATAGCGAGCGCGCAAAGAGTTAAAAAACTTTTTCATTCTTTTCCGATCGTCTAATACCCCTTTACATAAAAAATCTCCCGTAAAAAAAAGTAAATCAGGGTTGAGGAGCTTTATTTTGCGGATTATTTTTCTTAAGAAAAAAGAGGAAACGGCGTTATTCAAATGTAGATCGCTAAACTGAACGATTTTTAATCCATCCAAAGCTAAGGGCAAATGGGGAATATCTAAATCGATTCGAGAAACTTTCAACAAATTAGGTTCAATGAAGCGCGGCCATATTCCTATAACAGAAAAAATGCACCAAGCATCCCATAACCAGTGATGAAAATGTTTAGCTGTTTTTTGATTGTTAGAATTTCCCATATCTCTTAAATACCCCTTAAAAATAGGATAAGTATAAGGGATAATAGAGTTAAAAAAACAGAATTTGTTTTTAAGGCAAAAGAGATCTAAAAAAGCAAGGTGCAAGGAAGCACCTTGCGAAATGCGCCTTAATGGCTTGCTGCCACTTCAGTTTCTTTTAAATGTTTAGCAATTTTGCTTGTCATTTTGAACATATCAATCGGCTGATTGGAGCCTAAAACTTTCGCTAACTTCGCATCTGGGTTGATATTGCGCTTATTAGTTGCATCTTGAAGCTTATGCTTTTTAATATATTCCCATACTTTTTTTGTAACTTCGGTTCTAGCCATTGGACCTTTTCCAATGAGTTCTTCCAAAGTTTCGCTTAAATACACCGGTTTCATAAATGCAGAATTTTTCTTCGGTTCTTTTTCTTTGCTCATTTTTTCTCCTATAGGTTTCTTGTCATTTTAATATATCCTGATAACCTGGCTTTTTTATTCAGAGAGGAATCTCTGATTTTTAGTACAGCTCAGTTCATTCTAGAGGTTTCTTTTAGCTCTGTTACTATTTTCTAGTCAAAACAATTTATTCTCTCCTAATAAGGGCACACACCTATCTATTAATCTGGCAAATAAATTAATTTATTTAAATTCTTCCCCAAAACAGCTGAAAAAACATAAATTAAACTCATTAAAACTAAAGAATAAATAGACTTAAGCATAGTTGGAGGCTAATTTCTGACTCAACAGAAATTTTGTGCCAGTTTCAAGCTTTTCCCGCTTTTCTCCCCTTTTAACTTCTGTTTTCAATACCCGAAAAAATAAGAGGCGACCGATAATGGCGAAAGAAAAAAAAGGCGCTTGGCTTGGAAGAATATGCGGCATTCTACTTTGATTTGTGCTTGAAAATTGCCATGCATGCGATTACAATCCGGGCTAATAGATTGCGAGACGCGCCCTAATTCTCTACAGCCGAACGATGATGGGATTGCGACGCCATTGTTCAACCCGGCCAAAACGTGTATGATAGCAACTTTTCCCTGTTTGTCGCTTGAAAAGCAAAAAATTGAGCTTGAACCCTTAATAGAATCTCTTAAAAAAAGCTCTTTCATTGAAAAAAAAATCGAGCTGATTACTCAGTTTAAACAAGTTGCCCAAGAATTTGATACATTAACCAAGCAATATCCTTTTATTGCTAGGGCCTCTTCAGAAGGCATTTTATGCATAAAATCCCTATTAGCAATCGATCAAGGACACCTTTTTTCTCAAGAAAAGGGAGACTTTGAAGAAAACCAGGCCCCTTTTAATCTGCTATTGGAACAACTGTTGCCGATTGAAACCTTTTATCAAGAAATAGGCGGCTTAATTGGATATCACTATGCTGTTATTTCTTTAATCTTAGAGCAAAAAAATCCTCCCGAAATATCCCCAAGCCGTTCTTATCATCATCCAAAAGGGTACGATTTTTCGCGCAAAAACGATAGAACCTGGGAAGCTATTAAATGGGGAATTGAGGGTCTGCCCTCCATGGCTCACATCTACCCTGTCGGAGGTGCAGGAGATCGCTTAAATTTGATAGATGAGACCACTCAAGAACCTTTGCCTGCCGCCCAATTGCTTTTCTGTGGAAGGACACTTCTAGAAGGATTATTGCGCGATTTACAAGCGAAAGAATATCTCTATTATAAGCTTTATGGAAAGCAGCTCACTACACCTGTTGCGATGATGACTTCTCACGAAAAAAATAATCATCAGCACATTTGCCAAATTTGTGAACAGAATCGGTGGTTTCACCGATCGCGGAAAAATTTTTTCCTTTTCATTCAACCCCTTGTCCCTGTTATCACCCAAGAAGGGCAATGGCTTCTAAAAAATCCTTTTTCCCTTCTATTAAAACCTGGCGGCCATGGAGTCATCTGGAAGCTTGCAAAAGATTATGGCCTATTCGAATGGTTTAACAAAAAACAAAGGCGGTACGCTCTCATACGTCAAATCAATAACCCTCTGGCAGGAACAGATGATACTTTGTTGGCATTTATGGGAATAGGAGGCCACGAAAACAAAGTATTTGGGTTTGCTTCTTGCCCGCGCTACCTGAATACGTCTGAGGGAATGAACGTGGTAGTTGAAGATAGGATCCAAGACTCTTATCGCTATTGTATAACCAATATTGAATATACCGAATTCAAAAAACACAGCTTAAGAGATATGCCTTGTGAAGAAGGTAGCCTATTTTCTGCTTTTCCTGCAAACACCAACATTTTATTTGCTAATTTGGAAAAAATAGAAAAGGCCATCGAAAACTATCCGCTTCCTGGCAAACTCATCAATATGAAAGCATGCGTGTCGATTGAACGCCCTGAAGGAACGAAAGAGATCCCAGCAGGAAGGCTTGAAACCACCATGCAAAATATTGCCGATGAAATTTTTGATTGTTTTGCTGCTCCTTTAGAAGCCAAGGACTATACTTTATTAAAAACATATTTAACGTACCATAAAAGGCTTAAAACTATTTCCGTTACAAAGCATAGCTTATTTCCTGAGGGTTCTATAGCAGAAACTCCTGAAAAATGTTTTTACGATCTCATGCAGAATATGCACGAGCTTCTAAACAGCGCATGCCATATTGAGATGCCTGGTATACCGGCTGAAGAAGATTATCTCAAAACAGGTCCCACCTTTATTGCTCTCCTACATCCCGCTTTAGGTCCCCTTTATTCCATTACCGCTCAGAAAATCCAAAATGGCAAAATAACCAACCAAAGTGAGTTGATTCTAGAAATTGCTGAAGTAAGGATTGAAAATTTAGAACTGCACGGAAGCTTAAAGATTTGGGCTGAGCGCATATTAGGCCACCTTGATCAAGAGGAGGTCCTCCATTACAGTGAGCAAAATGGTAAGTGTATTTTAAAAAATGTCACAGTCATCAATAAAGGGATTGACTTTTCCCAAAAAAATATTTTCTGGAAGCAAGAGGTTTATCATTTAGAAAGCCTGCAAATCAATATTCACGGAAGTGGAGAATTTATTGCTGAGAATGTCGCTTTTATTGGCCCCACTATAATTGAAGTTCCAGATGGGCATAGAGTGCGCGCCTATTATAAAAATGGGCAAATCGCCTATGAAGTCACCAAGATTGAGAGCCCTTCTTGGCACTGGTCTTATAGCTGGGATTCTCGACAGCAAATAAAGCTTACCCAAATTTTTTCATAAATATCATCCCCAATCGTTTAGGAAGCTTGCTAAAATTTGGAACTATATTCCTTAATTTTTTCTTAGAATTGCTTTAAAAGGCGCGCAGCAAGAAAGAGCGGATGAGCATACTTACTTCCCCCCCCCGATGGAAATTTAACCCCTCTGCACCCAGCTCACCTAGTGATTCCGATCGCTATCCATTTGCTGCTGAATGGGGGATTTTACTCCTATTTAGCAACCTATCGCCCACTTATACTTTAAGCCATTACAGCTTTACAAGAAGCTTCAATATCTCCTATAAACGGATAGCGCCTCGCCGCAAATCCTTGCATGCTTTTATGAGAAATAAACCCGTATTGGCAGCTAAAGATAACCCGTTTCCGGAAGTAGCCATGGCGGAAAGAGCAGAAACAATTGTGACGCCAGAACAAATTATGTCAGTTCCATGCCCCTCTGTCACCTTCTTCAGTGCCATCGTGGCGTTTAAAAGCTTTTGTGTACGCATTCTAAGGGTTTCAGAAAAGATGGGCTTATTTGAGGTCCTTCATGCCTCATTAAGCTTTCTCGAGTAAATTCATACATCTTTTGATCCTTTGCATGTAAACCCCAAATTTTATCTAAAGCATTTTAATGAGAAAATGAATAGACATAATTAATTTAATTCAAAATAGAAACAATATAGGATTATTTGAGGAATTTATAAATACATTCCATCCGTTAGCCTTAAATATTTACCCTAACTTGCCTACTGCAAATTGAGGGATTTATTCCGCATAAAAAGGGCAGCTCGTTCGATGAAGGGTCCCATCACGACTCCATAAATGGCAGGCCGGACATTGTTGAAATTTTTGTAAAACATACGGTCCATTCCCATCAGCAAAAAGGGTGGAAGTAGATTCTAATTCTCCCTCAGCACTCATGAAAAAAATTCCTTCGGGAATCAGGTATAATTGAGAAGGTAATAGGTAGGTTTTTTCCAAAGGGCTTATGTCTGCTAGCAATAAAAAAACAAGTGTACAACTAAATAAGCAAAGAGAGACTCGAAAACATAATTGACTTAAAGTCATGAGACTTCCTTTATGTTAATCGTTTTTGCCAATTAATATTGCTTAAAGGCTTGCCAGAAATTTTATAAGCAATCCTTGCCGCACAACTATACAATTGAATATTTTATTAATCAACAAATAAAGTTTTTAGATTGCATGCAAAAGAAGAAGATATAGCCAGATATCTAAGCTTTTTTTCATAAGGCTATCTAGCTAAATTTAATAAGACAGGGAACTAAACATTCAAAAAGCGTTGAATTCTTAAAAATTGTTTTAGACAAAGGACGTAAACCTGGAATGAATGGCGGCAAACTAAAAGGCCACTTTATAGATAAGATCAAAAATCGCTAATAAAGCCTTTTTGGAAATCTCTTAACCATTGCGGCTGCTCCATTGCACCCTCTTTTCCTTGTTCCTATGCATCCCGAACTTTAAAAGAGTACGTTGCAAATAATTGCTTTCCTTTAGTATCAAGAGGCTCGTCTATTGATTGAATAAAAAGGCATCCATTTCTATCCCTTTCAATCAAATCAACTACAAGAGGACACATGTCTCAACCCAATCTAATTGATACTTTTAGTACTTTGAAATCTCTAAATAACGATCAAACACGTTATTACTACTCTTTGCCAGCATTTGAAGAGCAAAAGATTGCAAAGATTAGCCGTCTTCCCATCAGTATTCGGATTATGTTGGAATCCTTACTGAGAAATTGCGATGAGAAAAGGGTTCGCAAGGAAGATGTATTGAGATTAGCAAGCTGGTCCCCACAAGGCCCCTATAAAGGGGAAGTACCTTTTATGGTATCGAGAGTCATCTTACAAGACTTCACAGGCGTGCCTCTCTTAGTTGATTTAGCCGCTATGCGGGATGCCGTGGCAACAAGAAACCTCGACGCTATCTTGATTGAACCAGAAGTGCCTGTAGACCTCGTCATTGACCATTCTGTGCAAGTGGATCGGTCCGGAACAAAAGATGCTTTTGATTTTAACTTAAAAGTGGAATTTGAACGCAACCAAGAACGGTATGAATTTTTACGTTGGGGACAACAAGCTTTCAAAACGTTCAAAGTTGTCCCCCCTGGGATAGGGATTGTTCATCAAGTCAACTTAGAACATATTGCTAAAGTTGTCTTTGCCAATCAAAAAGAGGGGATTTTGCTTCTTAGCCCTGACACTGTTGTGGGAACAGACTCACATACCACCATGATCAATGGCCTCGGAGTCTTAGGATGGGGCGTGGGTGGAATTGAAGCGGAAGGGGCCATGCTAGATCAACCAAACGTTTTACAGATGCCCGAAGTGATTGGAGTACACTTGACAGGCCACCTATCAGAGGGGGTCACGGCAACAGATCTCACCCTTTCCATCACTCAATTACTGCGCAAAGAAAACGTCGTAGGAAAATTTGTAGAATTCTTTGGAGAGGGAACTGCAAGCTTAACTGTGGCCGATAGAGCCACGATTAGCAATATGGCCCCTGAATATGGAGCGACCGTAGGATATTTTCCTGTCGATGAGAAGACAATGGAATATCTCCGCTTAACCGGAAGAGAAGAAAAAGATATCGCGCAAATTGAAGAATATTTAAAAGCCCAAAAATTATTTGGAATTCCTAGGCAAGGTGAAATTGACTTTACCAAAGTTCTTGAATTTGACCTTTCCTCTCTTAAGCCAGGAGTTGCCGGGCCAAAACGTCCCCAAGATCGAATTGAACTTATTCATCTCAAAGATAAATTTCGCCAAATCTTAAAAAATCCAATTCAAGGTGGTGGCTATGGAAAAAGCGAAGATGAGCTTCAACAAGCGGTAGGTGTGCATTCAAAAGGAGCTTTTTCTATGACTATTCCGCAGGATACCGGCGGCACCCATTTCCTCGACACCAAGCAGGAAGGAGAGCCTGCCTGGGATGAAGTAGAAATGGTGACCAATCGCCCATTCAATCCAGCCATTACTAATCCAGGCTATGGCGAAGCAGAAAACTGCGACATTGTCTTAAAACATGGATCGATTGTAATTGCCGCTATCACCAGCTGTACAAACACTAGTAATCCAAGCGTCATGCTAGGAGCTGGATTGCTCGCTAAAAAAGCGGTGGAAAAAGGACTCAAAATCAATCCTTTAATCAAAACAAGCTTAGCTCCAGGTTCTCGCATAGTGACCGATTATCTTGTTAAAGCAGACCTCCAAAAATATTTGGACGCTTTAGGCTTTCAACTTGTAGCCTACGGATGCACCACCTGTATTGGAAATAGTGGCCCTCTAGAGGATAATATTGAAAATGCCCTTAAGGATTATGATTTAATAGCAGCCAGCGTGCTGAGTGGCAATCGTAACTTTGAAGCTAGAATTCACAGTGCGGTTAAAGCCAATTTTTTGATGTCCCCTCCTCTCGTTATCGCCTTTGCCCTCGCAGGAAGAGTAGACATCGATTTTGAAAAAGAAACGCTAGGGATGGGAAAAGACGGCAAGCCGGTGTTTCTAAAAGATATTTGGCCTTCTAGGCAAGAAATCCAAGAAACCGTTGCCCGCTGTATCGATCCGGGCATGTTTAAAAAAAGGTATGGGCGCATCCTAGAAGACAATCCCATTTGGCAAAATATCCAAGTCAATACGGCGGGAGTCTACCAGTGGGATGAAAAGAGCAGCTATATTCAAAAACCGCCTTATTTTGAGGGTTTTACCCTCGAATTACCCTCTAGACCCCCCTTGCACGATTTGCGTCCTCTGGCTCTCTTTGGAGATTCCGTCACCACAGATCATATTTCTCCGGCCGGTTCTATCGGAGTGGATACACCCGCTGGCAAATACCTGATTTCTTTAGGGATTGGTAAAAGAGATTTTAATAGCTACGGAAGCCGCCGTGGAAATCATCATGTCATGGTGCGGGGAACATTCGCTAACGTTCGAATTCGCAATAGAATGGCAGGCGATAAAGAGGGAGGATTTACAAAGCTGATGCCCGAAGGCTCGGTGATGCCTATTTTTGAAGCTTGCCAAATCTACGCTAAAAGAAATATTTCGCTCATTGTTTTTGCGGGAAAAGATTATGGGATGGGTAGCTCTCGAGATTGGGCTGCTAAAGGACCTGCACTTCTGGGGGTTAAAGCCGTGGTGGCTCAAAGCTTTGAAAGGATCCATCGCACAAATTTAATTGGCATGGGGGTTTTGCCTCTCCAATTTAAACCGGGCGAAAATTGGGAAAGCCTAGGAATCACAGGAGAGGAAACATTTTCACTCATGGGCATAGAAAATCAGCTCTCGAGCAGGCAAGAAGTCACATTGGAAATTAAAAAAGGAGATGAATTCAAAAAAGCTCAATTAATTTTGCGTTTAGATACACCTATTGAGGTTGAATATTATCGCCATGGGGGAATTTTGCCGTATGTCCTGCGTCAAATCCTGGCAAAAAAGAGATCCTCGTCCATTCCATAAAGAAGAGGATGCAGCCAGGAGGTATTCGAATAGTTTCAGGAGTTTTTCGCTCCTTTGCTTACCACTGTCTGGCATATTCCAGTGTAACTAGGTTTCCAAACTCAAATCGAGAAAGGGGATTCAAACTTTTTCGCAAAGCTGAAAACTGGTTATCAGAGCAGCCGATTTGCTGTCCTATGGCCCCCAGCATGGTGAGAACTCATGGAGGCTCTGATTCAGCCACTTGAAGTAAGCGCTCAAATTGGCTTGGTGTTCGAAAGTGCCCAAGTAGCCTATCCACGGTTTTCTCAGGAGATAGTTCGCTAGCCGCTCCACCTGTACGGAGGAAATCTAGAATGGCCGCATCTTTATAGGAGAATCTTTGCCATGAATCTGGTCTTCTCGCATATACCATTGTTTCTTTACTTACAATTAATCGCGGTAAGCTGAGTCCGTTTGTTGCGACTTCTATCCTTGCTGCATTCTGCGTGCTAAAACCGAGTAGGTTAGCTGCGCCACTATCAGCAGGAAAAATTCCTTTTCGGAGGTTGTTTGCCTTGGCTGGTAGTATAAACCTTTACCAAAACGCTGAATGACACCTAAGCTAGATAAGCGAGGCAATCTTTGTTCTACTGCTGTAAAGGGCATATTTTCAAAAACAGATAATCGCTATACCCATTCTCCATTAGTTTCAATGCGCTTACGAACGTTTGCTGCAATGCTCATCGCATTTAATCCACTTTCTTTTGGTTTATCCTTTGCAATTTGAAGAAGCGCATAAGGTTATTAAAAGTGCCAAGTTTTACAGCAAAAAAACTTGACACTTTTAATAGATTCTCTCCTTCTTAATAAAACCCTTTTTATATCCAGCAGAAATAAAGCCAGCTTGCGTCAAACTGCCATTTAAATAAATAGTAGATAGTTGGTTTTAAAAAATTTAATCTTTTTACTTTTTCATAGACAAAAGACACTTTTTAAGAGAAAATAGAAGCGGTTAATAATCTAATTTAGGCCTTTTATAATATGTCCGCTCCGTCCAAAATTTATGATCGAAAAAACCCTTTTTTAGCCTCAATCAAAGAGCGCTATTCACTTTGTAATCCAGGCTCAAAAAAAAATACTTATCATTTGGTTTTAGACCTAAAAGACTCAGGAATTTCTTATGCCGTGGGAGATAGCGTGGCCATTTTCCCCCAGCATGATCCTGAGCTCGTCGATCGAACTTTGAAAATTTTGAATGCTTCAGGGAATGAAGTCATCGTTGACAAACGCTCCCAAGAAACGCTACCTCTCCATGCATTTCTCACAACCAAAGTCGCTATTACCACGGTAAGCCGTAAATTGTATACAGAAACCGCTGCCAGACAATTACAAGCTGATAAAAAAGCACAGCTTAGCTACCTTTTGCAAAGTGAAAATCAACCTCTTTTGAAAGCCTATCTAGAAAAACATGGACTGTGGGAATTTTTAGCCGAACACTCTGAAGTCAAATGGAATTTACAAGAACTTTGTGACAGCTTAATGCCCCTTCTTCCCCGTTTTTATTCGATTGCCTCTTCTATGAAAGCAGTTGGCAATGAGATGCATTTGACGGTTGCCTTGCCCCATGCTCTGGCAGAGACAGAAGTCAAGCGAGGGGTTTGCACTCACTATTTATGCCATCTGGCCCCTTTAAATGAGCCTGTCATTCCTCTTTACATTCAAGCTCATCATGGATTTACTCTTCCTGAAAACATACATGCCCCTATGATTATGATTGGGCCCGGAACCGGAATTGCCCCTTTCCGAGCCTTTATGCAGGAGAGGACAGCGCTAAAAGCTCCCGGGAAAAACTGGCTTTTCTTTGGTGAATGGCATAGAGCGCATAACTTCTTTTATGAAGGGTATTGGAAAGAGTTAGAAGCCCAAGGTCATTTACGCCTTGATGCAGCTTTTTCTCGCGACCAAGAACAAAAAATTTATGTTCAACATCTTCTTCACGAGAAAGGGGAGGAAGTTTTTGAATGGTTGCAAAATGGCGCCTCTCTTTTTGTCTGTGGGGATGCTCATCGAATGGCGAAAGATGTGGAAAAAACGCTTAAGCACATTGTAAGCACCCATGGAAACCTCGATGAGCCAGAGACAGAAAAATACTTCAAAACGCTTAAAAGCGAAAAAAGATATCTGCGAGATGTTTATTAGAGCAGAAAAAACACAATCTACCGAGGATTTTATTTCTCAGCACAGTTTCTGCTAAAAACGAGTTTCAAGCCTTGAGGTTCAAAAAAATAAATTCCTTTTTCCCTTTTATCCCCCTCCTGTTTATCTCTAAGCCCAAGCTAATTCTCTTGGAAGGCCTAATGCTAACGCTGCCCATTAGGTTCTTTAAAAAACTCTTGGACGGACCTTGCTTGTTTTTACCCTCACTTTTTTACCTTGCTTTTTGTCTTCTTTGGGCGGTTGCGTCAAAGCAAGCTAAAAAATCTTAGCCCCTTCTCAAAAACTTAGAAGAAAAGAGATTCGCAAGAGATCCATTTTTTCGGCAATTTTTAAAAACTCAATCTAATTCTTAAGCAAAGCTAAGATAATCTTCCCCTTTCAATTCTCTCTCTCCTTTCCAAATTTAATAAAAACACAATCAATCTTCATAGAAAAGTAATCTGCAACCCATTAAAAGCAAAAAACTCCTCCAGCTAATACTTAATAACTTTTTCTTTTTATATTGAATGAATAAATACGGCTTAACTTTAAAATAATTTGTTTATAAACAAAAAGTTTGATATAATAAATAGCCAACAAGACCCCAAAAAAAACAATCAAACTAATTATCTGTGAAATATTAATACAAACTTTGTTCTTTTTAATTTTGGAGGTGTATATGTCTCCTTTATATGGCAACAAAGATACTAAGCACTCCCTAGCAGATTTTTTTCCTTTTCAAGCAGCAAGATTAACGTTGCTAGAACAGTCAGAAAGAATCCCAGGCTTGAACTTTAGCATTAAAGCTATCCTTCTTCTGGGAAAAGTTAATAAAAAAATCAGAGCAAACCATCCTTCTCATGTCAACGTAATTGTCGAAAAAATCACTTTATTAAACAATTTTAACCTTAAAGGAAGGATTGGGGGCGTCTATATCTCTACCAATGAATCAAACACGAAGAAAAGTAGCGAATTTTTATCGACATATCCCTCTACTCTCACAAGATGCCATGTAGGATTCTCAGGATGGCATAATCTGGATATCATCGCTATCAGGCGGTCAGATATGGGAGTTATCTGTGACTTTAATCCCCAAAATAAAATTTTTTTAGAGCAAACTTTAGAATGTCTCCTCCGCTCTGAGTCAAGGGAAGAATTTGTCAAAAGCATGCGAAAATATGTAAAAGAAAGTGCTATAACTTTTTCACCGAATGTAAGTGATGAATTCCGCGAATATAAAAAAGGTTATTCCCCTGGAGAAGAAATACGAAGGGAGTTGGCTAGAGAAGGAAGTTGGCTTTCCTCAGATGCACAATTCCAGTATGTTAAAAACCTAGCTGATGAAGGTAAAATCGCGTTAATTACTGAAGATATTAGAAACACCAAAACGTTTAAAAAAATTGCCAACTTAGTTGCCAAGGGTGATTTTAAAATTGACACTCTCTATTTAAGTAATATTTGCCATTACATGCAAGATGAAACCGACCAAGAAAAATTTATCTCTACAGTGAAAGCCTTAGCAAACGAGGAGACGATTATTATTAATTGCCCTAAGCTGCAAGGTAAAAGGCATACTCAAGCCCCTAATCAAGAGATATTATTAGCAAAAGATCTCAAGGGAAATCATTCAAAGCTACTCGAAACTGCATGCTAGACATTATAGGCAAGCTTGCAAGAAAGGCTTTTGGTAAATTAAAAAAAGCCAGGCTGCTAGGAATGGCAGCCAGCCTATTCGAAAGCCATAGCTTATTTTAAATAAACTGCAGAGGAGAGTACAAGCGCTTTTTCCCTAGGCTTATTTAAAGCTTTTTTCCTCCTACGCCAGAGTAGAGAATGGGTAAAAAGCCTTCCAACATCCTAAGTTTTCACCCATTTAGCTCAAATGCGCTCTCTAGCTAAACTTCTTCCTCGGTGGTTACAATCGCAAAGCACTGTACCCCATCTCCACAACCAAAATCTGTTAACCCTTCTCCAGAGGTGGCGGTAATTCCAACTTCTGCAAGGCTCAATCCCATAATTTGAGCGATTTTTTCCCGCATTAAAAGAATTTTTTCCTTAAATTTAGGTTTTTTCCCCTCTAATGCCACAGAAACATGCGAGACTTTTTGTTTTCCTAAAGTCTTTATGGCTTCTTTTAAATACACTTCGCTATCTGTAATCCCGTCATTTAGGCATAAGTCGTCCGCAATTCCCCCTAGAATGAACACTCCGGTCAATGACGTGATCGCATTGCAAATCGCATGATACACCACGTCTCCATCAGAATTGGCATTAAATCCCGGAACGTCTTCAAAAATTATCCCCGCAATAATACAGGGCTTAGACGAATCGGGTTGCAAAAAGCGATGGCTGTCTTGACCAAGTCCTGTTCTCGTTTTTTTAGACATATGTAAGGTCTCCCGGTAGTAATCCATAAATCAGCCGCCATATTGCAGAAAAACCCTTTTATAAATAAAGAAAAAATTGCTCTCAAAAGAGGAAGGGTTAGGAGAAGCAAGACGGTTAATTACTTCCCTATAAATAGCATTATTATGCGTTAGAGTAGGTTTTATATTGAATTTAAATACAAAGACTGGTAATAAGGGGGTTGTCTTTATCTACTAAATAGAACGACCCTTACCCCACTAAAAGCGACTCTCGAGCCTTATGGAAATACTCAGAATTAAAGGTGGCACACGTTTAAACGGAACTGTTAAAGCTGCTGGTGCAAAAAATGCAATGACTAAACTTCTAGTTGCTTCCCTCCTCTCCGATAAAAAGTGTACATTTTACAATGTTCCCAATATTGGGGATGTAGAAGTAACCGTTTCTCTTTGCCAAGAGATTGGCATGAAAGTCAATTGGGATAAAGAAGCGGGTTACATGGAAGTGATCACGCCCGAACTTAAAACAGCTTATGTCCCCCAACGCTTTTCTGGGTCTAACCGTATTCCGATTTTGATGATCGGAGCACTCTTGGGGCGTACCGATCAAGATATTATCGTTCCTACCGTGGGCGGTTGTGCAATCGGGAGCCGCTCGGTCGACTTCCATATTGACGCCCTACGAAAATTAGGGGCCTCCATTGAGTATCGGGAAATGAAAAGAGAAGGCGCCTATTTTGCGCATGCCCATAATGGCCTTAAAGGGACAATTATCTATCTTCCCTATCCTTCTATTGGAGCAACGGAAAACACCATTCTAGCCTCTGTTACCGCCCGTGGAATGACAGTCATCAAAAATGCTGCGACCGAGCCAGAGATTATCGAGCTGATTCTTTTCCTACAAAAACTAGGAGCTAACATTTTTTATGATGTTGACCGCACCATTTGTATCCAAGGCACGCGCCGCTTTTATGAAGTGGAACATACAGTTATTCCTGATCGCATCGAAGCAGCCTCTTGGGGCATGGCTGCCATAGCCTCCAAAGGTAGAGTCTTTGTGGAAGGGGCTCAACATCATAACATGATTACTTTTCTCAATAAAATTAGGGAAGTGGGGGGAGGTTTCGACATTAAAAGCAATGGGATCGAATTTTTTTACGACGGTCCTCTTCAAGGGGGGCTTCACCTTGAAACGGATGTCCATCCAGGCTTTATGACAGATTGGCAGCAACCTTTTGTAGTGCTTTTGACTCAAGCATCAGGTTCTTCTGTTATTCATGAGACTGTTTATGAAAACCGTTTTGGCTACACAGATATTTTAGGAAGTATGGGGGCCGATATTACTCTATTTAGGCAGTGCTTAGGGGGGAAACAGTGTCGTTTTGATTCTCAAAGTTTCTGTCATAGTATTATCGTAAAAGGACCAACTCCTCTAGTCGGCAAAGACATTAAGATCCCTGACTTGCGGGCTGGCTTCGCTTACGTCATGGCTGCTTTGCTCGGATCGGGCGAAAGTACAATTTCTGGATTACATTTTTTAGACCGTGGATATGAAAATCTTACAAGTAAATTGCAAAGTTTAGGG
This sequence comes from Parachlamydia sp. AcF125, assembly GCF_018342475.1. Classification (NCBI taxonomy): domain Bacteria; kingdom Pseudomonadati; phylum Chlamydiota; class Chlamydiia; order Parachlamydiales; family Parachlamydiaceae; genus Parachlamydia; species Parachlamydia sp. AcF125. The sequence continues at coordinate 627,749 of NZ_JAEMUD010000001.1, read as the reverse complement.
GCTGAAGCTTCTAGAATCAAGCTAGAAAAAAATACTAGCCCTTCATTTGGAGACATTCAAGCAACCAATATTTCGCTTGCCGCGCAAGTACAGCTTGCTTAAACCCATGCTTTCCTTTTCTTTTAAATTGGGTGGGGCTGCTTTAGCGAAATCTGCTTGAAAAAAGGGGAATGAAACAGGATAATAAGCCTTAAAAGAGACTTATTCCTTAGAGCCTCTCTTTTGAATTTTAAATCGGAGATCACAATGCCAAAAAACGATAAAGACCCAAATTCCATTCCGCCCCCTAAAATGGAAGAAAAAATCGACCGCGCGCTTCTCGAAGCTAGGCGCATTTTTCTAAGCGATGCCGTTGACAATGATACAGCAGCAGATATCATTAGAAAATTGTGGTATCTCGAATTGACAGATCCCGGAAAACCCATTCTTTTTGTAATCAACAGTCCTGGTGGATCGGTAGATTCAGGTTTTGCGATTTGGGATCAGGTTAAAATGATTTCTTCGCCAGTGACAACTTTAGTCACAGGCCTGGCTGCTTCTATGGGTTCTGTGTTAAGCTTAGCTGGATCTCATAAAAGAAGGTTTGCGACTCCCAACGCTCGTTTTATGATTCACCAACCTTTAATTGGCGGGGTGATTAAAGGGCAAGCAACCGACTTAGAAATTCAAGCTAAAGAAATGCTAAAAACACGTAATGCCCTTATTCATCTATATATGCGTGAGACGGGGAAAGATTTCGCAACCATTGAAAAAGCTATTGATAGGGATACCTGGATGACTGCTCAAGAAGCTTACGAGTTTGGCCTTCTCAGCGGAGTAGTCGAAACTTACAAAGACTTAATTTAATTAAATGAATCTTGCATTTTCTAAATATAATGGCTGCGGCAATGACTTTATTTTAATTGATAATCGCGATCGTCGCTTTCCCGATCGCGATGCTTCTTTCATCCGACGACTCTGCCAACGGCAGTATGGAATTGGAGCGGATGGTTTAATTCTCTTAGAGCTTTCCCAAATCGCGGATTTTCGGATGCGCATTTTCAACGCCGATGGATGCGAAACAGAAATGTGTGGAAACGGCATCCGCTGTTTAGTTAAATTTGCCCAAGATCTCGGCATCACAAAAAAGCATTATACCATTCAAACGATGCATTCTATCTTAGAAGCCTTTTCTTCAGAAGATTCTATTACAATCTCCATGGGAGAACCGGCTGAGATTGAATGGGCCACTCAAATCGAAGTCGACCAAACGCTTCTCACGGTCCATTGGATTGATACCGGCGTTCCCCATGCGGTGATATTTGTGGATGAAGTGGAGAAGGCCGATTGGATGGCTCTTGCGCCTAAAATTCGCTCTCATCCCCACTTTTCTCCCAAAGGGGTCAATGTCAATTTTGCTCAAATTCAAAAGCATCAAATTTCCCTACGCACTTATGAACGAGGGGTCGAGCAAGAAACCTTGGCTTGTGGAACGGGCGCCACAGCAGCGGCTTTAGCCGCAGCCAAAACGATGAATATTCCCTCGCCTGTTTCTATTAAAACACGTTCTGGAGATAACTTGGAGGTTCGATTTGAAAAAACATCTAAATTTCACAATGTGCACCTGACAGGCTCTGCTATTTGCACCTTCAAGGGGGTCCTAACTTAATCAGCGTGGGATTTGATTTCTCATTAAATCCTTTGTCAGCATGTCCATAGCCATAAGCCCCCACGTTTGGCTTTTCAAAATGAAACAGTTTCCGAAATTGGTAAACGCAAAAAGAAAAAACGCGGTATTTCCAAAAATCTTTTGAAAAGACTCTCAAGCTATAAGGTGCCCGCTCCGTTTGTATAAAGGTATATCTTTTGAACTTTTCCGGTCTCCTCTTCCCTTTTAACGCAGCTTGTTGACAGATTTTTTCGAAGGTTTGCCCAAAAATCGGGTGCTGATTTTCATCTAAGGCCAAATCGACTCTTCCAAAAAGGAACGATTTAATTTGGGGCCCAGCAATCCCGTATTGGGGATTTGCCACGCGTCCTATCGGCGTTACGGGTGAAGGGGGCCGCCCTCCCGTTTTTCCATTCAAAGTCCCATGATCATAACAACGAGACCCCCTTAAATAGGCTCCTGTTTGAGGGGCTCGCAAACGATCATATAGCGTGTAAGTTTTATCTTCTTCTACTAAAATATGTTCTCCTTGAAAAAACAAACACATGTATTTTTCATACTTTGGGTACTTCTCTTGCGGCTCGTTTTTTAAGCTCTCCCAAAATCTCTTGCTCACAATTTTAATCGTCTGGGCATCGTGAGCCCAAGCTTTTTTAATTCCTAAGCGACGGGCTGACTCTTGGTAAAATTTCAACCGAGCCTCCTCTTCGCATATCACCTGAGTATCATGGTAAAATTTTCCTTTAGCTCTTTCAATCTCCTGAATGGTCTGGCGTATCTTTTCTTTTCTCGATTTTGCCATGAAAAATACAAGCAAGCGCCCTATCTTTCTTTGCAGGTGGGATTCTATCAACTCTAACGCCCTATAAACCTGAGTTTGCTGGCGCAACGTTAAATTTTCAGGAGGAAGAGTGGCAATTTGGTACTTTATCTTACCCATCTTTTTTGCAGAAAACTGAAATTGAGCCGCGTAATCGATAAAGGAATCGACGGGATTCATGGCAAAGCCTCCTAGGTGGATCAAGCTATCTGATATCTGTTTTAATCCCACAATAGCAAACTTTTCATTTGTAGAAATCATCATTTCGCCTTAAATCCCCCTTTTCGGTTGAATGGAACTCTTTATTTTCAGTACAATCGAATCAAATTCAAAAATTTAAGATCTCACGTTTTCTTTAGGGAGAGTCCATGAGTAATACGAAAGTTAAGCTTCAAGCACAAAATCCTTTAATCTTACGCAGCCATCGGCTGATGGAAGCCTTTGCAAAATCGGATGATGAAAGGGATTTTTATCTGGATAGGCAGGAAGGCTTTATTATTTATGTAGACCTTGATAAGCCTCAAGAAGACTTGGATGCATTTGAAGGAATGCTTAAAAATACTCCTGAGCGGTTTTGTCTCATTCCCAAGCTCACTTTCTATGAAACAAAAAAAATCATGGAAGGTTTCGTCAATGAAAAAGTATATGATATTGACACCAAGGAAAAACTTTTAGATATCATTCAATCTAAAGAAGCGCGCGAACATTTTCTCGAGTTTATTTACGACCATCATTCTGAGTTAGAGAAATGGCAACAATATTACCAAGAACGTTCTCGCATTCGAATTATTGAATGGTTGCGAAGTCATAATTTCCACTTCGTTTTTGAAGAAGATCTCGATTTAGCTAAAAATATGATCGAAAAACTCAAGCGCAATCTTTTCCAACCCAAAGTCAGCAATGATATCGCGTCGGCACGTAAAGTCCTAACAGCTAAAGCTAAAACCTATTATTCGAGCGAAGCTCTTAACCCTCGTCCCAAAAGAGGCCGCCCTCCTAAGCAAGCTGTTAAACAAGAAATTGAACCGCAAATGACCACAGATATCTATATCACAGTGCCTCCTTCCATTCTTCCCCTGCTCTTCACACCGGATATTTCAAGCGCATTTGATGTGACTTTTTCTTCTAAGTTTGAAAGCGGAGAAGAATTAATGGCCCATCGCCGCTCCCACTTGATGAATGATTTAGATCTGAATGTCACCGATTTATCCAGCAAGCTGGAAACACTCCGGCATCTTTCCAATCGCTGGGTTGAAGCTGAAGAAGTAAAAAATAAGACAGCTATTCAAGAGAATTGGGATGACGATGAGGATGAAGAAGACGATTGGGATCTAGATGAGTCTCCGAAAACCCCTAAAAACAAGAAAAAAGAACCTGCAGCGAAAACTGCCAAAGAACCGAAAGTGAAACGGCTAGCAAAAAACAAAGCATCTGCTGTAAAAGCTAAAGCCACTGCCAAGCCTAAAAAAGCTGTTGAAAAAACTCCAGCAAAACCTAAGAAAGCTTTGCTGCGCCGCACGACGCCTGGGGTTAAGCAAAAAACTAAAAAATAAGCTTAAAGAGCCTAGTGAATGTTGCGTCATCAAAAAGATGGGATCGAATGGCTCGAATTTGAATTACTGGCTGACTGTAAAAACCTCCGGCATGGGGTTCTTTTGCGCGCAGGAGGTTTTAGCAACGCACCTTTTACTAGTTTGAATCTAGGTCTTTTTAGCACGCCAGATGAACGCTCAACGGTTAGGCAAAACTTTGAGAAAGTTAAGCATACATTTCAACTTCCTTCTCCTTATATTGCTAAGCAATCTCATGGAACCCATATCTGGCACATTAAAAATTTGGATACCTACCCCCAGAAAGCTGACGCACTCGTAACTAACGAGTCGGAGCGAGCTTTATTTGTCATGCATGCGGATTGCCAAGCTGCCATCATGTATGATCCTATCACTCAAGCTCTTGCAAATGTGCACGCGGGTTGGCGAGGCAATGTGCAAAATATCTTTCAAAAAACCATTCACTATTTATATTCTGCTTTTGGAGCGCAACCCGAAAATATCCTCGTTGCCATTTCTCCCAGTCTAGGCCCTTCGAACGCTGAATTTAAGCATTTTTCCGCTGAGTTCCCTCCTTCTTTTTGGGATTTTCAAATACGCCCCTTTTATTTCGATTTGTGGGCTATCAGCCAAATGCAATTGGAAACCTGTGGCATTTTACCCCATCACATTCAAATTGCAAAAATGGATACCTATTCCCTTTCTTTAGATTTCTTTTCTTACCGCCGCGATGGTATAACAGGAAGAAATGGAACTTTTGCCATGCTTCCGAAAAAAAATTAGAATCCCGACTTTGAAACTTAATCGCGGAGTTTTTATGCTATGGTCCCCCCTTACTCTAGAACATCACTCTCTGCTCGATGCCCAGTGGAAAACCCTCTGTCAACAAAATGGACTGCTTATTTCGGAATACAGCTTTCCTAATCATTTTCTATTTCGAAACCACCATCGCTATGAAGTGATGCTGGATGGAGACCTTATTTTAGTAAGAGGCGTTTCGCGCAGGGGAGAAAAGTTTATCGTCCCGACTTTTCATCCGAATACGCTTTCTAAGGAAAAGCTTCTTGAACTTTTAAAGCTATCCCCTTTATTTCCTATCCCCGAGCAATGGCTAGATTGCTTTAAAGAGCTTCCCATTCAAGCATATTATAATCGCGATCAATCAGATTATCTTTTTTCCGTGAATAAATTAAAAAACTTACCAGGTCGCAAGCTAAGTAGTAGGCGCAATCTTTTACACCAACTAACCCAAGAACATGAAGTGTATACGGAATCTTTTTCCGAATTTGATCGCTCCCAGGCTTTGCAAATTTTGGAAAAATGGCAGCACCAATCTTCTTTTCCGTCAGATAAAACCGATTTTTATCCTTGCCAAGAAGCTTTAAAACATTTAAAACCTTTTCAACTTATGGGACGTCTATGTTATGTGGATGGAACTCCCTCAGCTTTTACGATTGGGGAACAGCTAACTCCTTCAACGGCTATCTTTCGTTTTTGTAAGGCTTTGCATACTATTAAAGGTTTAACTCCCTTTTTGTATGAAGACTTTGCCGCTCATCTTTCAGAAGATACCCTTTGGGTTAATTTAGAACAGGATTTGGGCCTTCCAAACTTAAGGCAAGCCAAAGAAGCTTATGATCCCGATCAGCTCGTGAATAAATGGTGGGTGTATTTAGTTTGAGGTTTTATGCATCGAATGTGTTTTTTATGGATTTTGCTATGTGTTTATACAGGGCTCCAAAGTGCCGAATCTCAGGTCCTGGTTGGCGCCGATAGAGTGATGGAGACCCCGTATGCGCCTCTTTTAAAAGGTAAAAAAATTGGCTTGATTACAAACCATACGGCTTTTACTGCCAAAAAACATTCCACCATACAGCTGTTCAAAACACATGCTAAATCTAAAGGTTTTCAGTTGGTCGCCTTATTTGGGCCTGAGCATGGTCTAGATGGGAACATTTATGCCGACCAGGAATGCCAAACTAAATTAGACTCTGAGGGGATTCCCATTTATAGCCTATATGGAAAAACGCGCAAACCAACGGATGAAATGCTTAAAGGGATCGATCTGCTGGTTTATGACATTCAAGATATAGGGTCACGGTCTTATACCTATAGTACGACACTTTTCTATGCTATGGAAGAAGCCGCTAAAAAAAAGATCCCTGTGTGGGTACTCGATCGCCCAAATCCCTTAGGAGGGCTGATTATGGATGGCCCTATGCTTGAAGAAAAGTGGCGCTCTTTTGTCGGCTATATTAACGTCCCTTATTGCCATGGCATGACCATTGGAGAGCTTGCCCAATTTTTCAATGAAGAGTACAAGGTCGGCTGTCAACTTACTGTCATCCCCATGCAAGGCTGGAGAAGGGAGATGACCTTTCAAGACACCGGTTTACCCTGGATCCCTACTAGTCCATGCATACCAGAAGCAAGCACCACTTTTTACTATCCTACAACAGGCATTATCGGAGAGCTGCAATTGGTCAGCATCGGCATTGGCTATACCTTGCCTTTTAAATTAATCGGCGCTCCTTGGATTAATGGAACCACTTTAGCCCAAAAACTCAATGAGCAAGAATTTCCCGGCGTTCACTTTGAGCCTTTTAAATACCGCCCTTACTATGGAAAATTCGCCAAACAAGACTGTCAAGGAGTTCTGATTCTTATCACCGACATGGCTAAATTTAAGCCCGTATCTACCCAATATTTAATCTTGGGAATTTTGAAAACTCTCTATAAAACCCATTTTCAACAGGCCCTTTCTAAGGCTCAGAAGCAGCAAGAGATTTTCAATAAAGTCAATGGCACAGAGGAAGTGCTTAAGATTTTACATCAGGAACAATATGCCACTTGGAAATTGTTAAGTTTGCATCAAAAAGAAAGAGAACAATTTGAAAAGAAAAGAGTTAAATACCTGATCCCTGACTACAATTTTTAATAGGACGTTATGGCAGGGGAGCTTTAAGTAGCTTAAAGAGATCATTAAGGGAGTTTAACCAGAGGTAGGAATCCTTAATCATTTGCGTGGTTAAAAGATTCCATCCAAAACAAATGACCGCAAGTCCCAAAAGAGATTTCAAAGGCATTCCGAGAAATGTAATCTGCACCTGAGGAGCTAGCCGATTTATAATTCCCAGAAACACGTCTGTCATTAAAATGGCTAATAAAGCTGGCGCAGCTAATTGTATGGAGAGCACCATCACTTTATTTATTAATTCAATCTGGATTTTCCTAAAGGGAGAGGAGGGATCAAAAAAATTTGGATTGATAAATTGGTCAGGAGGAACAATTTCATACGAGGTAAAAATCGCATCGAGAAATAAAAAAGGAATATCCATGACCCAAAATAAGAAAATGAGAACCATATTTAACAAGGTTCCCACTGGCGAAGACTGGTTTTGGATGGTAGGGTCGTTCACCATTAAGCTAGCCCCTCCTCTCTGATGGTCCACAATCATTCCCGCATTTTGGACAATGCTAAAAGGAATGCCCATGATAAAGCCTAAAATAAAACCAATTAATATTTCCTTAAAGAGTAGAAGGAGAGCATTTAAGTTGAATCCTATAGGAGTAGTCGTCAGTAAAAGCATTTTTGGAAAAAAAATCACAAACCAGCAAATCGCTAGCGCCACCTTTACGGGGTGGGGCAAAACTCTTGCCCCGAAAAAGGGAGATTGCGCAATGATTGGAAACATTCTCGCTAAAAATAACAAAAAAATCGTCAACACGCCCTCTACTTCTCCCGAAGCGAATGCGCTATTCAAAAAAACAGAGATATAAGCTTCTTGTTGTAATTCAGGCATGTGGCATGACTTGTATTTTGCGCATTATTGGGTGGCTACGCTCCATTCAGGGAAATGCTGAAAAATATTGGAAGCAAAGGTCATGATTTGAGCCCCTAGCCATCCTCCCAAGAACATAAGCGTCAACGTAACAGCGCATAGCTTAATGGTAAATGAAAGCGTTTGTTCCTGAATTTGGGTAGCAGCTTGGAAAATAGCCACTAAAATTCCAAAAAACATACTAACCAAGATAGGAGGAGCTGATAAAATTAAAATCAGCAACAAGCCTTGGTAAGCTAATTGAACGACCTGCGTTGCATGCATTTTGAAATCTCCTGGATTTTTAACGGAACGTATTAACCAAACCATCAATGAGTAAAGTCCAACCATCTAACATGACGAGGAGAAAAAGCTTTAAAGGCATTGAAATTGTCACGGGAGATAGCATCATCATCCCCATTGCGAGCAAGATGTTAGATGTCACAAGATCTATTACAAAGAAAGGAATATAAATTAATACTCCTATCTCAAAGGCATCTTTAAGCTGGCTGGTAATATAGGCAGGCATCACAATCATAAAATCATCTGGCTTCAATGTTGCCCGGTAATCTTCAGGTAAAACCCGATAGGCCATACGAAAGAATAAAGCCTGGTGCTTGACGCTCGAATTTCTCTTTAAAAATAACCTTAACGGCTCTTTAGAAGCGTTCGCGACATCTACAATATACTTGGAAGATTCTACGGAGACTAATGAATCAGGCGCTCGAGCCGACTGGATCACATCGTGGGCAGCATCGTACATTTTTAATCCTGTTGGATACATAATAAACAAGCTCAACATAAAAGCTACGCCGTTGATAATCTGGTTCGGAGGAGCTTGTTGCACGCCTAAAGCGCTGCGCAAAAGGGAAAGAACAATCACGATTTTGAGGAAAGAAGTCAAAATCATAATAATGAAAGGCAATAGAGACAGAATTGCCAAAACAGCTGCCTGTGTAATCAGGGAAGGATGTTTGATATCCTCAAGCCCCCCTTGATTTAAGATCTGTTCTGCTGCACTTTGCTTTTTGGGAGCGCGCATGGAAGAAGAGGATGAAGTGGCAGTAGGGCGGCTTGTCACCCCTATAGAAGGAGCAGTTGAACCTGCTTGTGCCAATACAACATCTTGAAAGGCACCGGCTACCCCTCCTATCATCAGCAGGAGAGCAAAAAATGGGATAAAGAGCTTATAAAAAGAACATTTTATAAATGTCATCGATTTGCCTTTTTTATCTTGTACAACTTCCTAAGGATTTTTTGCCGGTTCTTCATCTACTTCTTTCTTCACCAAAGGCTTGGCTATCGATTCAAAAACCCCTTCCAGCAACTTCCATCGGTTTTCAATCTGAGCATTAATGATTCCTCTTTCAGTCTCAATGATACATCCGCCCGGAGCAATATCCTCGCGAGCTCCTAAAGAGAGAGTTTCTAGATTCTCGAAGACCTCTTTAATTTTCTGTCTATTTTCATTTAAGACCTCCAGCTCCTCTTTATTGACAAAGATCGCAATCTTTTTATGCTGTGCTACGGCTTTCAAAGTGGAAGTCACAATATCCAAAATGGCGGATTTTGACACTTCTAATTCTTTGCCCACAATTTTTTTAGCAGCCTTTAAAGCAACTGGGAGAACAATTTTTTCAAATTCTGCCCGCACTTCCTTAATCTCTTTTTCTAAATCTGCAATGTGTTCAGCCCAATGCTTAAAGCCTGCTTCAAAGCCTTCTTTTTGAGCAATCTCTTTCAATTTCTCACATTCTGTAATCACTTCTTTGCGGTAACGTTCAGCATCTTCCTTCACCCTAGCCAGCATTTCTTGGGCATCCACGATCTTTGAAAATACATCAGCAGGAATGACTTTAGCGTTTGGGGCTAAATGAATGGCGTCTTTTCCGTAAATTAAAGATAAAAATTTTTTAGTGCTCACGATTTCCCTTTTTATTTCTAAAATTCACCACACCTAATAGCTGTTGAATTAAGATAGCTGTCACTTTTGAAGCGTCCTTTTTTGCGAAACAATGTTGCAAGACAATCGCCCGGGGGACATCTAGTTTACGGATGAAGTGCCACTTAAAATCAGAATGCTCGCCAGCTAAAGCATGCCCCAATCGGCTAAGCCCCCTTCTGTGCAATTTTTGTCGAAGCTGCTGGCTACCTCCATCCCAATCTGCAAGGTTTAAAGGAGAAGCAGCCAATTTTTCTTGCTTATTCAAACAATAGCGCAAGAACTGAATTTCAATGGGCTTTAGGCTAGCATAGATATTTTTTAGCTGATTTTTGTCGACAATTTGACGTATTTTGTCTGCTAAATCATAAATACTCAAGAGATCTATTATCTCTAATAGCTCTTCACGCGAGAATTGCAAGAGAAAAGACACTGGCGTAGAAGGTAGAAACTCAGACGGCATAACCTCTGGTGGCTCAATTTGCTTCCAAAGGTAATGCAAAGCAAATTCCTTAGCTGGGGCTGACAAATTCGCTTCGACAGGAGAGATCTGACACGCCTTTTTCAACTTTGTCGCCATCTCAGCTGGCAAGGCCTCTACCATCCAGGCAGCTTCTTCTTGAGGGATTTTCTCAAAAATGGGGACAAGCCATGAATAATGAACTTGGCCGATTTTATTTTCAAAATTCCACAAGACCGCTTCGGGAGTGGAAGCCTGTGTTTGTACTTTTAATACAGCTTGGGCATATTCTGCAGGCAAATACTCCACAAGTTCTTTTATTTTTTTCTCGTGATAACGATTCAACAGAACTTTGAGCATCAGTAGACTTTTTGTGTTCATCATGGTTTAATCCTGCCAAAAACGCTCTTAGGTTACCCCTTTATCCTGCTCTTCTTCACCTTCGGCCACTTTTGTTTCTTCCTTCACAACCTCCTTTTCCTCCTGTTTTACAGGCTCAGCAGTAATAGGTTGCAAATGGAAAAGCTGCTTAATTCCACCATGTGCTCTTAAAAGGGGGTAAAGTTTCCACCCTGCCCAAATCATCGCTAAAGACAGAAGCAAGAGAAATAGGCTAAAGGAGAAAAAGATCACCCGAAACCGAAAAGCAGACTCTTTTGCCACAATGATCGACCAAATACTCACAAATTGCTTTTCATCCCCACCCGACTTCAGCCCAATAGGCATCTCACTAAAACGCGCTCTATCCCCAATCACCGTCACGTTGTCATAATCTAATCCCGTGACGCTGGCAGCCACAAGGCGTTTAATTTTAGTCACCAAGTGGGAATTGGGATCGTCTAATACACCCGAATGCTTGACATACACAGAAGCCACAATTTTACCTTTTTTCTCTCCTCCAGGATTTAAGGGATCCTCCTCAGGAAAAGAAATTTGCACTTCTGCGTCTAAGACCCCATCAATTTTACGAATGGTGCTCGCAATTTGCTCGGCAAGGCCAGCTTGATAGCGGATCCTTTCCTGCAATTCTGAGGGGACAAGTCCTACGTTTGAAAATATTCCTAACAAGCTTTGCGGCTTTCGGCGCGGCAATCCGCTCTGATTGAGAATGGACATGGCTTGGGTGGCTTTATCTGCAGATACACTGATATCCCACAGCACAATTTTTGATCCCCCCCCGCCACCTTCTTGGCTTTGTACCTTCATCGCATCTATCCCTTTGCTAGAAAGGAACACTACAATTTCGTTAGCTTCTTTTTCATCTAAGCCATTCACAATTGTTTTGCGTGATTCACAACTCGTGAGTAAAAAAGCCATGCATACCAAAAAAACAGCACCTAATAGCTTACCCAAGTTCTTAACTCTCGACATGATCTGATTTTTCCGTCTATAAAATTTTGCGAATTTTCACACTTATTGAATTAGCCTCATCCTATCACAGCAATCTTTTTCCTAACAGGCCTTATTTTTCCTAGGAAGTAAAAAACATATTTTTAAAAAGGTTTAAAAAACAGACAATTTAAAATTATAATTAGAAAAAACAGAAAAAATGCTATAATTAATTTTATAAAAACAAAGCTTAAGAAAACTATCTCCTATAAATAAAAATTATAAGGATAATCATTATGCAACCCCCTGAATTCCCTGTCAAAATTCCAGAAGCTAGAGTTAACTCTTCCGCTACCAATGCGGCAGTCAATTCTTCAAGTGTGCAACATGCAGGACATCGTTGGAAACGCCTCATGGAAACGATTGGAAGCTTTTTTAAAAGCCTTTTTTTTAGGTTAGCCAAAAAAGAGGCCTCCTCCATTAAAAGGCTTAGTCAGCAAACGATCTCCTCCTATAACACCTCTCCAGCCGCTGATAAAGCCACTCAGGTCACCCAAAAAATTCTAACTCCTGTAGATAAATTTAAAAATAAGGCGCTTAAGATGTTTAAGGAGCTTGAGGAGACCGAAAAAAGTCACGTGGCAAGTCTCAGAAGGCAAAAAGATATTTTAAATGTCATGCTGGCTGAACTTCGAGGTAAGGGATCATTAAAGAGGCTGCCTGAAAGCGACCGAAAACTGATTGAACAATTGTCAAGGCATATCCATGCTTTGTTGGAGTCTGCCTCGCAAGCAAGAGGGCAGTTACACACGATTATCTCCCCTCTTAAGGGTGACAACTTAACACTTGCCACCATCAACCATGCTGCGGCTAAGCTTAATGCATTAGTGGATGAGAATAACAAAATATTTAAGCGCAAATTTGCAGTAACAGAAAAGCTTCTCGCGCTTAACCAAGAGGTCGTGCATTTAAAAAACAAAAAAGCAATCCAACAATTGATGCAAAAATTTCCTCAAGGGATCGGAAAAGACACTTACGATTTTGACCCCTGCATTCCTCCCTATCAAAGACTCTTTCATTATCAAAACTTAAGTGGAGAAATAGTAAGAGAAATGGAAAAAATAGGAATGCCAAATGAAGCCTTAACCGAATTGCGCACAAAGCTCATAGAAAAAATTAGGCAAATTAACTCGTCCTTGCCCCCTGCTCCTTAACAGCCCTTTTACCTTTAATTTTAAAGGGAATAAAACAGCAAATGATAAAAGAAAAAATAAAATGAGGCAGGTTTACAGGTCAACTGCCGCCCTCGTAGAGCCGCCTCATGCCGCGATACCGTTTAAAAAACTAGCCAGAGTCTAATAAATCCCTCGCTGCTCGTGAAAGGATTAAGCCCCTCTCAAAGCACATAAGGGTTAGTCCCCCAGCACCAATCCCTCCAATTAAGTTAACATAAGAAAGAGCCTTTTCCACTTATTTTTTAGAGATCGGGATGGCCTCGAACCGATTAAAGGCCAAGAAAATGGCAAAACTTAGAAGCTGCAGGAAAGGGGAAAGGTTGCTTAACCAGCTTTAGGGAGAAAGAAGCTTATGGCATACATCCATGTATGGATCGAGGCTAATAAGCTCAGTCTTAGCGCTCAAGCGACCAAAAAAAGAAGAAAATCAGCAGGCTTCGCAATCTGCATCGGAATTAAGAGAATGGGTGGCCTCATTCTCATGGCTAAAGGAGAAGTTTTGGATTAAATGCCGCACCTCCTCTGGCGAAGAAGCTCGGCTAATTAATCCTCTGAATTCGCGCGTTCCGCTAGAACTTTTAATGTACCAACACCCCACTCGGCGCATTTCAACCACCACTTGGCGTGGGTTATAATACTTCTCTGCACATAAAAAATGGGTATAAAGCGCTTGCCGGCAATCTTCAGGAGTTCGAACTGGAACCTGCTCCCCTTTCAGATAACTCAAAATGTCCTGAGCAATCCAGGGTTGGCCCATTGTACCTCGCGCGACTAATACGGCATCGCAGCCCGTATATTCGAACATGCGTTTAGCCGATTCGGGGTCAACTACGTCCCCATTGCCAATCACTTTAATGTTCTTAGCAGCCTGCTTACTGGCTTTAATATAATCCCAATTAGCGGGGCCCCGATACGCTTGTTGTCGGGTCCGTCCATGAATGGCAATTGCTTGCGCACCAGCTTGTTCTGCAATTTGGGTGACCTCTTCAGCACAGATGTTTTCCTCATCCCAGCCCGCGCGGATTTTAAGCGTCACTGGAATTTTAACTGCGGCCACCATCTCTGCTAAAATTTCCCCGATTAATTGGGGGGTTTTTAAGAGGCCCGAACCGCTTCCATCTTTGGTCACCTTATCAACCGGACATCCACAATTTAAGTCGACCACATCAAAACCTAACTCTTCAATGATCTTAGCTGCTTTGCCTGCCAATTGAGGCTTGGCTCCACATAATTGGCCTCCAATAGGATGCATCCCTTTTTCAAAATCTAGCATGCGAAAGGTATTGGGATCATGGCGCACTAATGCATCCATTTTAACCATTTCACAATACATTAAACCGGGTGAATATTTGGCAGACATTTGTCGGAATGGAAAATCGGAGCAACCCGCTAGCGGTGCATAAAATATGGGATTGGGAAGAGTGAATTTCCCTAGCTGGAAAGGAGAAAAAGGCTTCATTAAAATGGCAAATTTGAAATCACAATTTTTAAGAAATATTCCATAAAACTCAGCGCCATAAAAGCAAAAATGGGGCTGATATCAATCATTCCAAGAGGAGGAATAAACCTTCGGAAAAAGTTGAGGTAAGGATCCGTATAAAAGGCAATAAACTGCATCATTCGGTACTGATGCAATTCAGGAATCCACGAGCTTAAAATACGCGCAAATAGCATGAGAAAATAGGTTTGAAAAACCAGACTGACGAGGTTAATTAAAATCATGGCCTATCCTTGGAAAATTAAGAAAATTATAAACGATTTCCTTTTTTCTGTCTTGGAATACTTACCAAGCTTACACTTGGTAATACTCCCGGTACCAATCCAAAAATTTAGCCAATCCTTCTCGCATTCCTACTTTAGGAATGAAATTTAAGCTCCGCGTACTTTCCCGGATATCTGCAAAAGTCTCTGGTACATCTCCTAGTTGCAACTCTTTAAATACTTTAATGGCTGTTTTTCCTAAGTATTCTTCTAATGTCTGGATAAACTCTAGCAATTCGACAGGCTCGTGATGCCCTAAATTGAATAGATCGCACCCCGCTTCTCGATCAATGGCTGCTAAAATTCCCTGGATAATATCATCAACATAGGTAAAATCGCGTAGCATCTTCCCATAGTTGTAAATTTCAATGGGCTCATCAGATAAAATGGCCTTTGTAAACAAAGAATAGGCCATATCAGGCCTTCCCCATGGACCATACACGGTAAAAAAACGTAGCCCTGTTACAGGAATCCCATATAGGTGATGGTAGGTTTGTGCAAACAACTCATTCGCCTTTTTAGTTGCCCCATACAAGCTCGCTTGCTGATCTGTACGATCTTCAATAGAGAAAGGAATCTTGCGATTCAAGCCATACACAGAAGAGGAGGACGCATACACTAAGCTAATCCCAGGCTGCTCTTTGCAAGTTTCCAGGACTGAGACAAAACCCTCGAGGTTAGCTTTGACGTAAGATTGCGGATGGATGAGGGAATAACGCACGCCTGCCTGCGCGGCTAAATTGACAAGGTGCGTGATCTTATTTGCTTTCACATAATGTTTAAGCTTAGAAGTATCGCAAATGTCTCCCTCAATCACCTCAATGCCTGCTTTTTTAAGCAGCTGGCAGCGATCATATTTGAGTTGAGGAGAATAATAATCATTAAAATTATCATACCCAACAACCCTATCTCCTCTTTGGGCCAAGGAAAGAGCGGTGTGAAAACCAATAAATCCTGCCGCTCCAGTGATTAAAATATTTTTACTTGTTGTTAATGCCATGTGAATTCCGAGTTTTTTTCTAAGGTTTCTTTATCTTCAGGCATGATAGCAAGCGAATGAGAGGGCCCGCTTGGTTGCTCATTCGAGCGGTCTCTAATTTTTAAATGCCAGACTTTCTTTTTCTTTTGCGATTCCGTTAGAAGGCCAAATTCAAGGCTAGCCGGAGGAACAGCTTTTTCAAATATATTAATAATGCGATAAAAGTCCTCATAGGAATATATATTTTCTCTAAAAAAAACAGGAGGGCTAACTTCGACGCTCACTTCCAGGATATCTTTATTGACTGAAAATGTACTTTCTACCTGCAGTGTCGCTAAAGGACTCTTGTTATCGACTGCGGTTAAGGTCGGATTCCATCGATCCAACCGAGGACAAACCCCAGCTTTTTTGATCACCCCAACTTTATAACAGGTTGAGCTTTCAATATGAAGGTTTAAATCAATGCCTGACATAGTTTTAAAACCAAAAGGAAGCTGATTAAATTGGGGAAAAGTAGATTGCAAAATGGTTTCTACCACGCTCCAGATGCCATTAGCTCCCAAAGCTAAAATAGGATAACAAGACACGGTTGCCGAAACAAACCAGGAGGCGATAATTTTGCATAACTCCTCTTCCGTATGGGTTTTCTTTTTCTTAAATTTCCCAAAATTTTTTCGAATTTCCTCATAGTTAATGGCTGAAGAAGAAAAAAAGGCGCGCAAAGCGTTTATATCGAACTCCTTGTTTTTATAAAGGTTGCCATCTTCTTTCTTTCGATAAAAAAAATAGGGAAGGATTTTTTTCCATGAAGTATTTAAGAATGTATTAAACGCTTTTACCTCATAATCTGTGCGTGTGACGTGCCGATCCTTTTCAAAGTGAGCATATATTTCCGCAAAAAAACGAGAGAGAAATTCAGATTCCTCTTCTAAATCAACCAGCAAATTTCCATTAATTTTAATGGAATTAAAAATATAGACCTGGCTTTCCTTAGGTCTATAACTCCGAAACATATCTTTAGGTAAAATGCTAAAAAAATTCTTTTTTAATTTCTGGGGAATCGTCAAGTAATAACACTTAGAAGAAAGCATTTCGTGCCTATACCGATGATATTCCTCTGACATTCTCTCAAGGGTCCTTTCAATCTTTTTTACGTTCACGCTTTCTTTTAAAAAATTTATTAACCTTTCTCCAGCTTCGGGAGTTTCTCCTATCGCTTGAAAAAAGCAATTGCGTATTTCAAGGTCCGAAACTTCACCAAGGATTTTCAGTAAAGTTGCAACGTTTGGATGATTCGTTATCCCTTGCTCTCCCACCTTGTAATCTGAAGAGTTAAGGACTTTTCTCAAAACTTTCATAAGCTCTTCAAAAAAAGAGCTTTGCCTATTTTTTTCTTCATAACATTTTTGCAAAGTTTTGGCGAGGTAGGAAATTCTAGGAATAACAGAATCAAAAAAGGGCGCATTGAGGGAAAGTTTTTGGCACAATTCTTCGATAAGTTCTCGAGAATAACGGCCATGGTTCTCACATATAGCTGCGCGACATTCTTTGAGGTATCCATCTTCTAACTTAAACAAATCTAAACAAGGATGCTTATCTCTACATTCTATGATTTGCTGCTCGAATGTTTTTTTTAATTCCACGGTAAGACTTTTGCTTCCAGGGAGGGTATAATAAGATATCCCGCGAGGAAGAGTTTTATAGGAAGGAATGGAATTGGAATAGCGAACCAGACATTCTAAAATTTCATTTTTTTTCTCTTCTAAAATTTCCTCATTAAATTCATATTTAACTACCTTCAGGATAGCTTTGAAAGAAGGAATCTCCTTTTTTATAGGGATAAGCTCTAAACTAAATACAAACTCAGCTTCCCCTTGCAGAGAATAATTCATCGCAAAATTTAATTTGAATTTTTTTAAGTTCTCAAAGTGAATTTTACACTCTAAACAGCGAATCTCAGCCTTTTTATAAGTCGAATTAAAAATCCGATGAATAAAAGCCCCCGTTTTAAAATGCCCGATATATAAAAGTCGAAAAAAATAATCAAAGGGAGTGAGTTCCAACTTTAAAAACTTTTCCGCATAGCTTGGGGGACTTATTTCTAGAAAAAAAGAAGGCCCAAATTCCTGTAAGATTTGGCTCAGAAAAGCTTTTAGCTTCACCTCACTGCGGCCCGCCTGACGATCTACTGCAATTTTTTGGTCCTTTAAAAAATGAGGCATTTCAAAAATATTTTTTGTTAGAAGCCCTCGCACAATATGGGAGCGGGGTATATGAAAAACATTGGGGTTTGCAAAAATATCAGAAGAAACGTCTATCTCTTTTTCAGTAAGATTTTCTACTCCTAAATAAAAACGCTCGCGCGCCAAGAGATATTCTTTTACCTCTTCTACGTTACTCCGATTCGCCCATTTTTTTAAGACTTCCAAGTTATTTGCAGCATCGCACCCCAATGCTAAAAGGATGATTTTTTTATCCTCACTTGTAAGGTTATTTTCAAAATAATCAACAAATGATTTTAAACCTGCATTAATCAAAAAGTTTAAGTGACCTTTAAAGGCTTTAATCCATTTTGTTACCGATTTGGAAGTCTCTACAAACTCATATAAGCATTTTTCCATCGCAATTAAGTTGTGGATAAGACCCTTTAAGAGAGACTGGCTCGCATGAATTTTTTCAAAAAGGTAAAGAGAGCGGGGAGAGAATAAGCGTTCTAATTGCTTAGCGGTAATGGTATCCCAATTTTTCTTTTTAAGGATTTCCTCCGCATGCTTTTTTAAATAATGCCATATTTTGGCATCGAGAACTTTAGCATCGTAAAAAATAAGGTCCTCTTTAATTTTCAATAAAGCATTTTGAGCGTTTCTATCCGTTTGTTTTTCATCTTGCGGGGTTAAGTAGGAGCGCGTTTCATTGTCTGGTTTTTTCCTATCAGGTCGCTCTAAAATCTCTGAATCCTCCGAAAAATCGGGCAAAGTTTCCGAACTGCAATGCTCTTCAGGCTTATGCGCCATTTCTTCAAAGCTTTTTTCCTTTCCTTTTCTTCTCTCACAAGGATCCATAACTTCCTCTTCCTTCTCGAAAGAGCTTTTTTCAGAGGAGAAAGATTCGCTCGAGTCTAGCCTTAAGCCTATTTTTCTCCGATTTTTTCTTACCTGCTGAATACCCGGTTCCCTTAAGGAGGAGAGGCTTGTTGCTCTATCGCTTTCTTCAGCAGAATCATGCACAAAGTCCCAAGAATTATCCTCCTCCTCTGTATCCGGATTCTCTGATAAGAGAATTAACCAGTTTTCGTGAGAGGTAATCATTTCTATCTCGCCTTCCTCCATTTTGGAAGGGATTTGAGCTTTTTCCCCTTCTGCTTTGAGCCGCGTAATTTGCAATCTTTCTTTATCTCTTAAGGAAACTCGAGATTTCTTTTGTTTGAGTGGAAGCTCATCCTCGTCAACTTTTCCCAACACTTGGGATCCTCCTCGAGGAGAACCTAAACGCTTCCTCAATTGCGAGATTCTAGTCACTACGGAAGCACTTAGACTAAGGCTCTTTCTTTTGTCAGTGGAAGTATTTTTGAGTTTTTCCGCTTTAATTAGGCTTCCAGCTTTACTTCTAGGAGATTCCCCAGATGGTGGACTAGTATAGAAGGATGTAGAAGGAATTCGCGTAGTCGATTCGAAGGTCATCATCATCTCCTTTGTGGCAGTGTTAGCAATTATTTTTGTGTTTAACAAAAAAGACGATACATTTAAAAATCTTTCTTATTTTTCCCCTATTGAGGTTTTGCGAGGGAACCATTAACGATTGGTAGTTAAAAGCTTAGAATTGATTTAAACGAGAGAAACATTTAAAATTTCAAAAATAGATTGACCTTTTGAGAGAATTTCTTGGTATTCCTGATCGGGAAGTGAGTCCGCCACAATTCCCGCCCCAAAGGCTGTATGAATAGAAGTGGGAGATAGAATTAAAGAGCGAATGGCAATATTAAAATCGAAATCTCCATTATGGGAAAAATATCCCAATGAGCCTGTGTAGATGCCTCTAGCTCGCTTTTCAAAAGCGTGAATGGTTTGCATTGCTCGAATTTTTGGGCAACCTGTAATAGAGCCACCAGGAAAACAGGCTCGTATGATATCTAAGAAATGCAAAGACGAACATGCGATAGACTCAACCTCAGAGCTTAGGTGAAAAACATTTTGGTAGCCATAGCAATTCCAATGAGGGTTTACTTTCACGCTGCCAGCTACGCTGACTTTTCCTAAGTCATGCCGCATGAGATCTGTAATCATGAGCAACTCCGCATTCTCTTTTTCGGAACGCACTAACCGTTCGCGATTGCCACCATCCTCTGTGGGAGTTGTTCCGCGTGGAGCTGTGCCTTTGATTGGCTCGGTAGAAAGAAGAAGAGAGTCTTTTTTTAAAAATTTTTCAGGGGAAGAAGATACAATCGAGCAAAAGGGAAGATCCCAGTAGCCAGAATAAGGGGCTGGGTTGAGCTTAGCTAATCGATAAAACAGCTCAAAACCTTCTCGCCTTCCCTGCAAAGTAAAGGGCTGCGAGAGATTAACCTGATAAATTTCCCCCTTTTCGATCAATGTTTTGGCTTTTTGGACTTGATTGAGATAAGACTCCCGTCCAGCTGGTTGAATCTTAAAAATCAAGCTAGAAACTTCAGATGGCGAAGCAAGCGCATAGGCTTGGGCTTTCACGCGTATCCAAGTAGAAATAGTGCTCCATTCTAGGATCTGCCCTATTTGTGAGCGATCTAAAAAAGAGAAAGATTCTTGGTCTATCCACAATTGGCATTTTTTCAAATCGTGGTCAAAAACGATTGTGCAAGCAAACCGTTGAAAATAAGCCAAAGGAATTTCGGGAGGAGTGTACTCCAAAACCAGTTGGGAATCGCTATAAGCCCCCATCTCATATCCTAAATACCCCACCCAACGAGGAAATGAGAAAGTGAGGCTCGGCTCATTTAAAAATTGTTTAAGGGCATCCCACGGATTTTTCAAATGAAGCTCGAGAGGTTTAAGAATGCCCCCTCCCCAAGATTTTCTTTGGATAGTCGGTTCAATACAAATAAAAGAAAAAGGGTATAAACACAAAAAAGATTTTTTAGAGAGGGGGAAAGAGCCTCCTGAATAAAGAAAGCACGTTCCTTTTTCGTGTGAAAAATAGCGTGCAATTTGCAAAAGATCTTCGGGAAGAGCAATAATAGAGCTTAAATCTAGTGCATTAAAGAAGCTGCTCATCCACCCATTGATCTGGAACTTTCATATTGTGATAAACGGCATCTACGTCTTCTAATTGCTCTAACCAATCAATCAAGGCTAAGTTTGCTTTAGCTGTTTCTTCATCGCATTCCACATAAGCTTTGGGAATCATTTCTAAAGAAGCCTCCTCACATTGAAAGCCTAAATGGCTTACAGCATCTTTAACTTGAAACAATCCCGCCGGGTCTGTCGTGATCATGAAAAACTCATCGGCAACTTCAAAGTCTTCTGCCCCTGCTTCAATAGCGGCATTAAATAATTCTTCCTCTACCCCATGCTTTTTAGAAATCTGAATGACACCTTTACGATCAAAATTAAAAGCCACAGCTCCCGGGGTTGCAATACTTCCACCCCTCTTGTTTGTCGCAATGCGCATATCGGAAGCAATCCGGTTTTTGTTGTCAGTCATTACATCGATAATAATCCCCACTCCCCCATGGCCATAAAGCTCATAAGTCATCTCAATATAATCTGCTTGGTCTGCACTAGAAGCTTTTTTGATATTTCGTTCGATAATCTCATTTGGAACGTTGGCTTCCCTGGCCTTTTGTAAAACGAGGCGCAAACGGGGATTAGATTTTGGATCGGGGCCCCCTAGTTTGGCAGCACTGATGATTTCTTTGGCAATCCTTGAGAAAATCTTCCCTTTCTTTGCATCTGCACGCCCTTTGCGGTGCTTAATATTTGCCCATTTACTATGACCTGCCATTACATTTCCTTTAAATCAGATAAATTTGGTTTATGCGAACGTCTCTTTAAGATACTGATCAACCCATTTCTTAGCTTTGAAATAGTCTTTGAAGAGAACCTCTCGCTCTCTAAATTCTTTACTATGGATACGGTTAATCCCTTTTTTATCTACATAAGAAGGGCATGCTTCATGCAGCATTTCATGATAAACTACAAAGGACACAAAGTACGCAGGAATATGAGAAGCATCCAGCATTCGATTGATTTTGATTAAACGCAGAAGGTGATGATAAAGCCCAAACGTCACAGTAGAGCTGTTTTTTCGCGATTGTTTATTATACCAGGTAATAGCTGCTTTCACTTCTCCATTAAAGTATTCTGCATTTAACTCGTTATAAATTGCTTGTAAATCATAAAACTTACCTTGTGTAGAAAGCTTGGAAGGATCGATTTGATGCGAGTAGTCTAATTTTTTAAGATTGTCTTCAATAAAAGTTTTAATCGATGGAGCAATTTTTTTGTGCTCTTGCTTAATGTAGCAAGCTAAAGCATCCATCACATTTTGAGGAGCTTCCAAAAAAAAAGAGTGCAAGGATACCACGCAATCGGGCTCTCCCCATTTTACACTTAACATGGTGGAGCGATTATTATTAAAACGCAGGATAAGCTTTTTCCCCGAAGTGGTTTCTAGCTTTTCTTGAAAATGGATAATTGACATAGAGGCCCATTTAAGATTAAATCAAGTTAAGAAACGCTCCATAAACACCCGTCCTACATAGCGGTCTTCTTCTTTAATCCACTGATTTTGCCTTCCAAATTCTTTAAACCCAAAACGTTCGTAAAGGCGGATCGCCGGGTTTTCAGCATAAACTTGTAAGTGAAGAAGTTCGATGCGAAAAGTTTCTTTTGCCAAATACATTAAATTATTCAGAAGTTCTGTGCCCACTCCTTGGTTTCTGTATTCGGCCCCTACAATGATTCCAAATTCACATTGGTGCGCGAGCTTCCGATAAGGCTGCAGATATAAAGTTGCTAACCCGCAAGGAACTCCATCTCTTACAGCGGTTAAACTGCATTTATAGCGGTAAAAACCAATCCAACGATTCACTGCATCGTTGATCTCCGCCTCATCACACATTGGAAACCAGCGAGAAACACTTTTATCCATCAACCATTCTTTTAGATAAACTGCATCACCAGGTTCTGTATAACGAATATCGTTATCTGACTGATTTTGAGCTGTCATCCCCCAAACTCCATTAAGTAAGCATTAACAAAATCATCAAGCTCCCCATCCATAACCGCTTGAATATTTCCACACTCTACTTTAGTGCGCGTATCTTTCACTAGAGTATAGGGCTGAAAAACGTAATTGCGAATCTGGCTTCCCCATGCTATTTCTTTTTTCTCACCACCTATGGCCTTAAGTGCATTTTCGCGCGCCGTAACTTCCATTTCATATAACTTAGAACGCAGCATTTTATAACAAGTTTCTTTGTTCTGAAGTTGACTGCGCTGAGTCTGGCATGACACCACAATTCCTGTGGGAAGATGGGTTAAACGAACGGCTGAATCGGTTCTGTTCACATGCTGCCCCCCAGCCCCTGAAGCTCTAAAGGTATCAATGCGCAAGTCTTCTGGCTTGATTTCGATCTGAATGTCCTCTGTAATTTCAGGGGTTACATCCACTGATGCAAAGCTTGTATGCCTTTTCGCATTGCTATCGAAAGGAGAAATACGCACCAGCCGATGCACCCCTTTTTCTGCTTTGGCATACCCATAAGCAAAAGCTCCGGTAAATTTATAGGTAATACTCTTTATCCCCGCCACATCTCCATCAATCGTATCAATCAACTCCACTTTCCAATTTTTTTTGGCCGCCCAACGTTGATACATCCGAGATAACATGAGTACCCAATCACACGCTTCGGTCCCCCCCGCGCCTGCATTGATACTTAAAAAAGCGTTTTTGTTGTCAAGTTCTCCTGAAAGCATTTTTCTGATTTCAAGTTCTTTCAAATGTTCCTCAATGGAATTCAATTCTTGCAAAAGCTCTTGAACCAAACCTTCGTCGTCCAACTCAAAAGCTTCTCCTAACAATTCATTCACATTTGAAAACCGTACTTTGAGATCGTAATAAGGAGTTGTCCAAGCTTTCAGGGTATTACATTCGTTGATCACTTTTTGAGCTGTGTCATTATTGTCCCAAAATGTGGGAGTTTCCATTTCAGCTTCTAACGCTCTAACTTTCGCTTCCTTTGAAGCCAAGTCAAAGATACCTCCACATATGAAGAATTCGATCTTCTAGATTTTTTAATCGTAGTTGAACTTCATTATGCATGCAACTCTCCTCAAAACAGCCTGTAAATGATAAAAGGTACAGAACAAATCCCTATTTTAACAGAATGCAAGAATAAAGGAAATGGATTATCTAATTTGCCCTCGATTACCGCTCTTGAAATTATCTTCTTATAAAAAGCCTCTCTTGTGATTTCCCCTCCTATGTGATCAGATAGGCTGGGTTAGATCCTTCAACTAAAGAAAGCTAGAAAGTAAGCCCTATGCCGGGCGTTAAGCCTTTTATTCCTACAAAAAGCTGCAGTAGGGGATGAAGCATATCCCTCAAGGTCGGAAGCTTTTTTTATGGGAAATTTGAACCCCCTCTACCTAAAGCCCTACCGCTAACAACTATCAAAAATTTGGAAACCTCCAAAAAAACGACCTTCCAAAATAAACTTGAAGAGCGCCCTTTTTACAACCCCTACTTGATTTTATGGCTGCTTACATCAAAGGAGAAATCATGAATAAAATTGCCTCCCCTATCGAAGATAGCTACTACTTTCTTAAATTGAACAAATTAGGATATTTATGGCTGATAGGTCCTTCGATTTTAGTCTACTATAGCGGGAACAATAAGTGAAGGCTTCCGGCTATCCTCATAGAGGGCAAAATCCTGGGAAGTAGATTGAAATTAAGCCAAAGATTTTCAAAGAGATAAGCAAGCAATTATGAGCACTCAAAAAAAAACTTGCAACATCAAATGATTAATGCTACAAACAAATTAAAGAGAAAAGGCCGAGTGCCTTCATAAACTATCTAGAAGCTGTTTATGTTCGAGGAGAGCGCATCTTCCCAGAGAATGATTGACGCAAACTATCATGCAATAGTGTTCCATCAACTTTAAGGAGTGGATTTATGAAGAAAAAAAATCACCTGAAAAAATTAGCTTTATTGGGAATTACCAGCGGTCTAATGATGGCATCCCCAGGGCAAGCAGATGTTCCTGTGCAAGCAGAAGCCCCATCCATTGAAAGCCATCTAGCTTCAAATTATAACTACGGCTACTCCGGCAACTACATCCGTCGTGGAAACTATGCGTATAGCAGAGACAATAGAGGTTCTGCCGAAAGCACACAGGACGACTCTTTTACAGAATTTGCTAGCTGCGCTGCTAGCTCTCATGGATGCGGAGGGCAATCTCATCCTCAAACTCAACTACCAACGCAGGGCTCAGGTTGTGGCGGTTCAAACGGCTGCGGTGGACAACAGTCTCCCCGTTAACCCCCTATCCTATCAGAAACTCGTTAATTCATTTTAGCAGCGCTATAGCTTATGCATGCCGCGGCATGCATAAGCTATTTATTTAAAATTAATGATACGTTCATCCTTTAAAATAAGAGCTTAATATGAAAAAAAATAGAGCTAAACAACTTGCTTTGCGAGGAATTTTAAGCGCTTTTGTTACCGCTAATACTGTTGTTTATGCTGGAACTGCTTCTGATAGCGATGCCGTTCAAAAGTATGGAGTTTCCAAGCAAACGAGCGAACGTGGCAACATGGGTTATCATTTAATGACAGAAGATGAGCTTCTGCTGGAGTTAAGTCCTGAAGGTGTCTCGCTTTACAATTCATTAGATGAAAAAGGCAAAGAGCTCGCACGTTATGTAGCCAGCCAACGGTGCACAGGTACTAATGCGTGCCGAGGATTAAACGCTTGCAACACAGATCAGAATGCTTGTGCGGGCAAAGGGAAGTGCAAAGGACAAGGAAAATGTGCTTTTGCCGACAAAAACCTAGCTGTTAAGCTCGTTGTTCAACACATGGCGGAGAAAAGAAAACAAGCCGCAAAAGGGATCCAAGTTAAAAAATAAACATACAAGCCTGACACAAGACTTTACACTTACCTATGAGAAAAAATTCTAATATCCCCAATTTAGGAATTGGCGTTGGCCTCAGAATCCCTCACTATCATGAGATTTTTCGCGATCAACCGGATATTGACTGGTTTGAAATCATTAGCGAAAATTTCATGGTAGAGGGTGGCTTACCGCTCGAAAATCTTGAAAGAATTCTTGAGCGTTATCCCGTGGTGCAGCATGGAGTCTCCTTGGCAATCGGAAGCCCAGATCCTTTAGATTTCGACTATCTAAAAAAATTAAAAGATCTAACAAAACTCACCAAAACCCCATGGGTGTCAGACCATCTGTGCTGGGGTAGGCTTCCGGGGGCCCATTATCACGATCTCCTCCCTCTTCCTCGCACAAAAGAAGTCATCGACTACGTTGCTGAACGCGCTCGCATTGTGCAAGATTACTTGGAGCTACCCTTTGCTTTAGAAAATCTTTCCTCCTATGTGGCTTATAAAGCAGATGAAATGCCCGAATGGGATTTTTATACAGCAGTGGTAGAAAAAGCCGACATCTATATGATGTTGGATGTCAACAACGTCTACGTTTCAAGTCGCAATCATGGATTTGCCCCTCAAACTTATTGGGAAAATATTCCTCTTGATCGCGTGCTTCAAATTCACTTAGCCGGGCATTCCGATTATGGCGCCTATATTTTAGATACGCATGACCATCCGGTCATTGATGAAGTATGGCAAATTTATGCAGAAGTTTATCCTAAGACAGGCGGTGTTTCAACATTGCTAGAATGGGATGATAATTTTCTTAGTTTCCAAGATACCTGGAACGAAGCTTTGAAAGCTAAGCAGTTTCAACAATCCCTCATCAGTTGCAAAGGGTAGGCATGAGCACCGAACAAACACTTGTACCCCCTGCCCTTCAATCCATTCAAGAATGGTTTGGCAGTATCATCGCTCGCCCAATCGATATCGACAGCCACATGAATCCCATCTCCCCTAGCGGTCAACCTATGGAGATGGAAGCCGCTCATTATATTGTTCCAAGCCCGACCTTAGAGCCGGCCCAAAGAATTGAAATTTATAATCAACAATACTGGTGGCGGCTGCTGAATGTTTTGCACGATACCTTTCCCTTAGTCACACGTTTGTTTGGTTACCGGGATTTTAATCAAATTTTAGGCTTCCCTTATTTGGTGCTATACCCCCCTTCTCATTGGTTTTTACAAGCTATCGGAGACCGCCTTTCCCTCTATATTCAAGAATGTTATCGTGCGGATGATTTTCAGTTTGTCTATGATGCAGCTCAATTAGACTGCGCTTTCAATCAAGCTTTTTATACGGCCCACATTTCCACCAATCTCCATGAGATGATGCGAGGAGATTCGGAGGCTGTTCTAGCAAAAAGCTTGAAATTGCAACCCCACATGCAAATCTTTGCCTTCAAATATGAATTAGTAAAGTTCCGGGAAGCCTTCTTAAAGCAAGAGCCTGACTACTGGTTGGAGCATGACTTTCCTGAGCTTAAGCATACGCCCTGCTATTGCGCAGTTTTCAGAAATCGTAACAATCAAGTCGTTACCGCTCCCCTTGCTCCAGATGAATACCACTTTCTCTCTCTTTTCCGAACAGGTTGCTCGATTGACCAGGCTTGTGAATGGCTAGAAGAGCAAACAGATTCAATCTTTAAAAATAGCGCCGAAAATTTGCAAGAATGGTTTCATAAGTGGTTTTTAGGACAATGGTTAATGCTAGATACAAAATGATTGATCGAGTAAGCTATAAGGGAATTCACCCTGGCCAAGTATATGTCCCAAACAAATCCACGTGAAGCAGCCTTTTTGGCTGTTTATGCTTTTTTGAAAGAAGGAAAATTCCTCGCAGAATCTCTTGAAGAGTGGAAACAAAGAGAATCCCCTTCCCCTTTAGATTTTGCTTTTGCACAAGATGTTGCCTATGGTTCAGTTAGGATGGCGCTGACCTTAGATTTTACGGCAAAATCTATGGCTAAAAGGCAAACATTATCGCTAAAGATTAAAGAAAAAGCCCTCCTTCGAACGGCTTTATTCCAGGCTGCCTTTCAGACAACAACTCCCCTATACG